>JAGQTS010000217.1 GCA_020438895.1 Mycobacterium sp.
TTCCAGGATCCGATGTCGGCGCTCACCCCGGTCTACACCGTGGGGGACCAGATCGCCGAGGCCATCACCATTCACCACCGCGACGGCGGCAGGGCCGTCGGAAAGCAGGAAGCCCGCCGTCGCGCGGTCGAATTGTTGGAACTGGTCGGCATCGACCAGGCGGAGCAGCGTTCGCGGTCCTTTCCGCACGAACTGTCCGGTGGTGAGCGCCAGCGGGTGGTGATCGCCATCGCGATCGCCAACAACCCCGACCTGATCATCTGTGACGAACCCACGACCGCGCTCGACGTCACGGTGCAGGCCCAGATCCTTGATGTCCTGCGTACTGCCCGCGATGTCACCGGCGCCGGGGTGCTCATCATCACCCATGACCTCGGCGTCGTGGCCGAATTCGCCGACCGGGCACTGGTGATGTATGCCGGTCGAGCCGTCGAAGAGGCTCCTGTCGCAGACCTCTACGCCGACCGCCGGATGCCGTACACAGCTGGATTACTCGGATCGGTCCCCCGACTGGACTCCCCCCGCGGGGCACGACTGGTACCGATACCCGGCGCACCGCCATCGCTGGTCACATTGCCACCCGGGTGCCCGTTCGCCCCACGCTGCCCGCTGGCCATCCCCGCATGCCGGGAGGTGGAGCCCGACCCGGTCGAGGTCGGCCCCGGCCACTGGGCGGCGTGCATCCGCAGCGCGGAGGTGGCCGGGCGATCGGCGGCCGAAATTTACGGCGTGGCCACCGACCCAGTCGCGGCACCGACAAACCCCGAGCCCGAGGTCGTGGTCCGCGTGCGGGACCTCTCCCGGACCTTCCGGCTCACCAAGGGGGTGGTCTTCCGCCGGCAGGTCGGCGAGGTCCGAGCTGTGGACCAGGTCAGTTTCGAACTCCGCCAAGGGCGCACGCTGGGCATCGTCGGCGAATCCGGCTCCGGCAAGTCGACCACCCTGCACGAGATCCTCGAACTGCGTGCACCTCAGTCGGGCGCCATCGAGGTGCTCGGCAACGACGTCGCGGCACTGTCCCGGGAGGCCCGTAGGGAGATGCGCGGTGATCTGCAGGTCGTATTCCAGGACCCGGTGGCCTCGCTGGACCCGCGGCTGCCGATCTCCGACATCCTGGCCGAGCCGCTGCAGGCCGGCGGCGTCGACCGGGCGGGGCGTGACGCGAGGGTGGCCGAGCTGCTCGACATCGTCGGGCTGAGCCGGACCGATGCCAGCCGCTACCCCGGCGAGTTCTCCGGCGGCCAGAAGCAACGCATCGGCATCGCCCGGGCACTGGCGCGAAAGCCCAGGGTCCTCGCCCTGGACGAGCCGGTGTCGGCCCTCGACGTATCCATTCAGGCCGGGATCATCAACCTGCTCTTGGATCTGCAGCGCGACTTCGACCTGTCCTACCTCTTCGTGTCCCATGACCTGTCGGTGGTCAAGCACCTGGCCCACACCGTGGCGGTGATGCACCGCGGGAAGATCGTCGAGTACGGCGACGCGGAGCAGGTGTTCGGCGATCCACAACACGAATACACCCGCACGTTGCTGGCCGCCATCCCCCGGCCCGACCCCGCCCGCCGTTAGCATCGGGGCCGTGACTCGACTCTCCCGCCGACTGGCGGTTCTTGCTGTGGTGCCTGCTTTGCTCGTGGCGGGTTGCTCGTCAGGTGCGCGCACCTCCGACGCGGTGGGCGGCAAAGCCGAACTCGGTGCGGCCAGTGACATCAACCCGCAGGATCCGGCGAGCCTGGCACCCGGCGGGAACCTCAGATTGGCGATCGGCGCGCTACCGGAGAACTTCAACACCCTCAACATCGACGGCAATCAGGCCGAAACGGCGTCGATGCTGCGAGCCACCATGCCGCGCGCATTCGTCATCGCCCCGGACGGCTCGATGACGGTCAACACCGACTACTTCACCAACGTCGAATTGACCAAGACCGACCCGCAAGTGGTGACCTACACCATCAATCCGGAAGCGACCTGGTCCGACGGCAACCCGATCACCTGGGAGGACATCGCCGCTCAGATCAACGCCACCAGCGGCAAGGACGAAGCCTTCGCGATCGCCTCCCCCAACGGCTCGGACCGGGTGGCGTCGGTGACCCGCGGGGTCGACGACCGGCAGGCGGTGATCACCTTCGCCCAGCACTATCCGGAGTGGAAGGGCATGTTCGCCGGAAACACCATGCTGCTGCCCAAGAGCATGACGGCCACCCCGGAAGTCTTCAACAAGGGCCAACTGCGCGCCCCCGGCCCGTCGGCAGGACCGTTCCGGGTGTCTGCGGTAGACCGCACCGCGCAGCGAATCACGCTGACCCGCAACGAAAAATGGTGGGGAACACCGGCAGTGCTGGACTCCATCACCTATCTCACGCTCGACGACGCCGCGCGCATCCCGGCGCTCCAGAACAACACCATCGACGCCACCGGAATCGCCTCCCTGGACGAACTGACCATCGCCCAGCGCACCGACGGGATCTCGATCCGGCGGGCTCCCGGGCCGAGTTGGTACCACATGACGTTCAACGGCGCCCCCGGATCGATTCTGTCGGACAAGGCCCTGCGGCAGGCCGTCGCCAAGGGCATCGACCGCCAAGCCATCGTGAACGTCACCCAGCGCGGGCTGGTGGACAACCCGACACCGCTGGGCAATCACATCTTCGTGGCGGGGCAGGAGGGCTATCAGGACAACAGTGCGGCGGTGGCCTACGACCCGGAGAAGGCACAGGCCGAACTCGACGCGCTGGGGTGGAAGCTCAACGGCCAGTTCCGGGAGAAGGACGGCCGGCAGCTGGTCATCCGCAATGTGATCTACGACGCGCAGAGCACCCGCCAGGTGGCCCAGGTCGCGCAGAACACCCTCGCGCAGATCGGCGTGAAACTCGAACTCGATGTCAAGCCGGGTTCCGGGTTCTTCACCAACTACATCAATGTCGGCGACTTCGACATCGCCCAGTTCTCCTGGGTCGGCGACGCGTTCGCGCTGTGCTGCCTGAACCAGATCTTCACCACCGGCGCGGAGAGCAACTTCGGCAAGATCTCGTCGCCGCAGATCGACGCCAAGGTCGACGAGGTCCTCGGAGAGCTGGATCCGGTCAAAGCCCGGCAGTTGGCCAACGAGGTGGACACCATGCTCTGGGACGAGGTGTTCAGCTTGGCGTTGTTCCAGTCCCCGGGCAACGTTGCGGTGCGCAGCAACCTGGCGAACTTCGGCCCGACCGGCGTGGGCGACCTGAATTACAGCGCGATCGGTTTCATGAAGTAGTACTCCTGAGCAGACGGGGCAGCAGCCGCGGCAGCGCGACCGGCAGAACCGCCTCGATGCGCGCCGCCACCTCGATCGCCGACCCCATCAGCCACAATCCGGGCCGAACAGGCAGCCGGTCAAGTTCCTCGCCCTGACCCGACAGCCGCTCGATCCGCCCGGCGCAGACCTCGGTGAGGATCTGTAACGCGGCAGGCTCGCGGGTGTCCAGGATGCTGTGGCCGGCGGTCGGCAGACTCACCAGCACGGCACCGGAAACCAGACCCGCGATGCGGTCGGCGACGGCCGGCGGGGTGGTGAGGTCGCGGCCCCCGGAGATCACCACGGTGGGCCAGGAGAATGACGGCATTTCGGCGACCAGGTCGAACGGCTCCCCCTCGAACGGCGGAGTGTCCCCCGGAGCGGACTCCCGCATCGCCACCGCGGGATCCAACGGGAGCCCGTCGGGGACGCCGTGGAAGTTCAGTTCGCGGAACCCGATCGGGCCGACGAGATCGGACTCGTTGCGGTAGGGCATCTTGCGGGCCGCAGCCTGCCCGATCCGGCTCATCGTCGTCCACAGCAGCCACCGGTCGTCGAGCAGAAGATCGAAGAGACGATGCAGAAGGTCGGCCCCGCCGAGACCGTAGAGCGTGGCCGCCAACTGGGCGTCGGTCGGCGTCATGGTGCCGTCTTGAGCCAACCGGCGCACCTTGGCCGCCAGTTCGGCGGTCTGCGGGTCGGGGGTGTGGCCGTGCCAGAGCAAGGCGCGCAGTTCGCGCCGCACGACCTCGATGTCATCTCGGTTGAGCAGCGGCGAGTCCAGAATCATCGCGGTGACCCGGTCGGGATGGCGCACACCCACCCCGGCGGCCAGGTAGCTGCCGTAGGACGTGCCGTAGATGACGGCGTCGGCGGCCCCGGCATCATCGAGAACCGCGGCGACGTCATCGACGACCTGGTCGATGGTGAGCGCTGTTGCGAGGAGATCGGCGCCGGCGTCGTCGTGGCGCGACATGCCCACCCCGCGGTGCTCGACCATGATGATGTCCAGGCCGGATGCCGCGGCCCTGCGCCGCAAGCCCTGATAATGCGCGACCGATGCCATGCCCGGGCCACCGGGGATGATCACCACCGGCCGATCACCGGCGGGACCGGAGCGCACGTAGTACAGGTCGAACTGCTCGACCCCGCCGGGTTCGAGCGGCCGGCGCACGGCGCGCACACCCGGCAGCGCGGCCAGCTTGTCGTGGACGCGGCGACGCTTACCGCTCAGGGTCATAGCCCGATTCTGCCGTTAACGCATCCGGTGGTGGCACCGGACCATCCTGGTCACCGCTGCGCTCCACGGCGGTTGAAGCGCCCCGACGCCTCGCAGGGAACGCCGCGTGGAACGCCGCAGAGAACGCCGCGTGGAACGCCGCAGAGAACAAAGTCACCGGTGCCGTCCGGAGGGGTGACGGCGGCCGCGCCACGGCCGTACCGTGGACCACGATGACTGAGTTCATGAGCCAGACCGACGCCTTCACCTGGGCGATGGAATCGGATGCGCGGCTGCGCTCGACGGTGGTGACGGTGATCATGCTGGACCGCTCGCCGGATTGGGACGTGGTGCGCCAGCGGTTCGGTGCGCTGTCGCACACGCTGCCCATCTGGCGCCAGCGGGTCGTGGAGTCCCCGCCGCCGGCGCCGCCGCGGTGGGAGTTCGCACCGGATTTTGACATCGACTTCCATCTGCGCAGCGTCTCAGCCCCCGAACCGGGAAACCTCGAGGCTGTGCTAGAGATGGCGCGGGTGGCGGCGATGGCGGACTTCGATCGCGCCCGCCCGCTGTGGACGGCCACCCTCATCGAGGGTCTCGACGACGGCGGCGCCGCCGTGCTGTGCAAGTTCCACCACGCGCTGACCGACGGAGTGGGCGGCGTGCAGATCGCCATGCACCTGTTCGACCTCACCGAGGAGCCACGCAGCATCGAGTCGGTCCGGACCGGGACCGAAGAACCGCAGGTTCAGATGCACGGGCCGCTCAGCGACTACGTCGACGCTTTGCGCTACGACCTGAGCCTGGTTGGTCAGGCGGTGTCCGGCGCGGCAGGCGCGGCGCCCAAACTGTTGTTCAAGGCCGTTCGCCATCCGCGGCAGACTGTCACCGATGCCGGCGAGTTGGCGGCGTCGGTGTACCGGACCATGCGGCCGGTCACCGAGACCGGTTCGGCGCTGATGAAGGAACGCACCCTGGTACGCCGTCTCGGTGTGCATGAGGTGCCGTTGTCGACACTGAAGGCCGCGGCGCACCGGGGCGGCGGGGCTCTCAACGACGCGTTCGTGGCGGGGATCGCCGGCGGGTTGCGGCGCTACCACGAGCGACACGGCGTCGAGGTCGGTGACCTGCACCTGACGATGCCGATCAGTGTGCGCACCGAGGACGATGACGAGGGCGGCAACCACATCACCTTGGCCCGCTTCGACGTACCGGTCGGCGAGGCCGATCCCGCCGCACGCATCGCTGAAACCCGGGCGCGCACCACCAAGGTGCGCAACGAGAAGTCGACCCCCTACATCCAGATCATCGCCGGGGCGATGAACCTGATGCCGCGCTGGTACATCGGTTCGGTGCTGCGCAAGGTCGACTTCCTCGCCAGCGACGTTCCCGGCCTGCCGGTGCCGGTGTACCTGGCCGGTGCCAAGGTTCGCGTTCAGTACGCTTTCGGCCCGACCATCGGGGCGGCGGTCAACGTCACCCTGCTCACCTACGTCGACACCTGCGCGTTGGGCATCGACGTCGACACCGGCGCGATCCCCGACTTCGACGAGTTCCAGCAGTGTTTGGTGGCGGGGTTCGATGAGGTGCTGGCTCTGGCGGATCGCACCTGACGAACGCGAGCGGCGGCTCAGGCGCTCAGTTCGATGACCGTCGCACCGGAGACACCGGCGTAGCGGTCCTGCTGGCAGGTCAGCACGATGACCTGACCGCGGCCGCCCACGGTGTCGAACACTGCGCCCATCCTGGCCAGCCGGTCGGGGTCGGTGAAGCCGAGTGCGTCGTCGATCATCACCGGAACGGTGTCGTCATCACCCACCAAGGCCGCACCGGCCAGCCTGGCGAGGATCCCCAACTGCTCCCTGGCGCCGCCGGACAGCGACTCGTAGGGAACGGTACGGCCGTCGAGGGTTCGGCTCCGGATGATCAGCTCGGTGTCGAGTTCGACTTCGAAGGACGGCCCGAACACGATGCGTCCCAACCGTTCCAGCTCGGTCCGGTACGGCAGGACATAACGCTGCCGAGCCGTGTCGCGATGCCGCACCATGGTCTCGCGGAGCAACCTGACCGCGTGGGCCCGCTCACCGACCCGGATGTGCGCGGCGCGGGCCCGTTGACATTCGGATTCGGCGTCGTCGAGTTGGCCCTGCCGGCCCTCGCCGCCGATCACCTCGAGTTGCGCGCTCAAGGTGGCGAGTTCTGCGTCGGCATCCGCCAGTTCGCCCGCGAGAGCATCCGCTGCCGCCCGAGCGGCATCGAGTTCCGCGGTGACCGCATCAGGATCGGCGGCCTGATATCTGGTCGTCAGCGCCGCCAGCGTCTCCTCGGCCCGGCGCAGAGCCTCGGCATCGCCGGACGCGGAAGCGGCCAGCGTTGCATCGTCCGCCGCGGCCCTGGCCTGGGCCAGGTGATCCTGCGCTGCTGCGAGCTCGGCCTCGGCCGTGCACACCCGGTCACGCAGAACCGCTGTGCCGGTGACTTTTTCAGCCAGCACGGCCGCCGCGGCGACCGCGACCTGCTGGCGGGCATCGACGTCCGCGGAGGCCGCAGCCACCGCCTCGTTTGCCCTGCGCAGCTCCTCGGCGGCGTGGCCGACATCGTCGAACGCGTCACCTGCACCGGCGGGGACCTCGGCGCGCAGGTCGGCGAGTCGGGCACGCACGGCTGCGGCGTCACCGTCCGAGCAGAGTCCATCCAGGGTGGCGCGCAACCCGTCCCGCCTGCCGATCAGGGCGCGGCGCTGTTCGTCGGCCTCGCGGGCAGCGGCGATATCGGCGACCGCGGCCTTGGAGAGCGCCGCAGCATGCTCTGCCCGCGCAGCGTCGAGTTTCGCTCGCAGATCGACCGCACCAGCGCCGGGATCGATGCGGACGCACAGAACCCCGGGCATGTCGACGGTGACCGGCGCGGATGCCGGAACGGTCCACGTCTCCCCTGCCGCCAGGTTCCGCGGCTGATCGTCGACGGTGAGCTCGAGCCCGGCGGCAGCGGTGAACCTGATGCTGGCGGCATCCACGAGCAGCTGTTCCTGCAGCCTGTCGACATCTGACGCACTTCGCTCGATGTCGGCCAATATCGCAGCGGTCACAGGGATCGCCGCAAGTGCGTCGCAGACACCCCGGAGGTCGTGCTCGGCCTCGTCGATACGCGCCAGTCGCGCGACAAGCCTCTGAACCTCGTCGCGGGACGCGCAGGCGGCAGCGGCGGCGCGGACCTCGTCGACCCGACGGTGAGCGGCCGCCAGGTCGGCGGCCGCCGTGGATGCTGCGGCTGTTGCCGTGTCGGCGAGCGCAGTCGCGCTCGCCTCATCCGCGACCGCTGCAGACAACTGCCGCCCGAGCTCGTCCAAGGCCAACACACGTCGGTCGACCTCGGCGATCAGCTTCTGTCGCTCGGCGTGCCGCGACGATGACGCGCTGCTGGTGCCTGCTGCGGCGGTGGCTTGCAGATTGGCCTGGTTGAGTCGATCCGCCAGGACGGCGAGCGCCTCCGCCGCCTCTTCGGCGGCAGCCAGCCGCGCCGCCGCGGGCCCCAGTTCTGCGGACAGCTCGGTCCTTCGGCGGCTGACGTCATCGTGGCGCTGCACCCGAAGTTCGACATCGGCGAGGGCCTGGCGGCACTCCTCGACCCGGGACTCTGCGACAGCGAGCCTGTCGGCCACGGCTTTCCACTCCCTGGCCGGCCGTCCGGTGGAGGTGAAGTACCGGCCGAACTCGGCCTCGATGCTGTCGATGAGCAGGGACTCGGTACCCCCGGCAGCGGTCACTTCGCCGGCGGCGGCGTCCAGCGCACGGGCCAGCGCGTCGGAGCCGGACAGGTTGACCGCATCGCTGGCCGAGGCCTGTAGCACCCGCTGGGCCTCCCACAGCCGGGTATCGAGGGTCTCCTCGAGCATCAGCCGGACCGCCTCGTGCGCCTCGTCACCGCTGTACTGACGGCGCACCGGCTGATGAACGGTCAACTCGGTAATCGGGCGCCGGTGAAAGCGTTTCCGGTAGGTGAACCGGTAGGGGCCGGTGCTGATCTCGGCCTCCACCTCCGCGCCGACGTCGGCATGGGTCGGCTTGACCTGCTTGACCTTGTGGCTCCCGGAGCGATCTTTGAACTCCAACAGCACATCGAGGGCTTCCAGCATCGAGGACTTGCCGATCTCGTTGGGGCCGCAGACCACAACGACACCATGGTCGGGGAACGCCAGCTCGCGGTCGTCGACACCCCGAAAGTTCGTCAGCCGGAGGCGGTGCAGCCTCATGCCACGCGGCCTTCCCGCAGGCGGAGCAGCAGCGCCAGCGCCTGCCGAGCGGCGGCGGCGTCGGCACTCCCGGAGCGGGCGGTCTGCACCAATTCGGCGACGGCCTCGGCAGCGAACCCGCCGACGTCGAGATCGTCGAATTCGTCGTCGGAGGGCATCACAGCGAGGGCGGTGTGTCGATCCCAGCTGCCCAGACAGGCGAACAGCCGCGCGTAGCGGTCCAGCACGGCCTCCAGCAACGCGTGATCGCTGACCGTGAGAGTGCCGACCAGGGCCAACTGGACCACCGTGCGGTCCTTGTCTGGCAACTGGTCGAGATTGACGTCCAAGTCAGCGATATCGCGCCTGTCGCTCAGTTCACGGTGCAAGGTGATGAACCGCCATCTGCCGACGGTGCGCGCCTCGACGTCGACTGGGTGCGCAGGGTCCTCGACGTCGATGTCGACAACCAGGACGTGTCCGGAATCGCGTTCGACGTGGTCATAGTTGGTGACCTCCGGGGAACCGGAATACCAGACCCGGCCGCTGTCGCCCAAGGCGGTTCGCGAGTGCCGGTCCCCCAGGGCCACATACTGGATCGCGGAGCGGTCCAGTGCAGCGGTGAGTCCGGCCAACCGGATCAAGGCGGGGTTGGCCTTGTCGGGATCCAGGGCGTCGACCGCACCGTGGGCCACCAGGATGCGCACCGTTCCGTCGGCGGGCAGGCCGTCCACCACCTCGGCGGTCAGATCCGCGGTCGGACGCTTGGATCGCCACGGGGCCGCGACGATCTGCACTCCGGGTCGGATGTTGAATGGCCCGGCGCGGTCGAGAACCGTCACGTTGTCCGGGCATTCCCGACGAAACAGCGCACTGGTGTAGATCGACGAGGCGTCAAGCGGGTCGTGGTTGCCGGGCAGCAGAAAAACCGGGACACCGATCGCGCGGATCGCGTCAAGTGATTGGCTGATGACCTTCGGAGCCAGTTGGTTGGCGTCGAAGACATCGCCCGCGACCACCACGAACTCCGCCCCGGTATCGGCGGCGAGTGCGCCCAGGCCCGAGACCGCATCGCGGCGGGCGGCGGAGTACCGGGCTTGGGCGTCGGCGTCCAGGAAGTGGCGGGTCATCCCGAGTTGCCAGTCGGCAGTGTGCAGAAACCTCATGATGCGCCGAGTGTATGGGCGGCCTCCGACAACTTCGGGGACGCCGATCGGCATGTGCCCTAACCTGGGGCGGATGAGGACCTTGGTGCTGATGCGACATGCGAAATCCGGCTACCCGGACGGCGTCGCCGATCACGACCGGCCGCTGGCGCCACGCGGTGAACGGGAGGCGGCCCTGGCCGGGGAGTGGCTCAGGGAACATGTTCCCGCCATCGACGCGGTGTTGTGTTCATCTGCGGTACGTACTCGTCAGACGCTGGCCAGCACCATGATTGAGGCGCCGACCAGCTATCTGGACGCACTCTACGGCGCCTCGCCCGGAACGATGATCAAACAGATCAGCGGGATGGCCGACGAGGTGACCACGCTGCTGGTGGTGGGTCACGAGCCCACCATCAGCCAGGTCGCGCTCGGACTGGCCGCACCGGCGTCTGACCGGCAGGCGGTGGCCCGCATCACCGAGAAATTCCCGACGTCGGGCATTGCCGTACTGCGCGTCCCCGTCGGGTGGACGGGCCTGGGGTTGGGCGGTGCGGAGTTGCTGACGTTCCACGTTCCGAGGTAGCCGGATCCCGAGATCGGGTGGCGTTGTACCGTCTTTGAGCAACTCCCGACGGGCCCCGAGTCCTCGCACCACAGCCGACAGGCGATTGAGTCGCTCGGAGGCGGGAGATCGCCAAGGGTTCAGCAGCACGCCGGATTCCTGGTCTGCCAGACCTCCGCGGCTGCCTGCCCTCCGCAGCGGGCAGAACGGCACCGGTCAGCTGTTGGTGGCGAGCGTCAACTCCATCAGTTTGATGGCCTGGGCACACGCGTCGATACCCGGCGCCTGCGGGTTGACCCACCAGCCCACCACGCCACCGGCGTCGCTGGCCACACCACACCCACCGTTGGGGTCGTTGGGGACACGCATCACGATCGAGGCGATGCCGTTGATGGATCGGCTCTCGATCGGGTACTTCATCGACTCGGCGACCTTGCGTTCGTTGGCCAGGCTGCCCTGTTCGAACCACATCCGGGTGATGTCGACCAGCCCCGCCGGGTTGGCCGCCTGCCAGCGACACACCGCTCCGACGAACGTGCTCTGGATATCCAGCGGGTCAGCCCCGACGGTCTTGGCCAGTATGTCGGAGGTCAGGACGTCACATTCTTTGAGCAGGTTGGGATATTGCTGGGCGGAGTTGTCGTTACGCGCGACGCTGCCCGATCCCGCCTTCATCGCGGCGCCGTCGACGGTCTTCGCGCAGCCCGAGACCACAGCCGCGGCCAGCAGGCCCGCCAGAACCGGCACCATGAGTTTCCGGGCTCCCATGGCGGCGCTCATTTGGCGTTCACGATCGATTGGCGGGTCAGCTCCTTGGCCACCTCGCACGCCGGTGGGAAGGGTTCCTCGGCGAAGCTCACCGACCACTCGATGAAGTCGTCGTCGAACTGGATGCCGATCTCGCACAGGTTGTCTCCCAGCATTGGATCGGTGCCAACGGCGATGAACCCGCTGTGGCCCTCGATGGTGATGTCCTCGACGCTGGTCCGCGACAGTTCCTCGGTCTTGCGCTCACGGCCGATCGGGCTGCCGCGGAACCAGGTGAAGGAGAAGTGCGGTCCGAGAATGCCGCCGCCAGCCAGCCACTGACAGCCGACGGTGTTGACAGCCGTCTTGACCAGCCCGATCACCCGGGTCTGCTCTGCCATCGTCTGATCACTGATCCCGCCGCACTCGGGGAAGTCTGGCCCGTGCTTTCCCTCCCCGGAAATCGGGGAATCCGGCTGCTGGCTCGACTGCGGCTGATCAGACGGGGTGTCTGAACAGGCGCCGAGCAGCGGAACGACAGCCGCGGCGACAACCAAGGCCGCGAGCTTCCGGCGGGTGGGCGTCGGGACCAATCTCACAGCAAGCACTGTAGCGGCAGCCCCGTCCTGGTCCCGTGTCATACCGGCTGAACTGCTGATTCGGCCTAACGCGCCGGTGTGCGACAGTAACGAGATGCTCCTGGCACTGCTACGGCAGTACGTCCGGCCGTACCGGTGGCCGGTCGCGGCGGTGATGGGATTCCAGACCCTCAGCACGCTGGCCGCGCTCTACCTGCCGACCGTCAACGCGGCCATCATCGACGAGGGGGTGACCGTCGGTGACACCGCGGTGATCGCCCGCCTGGGCGTGCTCATGCTGGTCGTCACCGCACTCCAGGGTCTCTGCGCAGTGGGTGCGCTGTATTTCGCTGCCCGCACGGGACTGGGCTTCGGCCATGACCTCAGAGCGGCGGTCTTCACCAGGGTGGTGAGCTTCTCGGCGGCCGAGACGGCCCGGTTCTCAGCGCCGTCGCTGCTCACTCGCACGACCAACGATGTCGGACAGATCCAGGTGCTGGTTCAGATGACGGCCACCGTCCTGGTGACCGCACCGATCATGTGCGTGGGCGGCATCATCATGGCACTGCACCAGGACGCCGGGCTGGCCTGGCTGCTGGCAGTCAGCGTGCCGGTGCTGGCGGTGGCGAACTACCTGGTGGTGTCGCGGATGTTGCCGGTGTTCCGGAGCATGCAACGCCTGATCGACGGAATCAATCGGGTGCTCAGGGAGCAATTGAGCGGCATCCGGGTGGTTCGGGCATTCGGACGGGAGTCCTTCGAACGGACCCGCTTCCAGCGGGCCAGCGAGGCAGTGGCCGACGCTGCCCTGGAAGCCGGCCGCTGGCAGGCGTTGATGCTGCCCGTCACCACACTGACCATCAACATCTCCAGCGTCGCGTTGATCTGGTTCGGCGGGCTGCGCATCGACGCCGG
>JAGQTS010000218.1 GCA_020438895.1 Mycobacterium sp.
GTGATGGTGCGGGTCTTGCCGGTGCCGGCGCCGGCGAGCACGCACAGCGGCCCGCGCGCCGCCAGCACCGCCTCGCGCTGCTCATCGTCGAGTCCGACGGGGTCCAGACCGGCCGGGTGGGTCACGTCGTCCATCTTGGCAGGACGCCCGGACAGTCGACTGGGGCCGACCGTTGAAGTCCGACCGTTGAAGTCCAACCGGTGAAGTCCAACCGCTAAAGTTCAACCGTTATGTCCGATGTCATCATGTACTCCACCGTGTGGTGCGGCTACTGCCGCCGGCTGAAGACCGCGATGAAGTCGGCGGGAATCGCGTTCACCGAAGTCGACATCGAGCACGACCCGGCGGCCGCCGAGTTCGTCAGGTCAGTCAACCGGGGCAATCAGACCGTGCCCACGGTGAAGTTCGCCGACGGATCGGCGCTGACCAACCCGAGCATTGCCGAGGTGAAGGCCAAACTGGGCCTATAGCTGGGGGTTCTGGCGGATCTGCTGCTTGACCTCAAGATAGGCGTGGACTCGCGACATGACCGCATCAACGCCAGAGTCGGCGCGCGTGCGATCGCCGAGAGCCCTGACCCCGAACAGCATCGCGTTCAGCTTGGCCTGCAGTTCCGCGCGCTTCGACTCAGTGTCGGCTTCCCTGCGTTCGTCATCAAGCGACACGTCAATTCCCCGAGCACTGGCCGCGCACTGTTTGATGAGATCTACCCGCCTCGTGGCAGCAGCTTCGAGATCCGCGATGGCGTTGTTGGCTTCCTGCAGCAACCGCCGATCGTCGGTATTCGGCTGATCCAACAAGGACAGCGTGTCAGCGGTCTCCCGAAGTGCCTGCGCCCGGTGGAAGTTCTCGCGGATGACGGCGAAATCCTCACTGAAGTCGATGTCGCCAAGCCAGCCTGACCGCGCTGCCTCTGATGCAGAAAGTTCCTCTACCGCCGTCAGAGCCGACTCGACAGCCGCGGCGTTTCGAGCGAGAATTTCCGCTCGCAGGCGCTCTCGCTCGCCGGGATCGTTCCGCGCCACCGGTTGTCGGGGTTCAGCCGGGTCGGTTTCGCCCGACTCGCGCCAACCCTCCTTGACTCCGGACACGACCGCGGCCATGGCCGCCCACGCCAGCACAGCGACTCCAGCCACGACAACGGCACCAATCGCACCGAGGATCCCAAGAAGTATCGAATCGGATCTGATTCCGACGGCAAACCCTCCGATGAGACCGACCAGCCAGACCGCCACCCCATGGTGTCTTCGCAGGCCCCGGGCCTTGTCGTCGCTCGTCATTCGCACCGAACCTTCACTGTGTGTGAATCCGGAGATTACTTGTCGGCCGCCGGAACAGCACCAGGACCCAGCCGGCCGCCACCACCGGTATGACCGCCATCACCAGGTTCAGCAGGTGCGCGACATCGAGCATGCTCGCGGACGCCTCGGAGATCACCCACGCGGTGCGTTCCGGATCCAACTCCGAGCCGCGCGGTGCGTCTCCGGTGGCGCCGAGGATCTCGCCGGCCTGCTCGGCGCTGATTCCGGTTCCCGACAGCTTCGCGCCGGCGTCCCGAATGAAGAGCAGGATGCCGAGCATGGAGAACAGCGCGGCACCCAGACCGTAGAACGTCGATCCCACGGCGGCCTTGACCGCCGAGACCACGCCGCCGAGAGTGGTTGGCGCGCTGGACATCATGACCGTCGTCTGGGGGGTCTGCACGATCGCCCCGCCAACGGTGGTCACAGCGATCGCCAGGCCGACGACGAGGATCGGGGTGGTCATCCCGAAGGTCAGGCGCAGCAGGACGCTCACCGCCAGCACCACCAGTCCCCCCACCACCGTTGCACCGTTGCCGAAGCGTGCCGCGGCCCGGCCGGCGCCGATGGCGGCCAGGGCGGACAGCAAGGTGGCCGGGATGAGCAACAGCGCCAGCGCCCAGGTCGACTCGCCGCGGATGATGACGAGATAGAAGGTGACCATGGTCATCGATCCGCCCTGCACGAGGTTGTTGGCGGAGCCGGCGGTCACCACGGCGGCGAATCGGGTCGACCGGAAGATTCGCATGTCCAGCGCCGGATCATCACAACGCAGCTCCCACCACACGAAGGCCACCGCGGCGATGAGCCCGGCCAGGATCGGCGCCGTCGACCCGGGGCCGACGCCGCGTTGCAGCTGGGAGACGCCGTAGGTCAGGCCGATCAGTGCGACGGCCACCAGCAGCAGTCCTGGGATATCCGTCCTGCGGGCCGAACTGGGCGTCTCCGGAACGTACCGCAGGGTGAGAACCAGCACCAGGATCGCCAGGATCGGTGTGACCAGAAGGCCGCTGCGCCATCCCACGCGTTCGGCCAGCAGACTTCCGAGAGTTGCCGGTATCACGCCGAAGGCGTAGACCGCAGCGAGATACCAGGCGATGGCCCCCGCCCGCCGCTCGGGCGGGAAGACGGCGTTCATGATCGCCAGCGACAGTCCGGTGAGGAATGCGAACGCCACCCCGATTCCGGCCCTGGCGGTCAACAGCACCGCGACGTTCGGCGCGGCCGCCCCCATCACCCCGAAGACGACCGTGGCCAGGCCCCCGGCGACGAACATCCTTCTCATGCCGTACGTGTCACCCAGGACGCCCGCGCCGAGCACCGTTGCGCCCAGGGTCAGGATGGCCAGCGATGACACGAAAACGGTTGTGCCGGGAGAGAATCCCAACCCATTGCGGATGATGGAGATGTTGGAGGCCAGAATCCGCAGATCCCCCACCGCGACGGCGCTGCCCAGGCCCATGGCCACGGTCGTCATGACCGCCGCTAGCCCGCTCACCTGGCCGTGTTGGCGCACCAGGCGATGCTAGACGGCCAGCGGGTGACCGGAGTGGTCGGTGTTATCCGACCGGCGCGATGCGGTTGATCGTGCCCGGTTTGAACAGATCGTAGGTGACTTGGTAGATGTTGCCGTCCGGCCCCTGTAGCAGATTGACCGACGAACCGGCATCGTCGTCGAAGGTCTTGACGTTGCCGCAGGAGGAGTAGTCCTCCGCGCAGGTGAGCACCTTGATCCAGCCCCGCGCCCAGTCGGCGATGAACACCTTGTTCTGGAAACTCGGGTCGAATGTCGAACCGGTGTACACCAGCACCGAGGTCAGAGCTGCACCCAGCGCGTCGCGCTGGTAGGCGTAGATCGGGTTGATGTAATCGCAGTCGTCGCAGGGACCCTCACCGGGCCACCAGCCGTAGTTGCCGCCCGCGGTGACCAGATTCACTTCCTCCCAGCTGATCTCGCCGACGTCGACCACCAGCAGCTGACCATTCGGAGCGATGGTCATCCGGTAGGGATTGCGGAAGCCGTAGGCGTAGATCTGCGGCATGACGTCCGACTCGCCGAGGAAGGGGTTGTCCTGGGGAATCGTGCCATCGGGATTGAGCCGCAGAATCTTGCCGTGCAGTGTCGAAAGGTCTTGTGAGTTCTCCGGTGTCGTGTTGTCACCGAGGGAGTAGAAGATCGTGCCGTCGGGCCCGAAGGCGATCGCGCCGCCGTGGTGACTGGGGCCCGCGGGCTGGTCACCCTCGACGAGAAGCAGCTCGGAGGCTGGGTCGACGGCGTTGTCGACCATGGTGAATCGGGACAGCCGATCGTAGTTGTCCAGTGTGGTGTAGGCGACGTAGAGATAGCCGTTGTGCTCGAAGTCGGGGTCGACTTCTATCCCGTTGACCCCTTTCTCGATTCCGGTGAGTGTGGGCAGCACGATCAGGGGCTCGCCGAGCACGCCGTCGTCGACAAGGCGGATCGCCCCGAACTTCTCGGCCAGGACGATCCGGCCGTCCGGCAGGAAGCGGAAATCGACCGGGCCGTTGAGGTTGGGAACATTCGGCACCGACACGATCTGCGTCCGCTGGAAACCGATGTCGACCGTGCGGGTGGTGCTGTGGCCGGGGCTGCCGATCAGGCCGAAGGTCATCAGGTTCAGCAGACCGATGAGTCCGTGCAGGTGCAGCCCGGCCCCCTCATCCGAGACCGTCACCTCGAACGTGTCGTATCCGGGATAATCCGGGCCTGGGGTGTAGATGAAGGTGCCGTCGGACTGGATCTCGACGGCACCGTGCACGGGGGTGGTATGGGTGAACGTCACCGCGTCGCCATCGGGATCACTGGGGTTGAGGTTGCCCAGGATCTGCCCGTCGACGACCGTGGTTTCGCTGGGGACATACGTGGTCGCCGGAGCCTGGTTGAAGAATGCCCGCTGTATCTGGCGCAGGAAATCCCCGATGGGATTCGGCGGCGGATCCTGGGTGGCTTTGGCCGTCGGCGCCGGAGCGGTTGGCGCCGATCGCGCGGTGAGGTCGACGGCTGCCGACCGGTGCACCGGGCGTGTGCTGCGCCGAGTGCCGACCCCGGCGGTGTCGTCGGCGCGCTGGGCGCCGACCTCCGATGGCCGGGGAGCTGTGGGCGTGTACCGGCGTTGACTGCGGTGGGCGGAGGTTCGCGTCCCGCCGCTTCGGGATGAGGCGGCGGCCGGACCGCTCGCTCCGGGGCCGGGTTTGGTGGCCGACTCCGCGCTTGGCGCGTCGGCCCAGGCCGTCGGATTCGCAGTCAGCAGCGCCGCTCCCAGTCCGATCGCGACCGCCCAGCCACAACTCTGGCCGACCTGCCCGCCCGAACGCCGACGCTGACCATCCGCCATGTCTGCACCTCGCAACCTCACGACACTGTGCGGTTGCTGATCACGCTACTCGCGCTCACCGCCTCGATGGAAGTACGTGTTGTGCGGACGGACGGCTGATTAAGCCCGAACAACCATGGCGATCAGCACGACGACCAGGTACGCCAGGAACAGCCAGAACTGCCGGAGCTCGTTCATGCGATGGGAGATGCGCACACCGAAGGGCGATCCGATGAGGGCGCCGATGGTCATTCCCACGAAAGCGGGCAGGTACAGATACCCGATCGCGCCCTCGGGGAGCCCCTCGGCGCCCATTCCCCCGAGTATGTAACCCGCGCCGGCACCGAGTCCGATCACCGCGGACAACCCGGCCGCGACGGCCGAGGCCGTCTGGATGCGATAACCGGCACCTTTGAGATAGGGAACCGTGATGACTGCCGCGCCCATACCGAGCAAAGCCCCGGTCAATCCGGTGGCCGTTCCCGAGACCCACCGACTGGCGGCCGAGGGGATCGTGGGGCTCCTCTGCGTCGTGGTTCCCTCCCCGACTCGGGCCGCGCTGCGGAAATGCTGCCGTAATGCGCGAACGATCATGTAGGCGACGAATGCGATGAAGAAGATCCTCAAGAGGTGTCCTGGCAGAAATCCGCCCAGTAGCGCGCCAGCTATCGCTCCGGCCACCACTGGCGGCAGCAGACGCCCGAACACGGCGAGGTCCAGATCCCCGTGTCGCCTGCGCAGCAACGTCGTGTAGAGCGCGGTCAGGAACATCGCCCCCAGCGAGGTCCCCACGGCCAGGTGCATGACCTGACCCGGTAGGACACCCTGCAGTGGCAGGGCGATCGACAACGCGGGAACGATGGTCAGACCGCCTCCGAGACCGAACATGCCCGCCAACAGTCCGGCCACCAACCCGGCAGACAGATAGATCAGATACCCGGCGGTGGTCGTCATCGGGACCCGCCGAGGCCACACGCACAAGCTGGACGTGGAGCGAATTCCGCTTTCCACCAACGCATTCAGTCGTCCTCGCTGTCGTAGGCCCACGACTCGATGATCTCCCGCGCGATCGAGATCGTGCCGGGCAACAGCAGTCGCGAGTCGGATCGGCTACTGCTCCAATCACCGGACTCTAGTGCGGCGCGCACCTCGTCGCGGGTGAACCAGGCCGCCTCGGCGATCTCCCCGTCGTGGAAGGCGAACGGCTCGGCGGGGTCGGCGACCGCCTCGAAACCGACCATCAACGACCGCGGGAACGGCCAGGGCTGGCTGCCCAGGTAGCGGACGTCGGTCACGGTCAACCCGATCTCCTCGGCGACCTCGCGCACCACGCAGGTCTCGAACGCCTCGCCCGCCTCCACGAATCCGGCGATCAACGAGAACAACTTCGGCGGCCACACCGTCTGGCGGGCCAGGACGGCACGATCGGCGCCGTCATGCACCAGACAAATGACCGCGGGGTCGATCCGGGGGAACTCCTCGTGCCCGGTCAGCGGGTTACGCCGTGCCCAACCAGCCCGGATCGGCCGGGTCGGCGATCCGTCGACCGACGAAAAGCGAGCGCTGTCATGCCAATTCAGCAACGCCAGCGCCGATGCCACCAGCTGGGCGCTGACCTCGTCGAAGGGGTGGCTGGTGCGGCGCGGGTCCACCACCGTGACGTCGGGACCCGACTCCCCCGGCGGGGGCTCCAGCGGTGCCCGCAGCGCCCAGACATGCCGGCCGTCGCCGAGACGGCCGAGGAACACCGCATCGCCGGGCAGGCTGTCGGCGTATTCGGCCGCCGGGGTGAGCACCACCCGGCCCTGGGCGACCAGTATCTGGTTGCGGTGGTCGACCCGCAGCACCTGGGCGTCGGCCCAACCGGCGATGGCGGCGTCGATGTCGGTACGCAGGTCGTCGGCACGATCCGCGCCGATCCGGGACAGTACGGGAATGTTGCGCAACCGGAAGCTCACCGGATGAAACTACCGAAGTCGCAGTCTCAGCCCCAGGCCGCGCAGCGTCAGTCGCCGGTGGTGCTGCGGACGTACAGCAGTCGGTCGGCCTTCTCCAGCGTGTCGACCTCGGGGGCGTCGCGGCGAAACAGGCTGTCGCCACGCACCACGCCGAGGACGATGTCGGGCAGGTGCCGCGGGGATCCGCCGATCTCTCGGGGTTCAACGGGGCGCTCGGCGATGGCGAAGCCCTGGTGCGGAGTGAGCAGGTCCTCGATCATCTCCACCACTTTGGGTTTGCTGGTCGCCAAACCGAGCAACCGGCCCGCGTTCTCGGAGGAGACCACGACCTGATCGGCACCGGACTGCTCCAGCAGATGCCGGTTCTCCGATTCCCGGACCGACACGATGATGGTGGCGTTGGGCGCCAGTTCGTGGGCGGTCAGCGTGACCAGCACCGCGGTGGGGTCGCTGTCGGTGGCAACGACGATCGCCTTGGCGCGATGGGCCAGCGCCAGCCGTAGGATGCTGGACTTGTTGGCGTCGCCCTTCACCGCGGGGATGTTGGCGTCCTTGGCTTGTTGCACCAGGTCCGCGTCGGTGTCGACGACACAGATGTCGGATGGCTTCACACCATCACCGAGCATCGCCTTGACCGCTGCACGGCCCTTGGTCCCGTAGCCCACGACGACGGTGTGGTCTTGCACGGAGTTCCTCCAACGCTGGATTTTCAGAGCTTGCCGCGACGCGCTGGTGAGCGTCTCGACGGTGGTGCCGACCAGAACGATGAGGAAGGCCACCCGCAGCGGGGTGATCACCAGAACGTTGATCAGCCGGGAATGCTCGGCTATCGGGGTGATGTCGCCGTAGCCGGTGGTCGACAAGGACACCGTCGCGTAGTAGACGCAGTCCAGGAACGTCAACGGCTTCCCGGTGGCATCCCGGTAGCCGTCGCGATCGATGTAGACGATGATCACCGCGGCGAACAGGGCCATCAGGGCGTACAGAAACCGGATCGCGATACGGCGGCCCGGGCTGACGAACTTCTGCGGAATGTACAGATAGTCGACGAGCGCGGAATCGGGCTTCGCGGCGAGATCGTCACTGACGGCATCGACCCGCATGCTGCGTAATCCGCGCCTAGCCACGGCGCCCCGTCATCACACGGAGCATTATGTACCCATGGCAGCGAACGCAGCGGAAAGCGCGACCGAGACGATCAGCCAAAGACCGGCCTATCAGATGGCCGCCATGTTGATCGGCACCGGATTAGGGCATTTCGTGGCCCCGAAACCCTTCGACACGATCGTTCCGGCCGAACTACCCGGCCCGCCGCGGTTCTATACCTACGCCTCCGGGGTGGCGGAGGTCGGGGTGGGCACCATGCTGCTCGTGCCGCAGGCCCGCCGGGCCGGGGCTCTGGCGGCCGCGGCGCTGTTCCTGGCAGTCTTTCCGGCCAACATCAACATGGTGCGGATGTGGTGGAACAAGCCGGGCGCGTGGAAGTGGCCGATGCGGATCGCCGCGCTGGCCAGGCTTCCGCTTCAGGTGCCGATGATCGTCGCCGCGCTGAGGATCAGGCGTCACGCGCCCCTTCCTCGCCCGAACTGAGCAGCGCCGCCAATTCCGCTCGCCCGTAGTGGGTGTCGGGCTCCACAGTGCGACCCGATGGTGCGCCACTCGGTCGGATGTCACTCGGTCGGATGTAGTGGAACACCGCGCGGACCCGATTGTCGGGCAGCCCGGACAGCGCAGCCCAGGCCAGCCGGTACACAGCGAGTTGCACGGCGGCGTGCCGGCGTGCCTCCCCGGTCGGCGGTTCACCGGTTTTCCAGTCGACCACCGTGACCCCGCCGTCGGGGTCGGCGAATACGGCGTCGATCCGCCCGCGGACGACGGTGGTTCCCCGACCGCCCGATGTCGATGCGGAGTCGCCCGTCGCCGTCGCCATCCCCGTCGCCGTCCCCAAGGCCATCTCGAAGGGGACCTCCACCGCCAACGGTGTGCGCGCCGCCCACGGTGAGGCCAGGAAGGCCTCCTTCAGTTCGTCAAGGGCCTGCGCATCGGTGCTGCCGGTGTCCCCGACACCGGGCAGGTCATCGAGATCAAACAGCCGGTCGGCCCCGAAGAACCGCTGCACCCAGTCGTGAAAAGCGGTGCCGAGCAACGCGTGCGGATCGGGCCGGGCGGGTAGTCGACGAGCCAGCCGCGCTGCGGCCCGCGGGTCGCGGCCGAGTTCGACCAGGGCGCTCACGGATAAGGCCGGGGGCAGCGGCACCGGACGGGGGGTACTCGCGCGGGCCCGTTCGGCAAGCAGTGCATCGACGTCAGCGCTGATCTCAGCCGACCATTCGTCCGGCTCAGCGGCGTCGAGCGGGTCTTCAGGGATGTCCGGGCCGCTGTGGTGGTCGCCGTTCATTGCCGACATGGCGGCGGACACCAATGTCGCGCCCCGTTCGACGGCCCGGCGGCGATCACCCAGCGGATCAACCGGCCAGCTCGCTTCGATGAGGTTGTCGCCCAACGGGTTCGGTTCGCCATCGGCCGGTGCGGGAGCCCACTGCTCGATCTCACCGCAGCCCGTCGCCTCGATGATCTCCCGGATCTCGGTGAGGAACTCCGAGGGGCCGCGGGGCTTGGTCCCGGTCTGGCCCCAGTGGTATCCGCTGATCAGCGCGGTGTCCTCGGCCCGGGTCAGCGCAACGTAGAGCAGGCGGCGTTCCTCATCGATGCGGCGGCGCTGCAACTGCTCACGGTGCGCCTCGATGGTGTCGGCGAGCGCCTTGCGGTCCGTCACAGCGGAGGTGTCCAGCACCGGAACACCATGCAGTCCGGCCCCGAAATCGGCATCGGCGCGATCACCGCGCAACCGTGGAGGCAGTTCTGCCGGGTCGTTGAGCCAGGTACGCGATGAGCCTGCCGAAGGGAACACCCGACCGGACAGGTGCGGGACGGCAACGATCTGCCACTCCAGACCTTTGGCGGCATGCACGGTGAGGATCTGCACCCGCCCGGAGGCCACGCCCACCTCGGCGGGGGCCAACCCGTTCTCCACCACCGCGGCCGCGTCGAGGTAGGCCAGCAGACCGGCCACCCCCCTGGCGTTCTCGGTTCCGCGGTGTTCGGCGTAGCGGGCCACCACGTCGGCGAACCGGTCCAGGTGTTCGGTGCCGGCGCCCGGGGCGCCCGGCGGGCGGGCCGCTGCCACCTCGACATCGATGCCCATCACTCGGCGGATCTCAGCCACCAAATCGGTGAGGGGGTTGCTCAGTCCTGCGCGCAGCCGCGTCAACTCGGCCGCACAGGCGGTGATGCGCCGGAACCCTTCCGCCGAGTACGCCTCGGGCGGCCCGGGATCGGCCAGCGCATCGGCCAGCCCGGCGGTATCGGCCTCGCCGGCCGCGGCAATGATCTCCTCGGCGCTGCCCGCGGCGGCGCGGCGGCCCTCCAGAACCACCGCACGCCGCCACAGCGCTGCCAGGTCGGCTGCTCCCAGCCGCCACCGCGGCCCGGTGAGCACGGCCATCGCCGCCGCACCGGCCGACGGGTCGGCCACCAGGCGCAGCATCGAAAGGAGCTGGGCCACTTCGGGAATCGACAGCAACCCAGCCAGGCCCACCACCTCGACCGGTATCCCCCGAGCGGTGAGTGCGGCGGCGATGGGCCCGGCATCGCCATTACGGCGAACCAGCACCGCCGCAGTCGGCGGCTGACCGTCGCCTCCGGCGCTGTAGCGGGCGGCGATCGCGTCGGCCAGCCAGTTCCGCTCGGCGGCGACGGTGGCCAGCAGGGCGCACCGCACGGTTCCGGGCTCGGCGCCGGGGCGGGCCTGCAGGGGGCGCACCCCCACCGACCGTCGACGCGCTTCGGCGGAGATGGCGTTGGCCAGTTCCAGTACCCGCGGCGGGTTACGCCAACTGGTGGACAATTCCCTGGTCGGCGCCGGACCACCGGCAGCGCACGGGAAGTCGGTGGTAAACCGCGGCAGGTTGGTGGCCGAGGCACCGCGCCAGCCGTAGATCGACTGGATCGGGTCACCCACGGCGGTCAACGCCAGCGGCTGGCCGCCGTCGCCCTCCGCGCCGGCACCGAACAGCGCCGACAGCGCGATCCGCTGGGCATGTCCGGTGTCCTGGTATTCATCGAGCAGCACCACCCGGTAGCGCTCCCGCAGGTGCTGGCCGACCTCCGGGTGCCCGGCGACCAGTCGGGCGGCCGCCGACATCTGCGAGCCGAAGTCCATCACCCGGTCGGTCCGCATCCGGGCGGTGAGGGCGTCGACAAGGGGAACCAGGGTGCCGCGCTGGTCCTGGGTGTCGAGTAGGTCGAGCAGCCGGCGGTTGGGGGTTTCGCGCTGGCGGGGGCCGGGCGGCAGGGTGTGCACCAGCCGCTCGAGTTCGGCGTGGGTGCCGCGCAGATCGGCGGTGTCGACGAGGTGTTCGGCCAGTTCCCCGTGTAACCGCAACACCATCGCGGTGACCGCCGCGGGGGTCTTGTCGATGGCCAGCGGACCGGGGTGGCGGCGCACCACGTCGTAGGCGAGCTGCCACATCTCGGTGTCACCGAGCAGCCGGGCATCCGGTTCGACCGGCAGCAGCAGTCCGAACTCGCGCAGCAGCGCTCCGGCGAACGCGTGATAGGTGCTGACCGTGGGCGAACCGGTCTCCGCCGACTGGCCGAGGTGCCCAGCCAGCCGCGCCAGCCGGGACCGCACCCGCCGCAGCAGCTGACCGGCGGCCTTGCGGGTGAACGTCAGGCCGAGCACCTGATCGGGGCCGGCGTAGCCATTGGCCACCAGCCAGACCACCCGCGCGGCCATGGTCTCGGTCTTGCCTGCCCCGGCGCCGGCCACGACCACCAGCGGGCCGGGCGGTGCGGCGATCACCTCGGCCTGTTCGTCGGTGGGGGTCGGCAGTCCCAGTGCGGCGGCCAACTCGGCGGGGCTGTAGATAACCGTGGCGGCGGTCATGACTCCTCCGGGGTGTGGGCCGGGCAGGACGGCCGGATCGGACAGTGCGCGCAACCAGGGTTGACCCTGGCGGTGAATCGGGGGCCGGCGGTGGCCGCCGCAGCGGCACGGACGGTGTCACGCCAGTCGGCGGCGTCCTGCCGGCCGAGTGCGGTCTGCTCACGTTCGGCGGCTCCCGCCGCGGTGGGTTTGCCGAGGTAGACCAGCCGCCCGCCACCCGGCTCGGCGTCACCGCCGTCGCCGAGCAGCCCGGCGGCCACGGCCAGCTGGTAGAGCCCGAGCTGGGCGTGACTCTCGGCGTCGTCCTTGGTGACCGGGGTGCGGGCCGTCTTGAGGTCGACGACCACGAGCCGGCCCTGCGGGTCACGCTCGAGGCGGTCGATACGGCCGCGCACCCGGACGGCGGGTTGTCCATCGTTGTCGCCACCGACGACCGCCTCGGCGACGGTGCCGTCGAGACCCACCTCCGTACCCACCTCGGTCAGTTCGTGACGGGTGGCTGCACGCCACGCGGCGAACGCCGACAGCATGGTGCGGTGCCGCTCCAGCTCGTTGGCGGCGTACCACGGAGAGTCGAACGGGATGGTCGCCCATAGTCTTTCCAGCTCGGCAATCATGGCCGCCTCGCTACGGGCGGGCCCGGCCACCAGCGCGTGCACGACGGACCCCAGAGTGGAGGTCAACTCCCGCGGGCCGGTGCCACCGTGACGCTCAGCCAGCCAGCGCAGCGGGCAATCCGACAGCGTCTGCAAGGTCGACGGGCTGAGTGTGACCGCACCGTCGCCGGAGCTGAGGGCAAACAGCGGTTCCTCGGTGCTCGGTCCGGTCAGGCCGTGCCAGTGCGCCGGATCGGCGCCGGGTACCCCGGCCGCGGCCAGCCGCGCGAGTTGGGTTGCCGCACAGGCCCGGCGGGCCTCGTCAACGTCGCCCTCGGGGGCGCACACCGTGGCCCGAAGCCTGCCGACCACCGCCGCCGGAGACAACACCGGCGGGGCCTGCGCGGGGGCGGCGGACTCGGTGGCGGCGGGATCGGTGGCCCAGTGGCGTAGTTCGGCGATGAACGGTGACGGCAGGGCGGCGTCGTCACCGCCCTCGCTGTCGACCGCGGTCACCAGCAGCCGTCGGCGGGCCCGGCCCATCGCCGCGATCAGCAGCCGGCGCTCCTCTGCCAGCAGGGGGGCCCGCGCCGAGACCTCGTCTCCGTGTCCGTCGATGACGTCGAGCAGTCGCTGGGTGGCCAGCACCCCGCCACGCGGTGTGGTGTTGGGCCACAACCCGTCCTGTAGGCCGGCGATCACCACCATCTCCCAGTCCCGGCCCAGCGCGGCGTGCGGGCTGAGCACTGCGACCGCTTCACCGGATGGCGCTGTCTCGGTGGCGGGTTGAGCCAGTTGCAGGGCGGCAACCCGGTCGAGCAGACCGGGCACCGAGGCCCCCGCCGTGCGGGCGACGTAGTCATCGGCGATGTCGAACAGGGCGGTGACTGACGCGAGGTTGCGCTCCGCGGCGGTCGCGTCGGAACCGCCCCGTTCCGCGGTGCCCAGCCAACGCCGCTGCAGGCCGCTGCGCTCCCACGCCTGCCAGAGGGTGAAGCGCGGGTCGCGGTGACGGGCCTGCGCGGCGGCGGCGGCCTTCAATACCGCACGCACCCGATTCAGCGGCGCGGCCAGTGCGGCCGGCATGGCCGGGGACGGCCCGGTGAGGGCCCCGGGCAGATCGGTGCCGGCGCGGCGCAGCGCGCGGCGCAGCTGACGCAGCGACACCGGGTCCAGCCGGCCGATCGGGCCGGTCAGGAGCACCTCGGCCGGTTCGGCATCGAGAGCTCCGCTGCTGGCGGCCAAAACGGTGAGCAGAGCCCGCGCGGCGGGCTGAGCGGCGACCGGACCCGCCAGCGGGGACACATCCACCGGCACACCGGCCGCGGCCAGTGCCCGCGGCAGTGCGGCCGCAGCGGAGACCGAGCGCACGATCACCGCCAGCTGCGACCACTGAACGCCGTCGATCAGGTGGGCACGCCGCAGCGCATCGGCGACCAGCGCCGCCTCGGCGTGCGCCGAGGCGGCCACCCGCACCGTCAGGCTGCCGGGCGGCCCGCTGCCCTCCAGCCTGCGCCAGCCCACCGATCCGGGTAGCCGGGCGGCCACCCCGCTGATCGCCCGGGCGATCGTGGGGGCGCAGCGATGCGATCGGGTGAGTTCGACCACCGGTGTCTGCGCCCGCACCAGGTCGGTGTCTGCACCGCGGAATCCGAACACCGCCTGGTTCGGGTCACCGGCGATGACGGCCAGCGTGGCGCCGTTGGCGAGCACCCGCACCAGACGCGCGGCCTGCGGGTCGAGGTGTTGCGCATCGTCGACGAGCAGCAGCGCGATTCGGGCTTGCTCGGCGGCCAGCAGTTCGGCGTCGGAACCGAGTGCCTCCAGCGCGGCCCCAACCAGCTCAGCAGCCCCCAGTGCCGGGACGGTGGCCTGTGGTGCTGCGGTTCCGACCGCGGCACGCAGCAGCATCACCTGCTCGTACTGCCGGGCGAACCGACCGGCGGAAGCCCAGACAGCGCGACCGTGACGCCGGCCGAGTCTGTGGAGTTCCCCCGGGTCGACACCGCGCTCAGCGCAGCGGGCCATCAGGTCCCGCAGTTCGTTGGCGAAACCGGCCGTGCCCAAGGCGGGCCGCAGTTGCGGCGGCCAGCCGGCCGCCCCGTCATCGAGGTCCCCGGCCAGCAGTTCGCGGATGATGCCGTCCTGTTCGGCATTGGTGACCAGCCGCGGCGGCGGATCCCCGGCGCGTTCGGCGGCCTTGCGCAGCACCGAGAACGCGTAGCTGTGCACCGATCGGACCACCGGCTCCCGCACCACCCCGCCGCCTGCGGCCTGCAACAGCCGTGTCGTCACCGCGGCCCGAGCCTGCCCGACGAGCCGTCCCGGGGTGAGCAGCAGGACCGAGTCCGGGTGCAGACCACCGGCGATCTGCGCGGCGGCGGCCTCGACCAGCAACGTGGTCTTGCCCGTTCCCGGCCCACCCAGCACCCGAAGTGTGGTCATGCGCTCATAACACCAGGAGGGTCTGACAACGGGATCTGACAACGGGATCTGACACCGGGATCTGACAACGGGATCTGACAACGGGATCTGAGACCGGGATCTGACACCGGGATCTGACACCGGGATCTGACGTAGCGGCCCGACCCGTCAGCCCGGCCGGAGCGCCTCCGGTTGCGACGCGGCGGGCGCCGCGTGCTCGTCGACCATGGTCGACTCATCGAAGGGGTCCCGGCCGGCGAGCACCGCGCGGACCCGGGCGATATCGATGGTCTTCGTCCACGACCCGATGAGCACGGTGGCCACGGCATTGCCGGAGAAGTTGGTCACCGATCTCGCCTCGGACATGAAACGGTCGATCCCGACGATCAGCCCGACCCCGTCGAGCAGTTCGGGCCGGTGCGCCTGCAGGCCGCCGGCCAGGGTCGCCAATCCGGCGCCGCTCACCCCCGCGGCACCCTTGGAGGCCACCATCATGAACAGCAGCAGACCGATCTGCTCGCTGACCGACAAGGGGTCGCCCAGCGCGTCGGCGATATAGAGCGAGGCCATGGTGAGGTAGATGGCGGTGCCGTCGAGGTTGAACGAATATCCGGTCGGAATCACCACCCCGACGGTGCTCTGCTGGACTCCCAGATGTTCCATCTTGGCGATCAGCCGGGGCAGCGCCGACTCCGATGACGAGGTCGCGATGACCAGCAGGTATTCCCGGGCGAGATATCGGATCAGTGCAAAAACCGACACCCCCGACACCACCCGCAGCAGCAGCCCGAGCACCACGAACACGAATACCGCGCAGGTCAGGTAGAAACCGAGCATCAGGACCGCCAGACTCGTCACCGCGCGCCACCCGGTGTTGCCGACCACACCGGCGATGGCGCCGAAAGCGCCGATGGGGGCGGTCCACAACACCATGACGAGGACCTTGAACACCAGCCGCTGCAGGTGTTCGACGGCCCGCAGGATCGGCTCGCCGGAACTGCCCAATCCCTGGATCGCGAACCCCACCAGCAACGCGACGAACAGCGCCTGCAGCACGTTGCCCGTGGTCAGCGCGGAGAACAGCGTCTTGGGGATGATGTCGGTGACGAAATCCACGGTGCCGCCGGATTCCTGCGACTTCTCAGCCAGTTGTGCGCCCTTGGCGGCCTCCGCGCCGGTCAGCTTCAGTCCTTCGCCCGGGTGCAGAATATTGCCGACCACCAGTCCGATGGCCAGGGCGAAGGTGGACATCACCAGGAAATAGCCGAACGCCAGCCCGCCGATCCGGCCGACCGTCACCGCCTTGCGGACCGATCCGATCCCGAGCACGACGGTGCAGAAGATGACCGGGGCGATCATCATCTTGATCAGGTTGACGAACATCGTCCCCAGCACGCTCAGATCGGCGCCCACCCCGGGCGCGAGGAGTCCGACGATCACGCCGGCGACCACCGCGACGATGACGGCGACGTAGAGCCAGTGTGTTCGGTCGCGGCGCCGCGCGACGGGCGGCATCTGCGACGTCTGTGGAGTCTGCGGAGTCTGCGCAGTCATCGGCACCACCTCGGGCTCGGGTCGAGGTGGATGGTAATGCCCCCCGGCAGTCGGGGTGTGCGCTCTGTGAGCCCCAACCGGTGCCGATTACAGGCCGAATGCCTGCCCCGGTCGGGGTACCGTTCCCGGCCAGCCGAATTCGCGGTCCAACCGCAATCGCAGGGTGTCGGCCGCCTGGGGTTCACCGTGGACGACGAACACCTGCCGTGGGGGGCTGGTGAATCCGGAGGCCCACCGGATGAGTTCGTCGGCGTCGGCGTGCGCGGACATCATGGCGAGGTCGGCGACCGCGGCGTTGATCGGAACCCATTCCCCGAAGATCCGGATCTGACGCTGGCCGGCGGCGATGGCCGCCCCGCGGGTGCCCGGTACCTGATAGCCGGTGATCACCACGGTGTTGCGCGGATCGGGCGCGAATGCCTTGAGGTGGTGCAGGATTCGTCCACCGGTGGCCATCCCGCTGGCCGAGATGACGATCTTGGGCTCCTTGCCGGCCGAGATCGTCATGGACTGTTCGGCGTCCCGGGTGTAGGTGGCCATCTCGCGCATCCCCTGATAGACCGCCGCGGGCAGCCGATGGTCGGCGGGAAATCTGCCCAGCAATTCACTGGCGTTGATCGCCATCGGCGAGTCCAGATAGATCGGGATGTCCGGCAGCCGGCCGGCGGTTCGCAACTGCCACAGGTAGTACAGCAGCGTCTGCGCCCGCCCCACCGCGAACGCCGGCACCAGGATCGTCCCACCGCGGTGCGCGGTCGCCTGAATGACCCCGGCCAGCACCTCGACCGGGTTGCTGCGTTCACGCACCCGGTCGCCGTAGGTGGACTCCATCACCAGGTAATCGGCGGCGGGCACCGGGTCCGGGTCGAACATCACCGGATCGTCGTAGCGGCCCAGGTCCCCGGAGAAGACGATCCGCCTGCCGAGCCAGAAAAGGTCCACCGTCGACGCGCCGAGGATGTGCCCGGCGCGGCGGAAGGTCACGACCGCCCCGGTCCCGGGCACCTCGGACTCCACCCCGAACGGTCGGGTCGTGAACAACTCCACCGTGCGCTGGGCGTCGTCGCTGTCATAGAGCGGCAAGGCGGGGTGATGTTTGCTCGACTTGTGCTTATTCAGGAACGCCGCATCGCGTTCCTGCAGGTAGGCGCTGTCGCGCAGAATGATCTCGGCGACGGCGGCGGTCGCCGCGGTGCAGATGATCGGGCCGGAGAAACCGCTGCGTACCAGCCGCGGCAGGTATCCGGTGTGATCGAGGTGGGCGTGGGTGACAACGACGGCGTCGATGCTGTCCGGTTCGACAGGCAGCGGGGCCCAGTTGAGTTCCCGGAGGTTCTTGACCCCCTGGAACAGCCCGCAGTCCACCAGGATCCGGGCGTCGTCGCTGTCCAGAAGGTGTTTCGAACCGGTGACGGTACCGGCCGCGCCCAGACAGCGCAGACTCAGTGGTTGCCTCTCAGCGGGACTCATGACCTCAGTCTGGCAGCATGGGTCGGGTGCTTCACCTGAACCGCTGGGGACCGCCCGGCCCCGCCGGTGCGCTGATGATTCACGGCCTGAACGGGCACGGGCGGCGGTGGCGCCGCCTGGCCACCGAATACCTTCCCGACGTCGCGGTGGTGGCACCGGACCTGATCGGGCACGGCCGATCGACCTACGCCGCGCCGTGGACGATCGACGCCAACGTGGCCGCGCTGGCCACCTGCGTGGAAAACACCGCCGACGGCCCGGTGCTGGTGGTCGGGCACTCGTTCGGATGCGCGGTCGCCCTGCACCTGGCGGCGCAATGTCCGGACCTGGTCTCCGGGCTAGTGCTGCTGGATCCGGCTGTGGCGCTGGACGGCCAGTGGATGCGCGAGATCGCCGAGGCGACGCTGGCCTCCCCCGACTACACTGATCGGGCCGAAGCCCGCACCGAGAAGGCCACCGGAGTGTGGTCGGACGTTCCCCCGGTGGTGCTCGACGAGGATCTCGACGAGCACCTGATCGCCCTCCCGAACGGACGTTTCGGCTGGCGGGTGTGCCTACCGGCGGCGGTGTCCTACTGGAGCGAACTGGCCCGCGACGTCGCGCTGCCGCGCCGGGGAACCCCGACGACGTTGGTGCGTGCGGCTTTTCAGGACCCGCCGTATGTGACCGAGTCGCTGATCGACACGTTGTCTGGTCACCTCGGTGGCGATTTCTCCCTGGTCGACGCCGCCTGCCAGCACATGGTCGCTCAGGTTCAGCCCGCCCAGACCGCCGCGGTCATCAGAGACCTGCTCGGGTAGTGCCAAAGATCACCGACGCTCAGGTTGAGCGGGTGCGCGCCCTCGTCGGCTCGATTCCGGCGGGACGGGTCGCGACATATGGTGACATCGCTTGTGCTGCGGGGCTTTCCAGCGCGCGGATCGTCGGGTGGATCATGCGCACCGACTCCCACGATCTGCCGTGGCACCGGGTGCTGGGTGCATCCGGTCGACCGGCGGCGCACCTCGCCGACAGTCAGTTGGCGCGGCTGCGCGCAGAAGGTGTCCCGACGAACGACGGCCGGGTACCTTTGCGGCAGGTCCGGCATTGCTTCGGGTGATTACAGCGCCATCCGCACCAGCGCGGCGGTGCGCAGCAGGCCGGGGAATGCCTCCGGCGTGGAATGCGGATGCAGCGCGTGAACAGCGAGCCGGAAGATCAACGCGCGCACCAACATCTGCGGCCACTCCGGCAGCACGTCCCAACGCTCGATGAGTCCGTCGTCGGCCTCACCCCACGACAGTGCGTCGACGACGGCCACCCCGGCCGCCCACGCCGCGGGCCGCCAATACGGCGTGATGTCGGTGATGCCCGGCGCTGCGGAGCCGGCGAACAACACCGTGCCGTAGAGATCGCCGTGCACCAACTGGCTGGGACTCGTGGTGGCCTTCCGCAGACCCGCCAACTGGCCGACCACTTCGGTGCAGCGGCGGCGTTCCTCGGTGTCGGGCACCTGTGGCGCGCCCAGCGGCAGCGCCTGCAGTGGGCGGTCCTCCCAGGCCGCCCGATCGGCAGCGATGAACACGTCGACGTCGGTCCACGGCGGCACTGGGGCGCGAGTGAGGAAACGGGGTCGTTCGATATCGGCGGTGGCCTCGTGCAACCGGATGCCGGCGGAGATGACCTCGTCGTGCCGGGGCTCCGGACTGCCGGCGACGAAGGTGTCGGCCCGCCACCCGGACACGACGTAGCGCCCGTCGGTGGAGCGCACCGGCCGCGCCAGCCGCAGCCCGTCGACGAACAGCGTCTCGCGAATCTTCGCCGACCACGCGGCGCGGGCGTGGTCGGGCACCAGCGACACCACGATCTCCCCGCTGCGCCAGCCCTCGCCTATCGGCTCGGGATCGCCACCCTTGATGCCGAACGCCGCCATCACATGCTCGGGCGGGCGTTCGGCGGTCACACGGCCAGCGTAAGGCGTGCCGGGGCGAACACCGCTTCAGTACATCGCCATGTCGGGATCGAATTGCGTTGCCCAGGCCACGATGCCGCCCTGAAGATGCCGCGTTTCGGTGAACCCGGCACTGAGCAGGGTGGCGCGCGCCTCCGCCGAACGGGCACCGGTCTTGCAGTACAGCACCGGGATGGCGCCCGGCGGAATGCGCGCCCGGCCCGCATCGGTCGTGAGGACGGACGCCGGGATCAGGACCGCCCCGTCGATCCGGTTGATCTCCCATTCCACCGGTTCGCGCACGTCGATGAGAGCGACAGGCATGTCGGCGTCCAGCAGGCCGCGCAGTTCCCGGGGGGTGATCCCGCCGTCCGATCCGCTGCTCCCGTCGACCCCGAATTGCGTCCCGTAGTCCACCGGTTCGCTGATCGGCGCCGCCTGTGGGTCTTTGCGGATGTCGATGGTGCGGTAGGTCATGCCCAGGGCGTCGTAGATCATCAGCCGGCCCAGCAACGGCTCCCCGATCCCGGTGATCAGTTTGATCGTTTCCGTGCCCATGATCGCGGCCACCGACGCGCACAGCAGTCCCAACACCCCACCTTCGGCACAGGATGGCGCCGGCTCCGCCGGCGGCCGGGGATACAGGTCGCGATAGTTGATGCCGCGATGCTGTCCCCGCGGCGAGACGGGGGCGTCCTCCCAGAAAACCGAGACCTGGCCGGCAAAACCCTGGATCGAACCCCAGACGTAGGGCTTCTTCGACACCACCGCGGCATCGTTGACCAGGTAACGGGTGGCGAAGTTGTCAGTGCCGTCGATGACCAGGTCGTAGCGGGTGAACAGGTCGACGGCATTGTCGGGACTCAACCGCAACGGGTGCATCTCGACGGCTACCCACGGGTTGAGTTCGGTGATGGAGTCGCGTGCGCTGTGGGCCTTCAGCCGCCCGACATCGGAGGTTCCGTGAATGATCTGACGCTGCAGATTCGACTCCTCCACCACGTCGTCATCGACGATCCCGAGGGTGCCGACCCCAGCCGCGGCCAGGTACAGCAGCGCAGGTGAGCCCAGTCCGCCCGCACCGACCACCAGCACGCGGGAGTTCTTCAGCCGGCACTGCCCCTCGACACCCCACTCCGGGAGGAGGATCTGCCGGCTGTAGCGGGCCAGTTCGGCGGACGTCAACGCGGCGGCGGGGGGCACCAGCGGCGGCAGCATGGCCTCGATTGTCGCCGAGAGTGGGCTTCAAGGACCAGAAGCAACCAGAAGCGGCCCGAAACTGACGATCTCGCCCACCCTCGGCGGCGACGGGCGACCCGGTTCAGGCGATCGGATACGGCCAGGGGTTGAACCGGCAGGTCTTGCCGTCGGGCTTGACGGAGCCGGGGTCGAACCGCGCGGCGTCGTTGTCCGAGGTCGAGAAGGTCTGCTGCATCATGAT
>JAGQTS010000219.1 GCA_020438895.1 Mycobacterium sp.
GCGATGGCGCCGAGCACCAGGATCGGCGTATAGAGGCTCATGCCGGTGTCCCACTCCTCGCTCGGCTTCGCGTGTGATCCGGGCAACAGCCTAGCGAGTGCGCAGCCGCCCCGAGCGGTTCGGGGCCGACTTCGGGGCCTACCGTCTGACCAGCAGAAGTTTCAGGACAGCGGCGCCGAGTCGGATCGGGTCGACCGGGTGCGGGACGGCGGCTTCGGCCCGCGACCAGGAGGCTAGCCAGGCGTCGTCCGCGCGGCCGGTGAGCACGAGCACCGGCGGGCACTCGGCGATCTCGTCCTTGAGCTGTTTTGCGATACCCAGGCCGCCGACCGGAGTGGACTCGCCGTCGAGGATCACTAGGTCGAAGCCGCCGGCGTCGAGCAAACGGATCACCATCGGCCCGGTGGCTACCTCGGTGTAGGTGAGTTCGGGCAGGTCGGGGTGGATGCGTTCGCCCAGGGCCAATCGCACCTGCTCGCGAGTGCGCGCATTGCTGCTGTACACCAGGATGCGCAGCGGATCGACCACGGTGACCGATGCTATCCCCTGGCCGGGGGTCGCGGCGGTGTACCGCTGGGGACCCTGATGAAGATCGTGTCGGCGACCACTGCGGTGGTGGCTGGCATCATCCCGGCCATGGTGCCGCTGACGCCCCAAATGGTGCGGTCGATCTCGGTGTGACAGACGATGTGGATGGTGTCATTGCCGAGCCTGGTGACGGTGGCTGCCAGCGTCAACGGTCGTGTGACGTCCCGAACGCTGAGGTTGGTGAGCAGGGATGCGCTGTGGTCGCCGTTCGGGGTCACCGCGCTGACTTCGACGACGATGTGCGGGAATCGGTTGGTGTCGAAGAAGTCCGGCGAACGCAGGTGCTGGTCGCGTTTGCCGATTCCGGTGTGTACCGACGCGGCACCGATGACCAGCCGGCCGGACACCGCGGCGTCGGTGTCGATCCGTCCGTTGCCCGCGATATCGGTGAAGCGCCCGTTGACCTTCATCAGACCCCACAGCGTCCGGTTGCTGAACCGGACCGACGACCGTTCGGGCACCAGCGTCCAGGCTCCGACGATGCCCGGGTCGGCCAGCAGTCCACGCACGGACATCTCTCACCCGCCCGTCGGTTGCGCGGGGGCGGCTGTGTCCAGGTCCTCGATCATGGTGCCAACGGTAGAGGGTCGCCGTAGCCGGGGTGCGCCACCTGCAACCGGTGACCGACCACGGCCCGCAGGCACGCCAACACCTCTGCGTCGCGGCCGTCGAGATCGCCGGCGCGGATCGCCGCAGCAAGGGCTGCTTCGTTCGGATAGCCCAGATAGGCGGGGGTGTGCCGATCGTCGAGCAGTTCCCGTTCGACGATGCGCAGCGCATTGGCGGCTACCCGGGCGTGGAAATTCACCGCACCGGTGGTGTTGTCGCGAACCTCTCCCTCGAGGAATCCGGCCACGGCGTCGACCAACTCGGCCGCAGTGGGTCGGCCGTGGCAACCGTTCATGATGAGCTCTCCAGCAGTTCGATAATGTCCCATTCGGTTTCGCACACCCGGCGGCCGATCGCGGCGAGCTCCACCGAGGGGCACTGTCCGGACAGGTGCCGTTCGGCTTGGGCGCGGCAGATCACACCCCAGCGCAGCGTGGCCAGCACCAGCCACCAGCGCAGCGTCACACGGTCCACGGGGTCGCCGCCGGCCTGCTCGTAGGCGCTGACGAACTCTTCGATGGTGCCCAGCCCACCGGCCGACATCTCGGCAGGCGCACCGAATCGCCACGCGCGAATGCAGAACCAGGCCAGGTCCTCGTAGTGCTCGCCGATATGGACCAGCTCCCAGTCCAACACAGCAGCCAACACCGAGCCGTTGACGATCAGGTTGCCCATGCGGTAGTCGCCGTGCACCATCCGGAGCGTTCCCAGGGCAGGCCGGTGGTCGGCCAGCCAACGAAATGCCCACTCGAATGTTGCTGTGGTGTAAGCCATCTCGTCGAGGCGCAACCGATATTCGCTGAGCTGATCCTGCCGGACGAGGCCGGGCAGGTCGGTGCTGGCGCGGTGGATGGCGGTCAGCGCCTGTGCGCACTGGGTCAGGAGCCGGGAACGCCCCTCGTCGTCGAGCCGGCGCTGAATCCGGCGCACGATGGTCTGCCCGGCGATCTCCTCGCAGATGAGGTATGGATCGCCCAGCGCGGCTGCAGAATCCGATGCCGCCAGCACCTGCGGTACCGGTGCGCCGGCTCGGGCGGCGGCGGCCTGCGCGGCCGCTTCACGTTCCATTCCCGCGCAGTGCTCGGCTATGGGAGCGGTGCGCAGGATCAACGCCCGTCGACCCTGACCGGTCACCGCGTCGAAGGAACGGGTGGTCCGGCTGGCGCCGCCGGTGAGCAGCTGCACGTTCTCGACCACCACGTCATCACCGAGCGCCGGGCGCAGGACCGCCGCCAGCCGAGTACCGAGTTGATCGGTCACGTCCGGCCGAATCCGAACATCCGCTGCGCCACTCGGCGCATCTGAATCTCCTCGGTGCCCTCGGTGATCCGGTACCGACGATGATGCCGGTAGATGTGCTCGAAGGGTTCGTGACGGCTGTAGCCGATTCCGCCGTGAACCTGCATGGCGCGGTCAGCGGCTTCGCAGACCAGCCGGTTTGCGCGGTAGTTCGCCATCGCCACGGTGTCCGACACCTCCAGGTGGTGGTTGCGATCCAGTTCCCAGGCGGCGTATCGGACGAGCAGACGGACCATCTGGGCCTCGGACTGCAACTCGACCAGCGGCCACTGCACCGCCTGGTTGACCGCCAACGGCTTGCCGAAGGTGACCCGCCGCTTGGCGTAGTCAACGGCCCGGTCGATGCAGTACTGCGCGGCGCCCAGGCTGCTGGCGGCCTGGCGGATCCGGTTCTCGTGCAGGAACGTCTGGGCGACCTCCAGGCCATGATCGACTTCGCCGAGCACCGCCTCGGCGGGAACACGCACATTGCGCAACTCCACTTCGGCGTGGTCACTGGGCATGTTGAACGTCCACCAGTAGTACGGCACGTCGAAGCCCGGTGCGTCGCAGGGGACCAGAAAAGCGGTGATGCCCAGTGCCCGTCCGGGGTCGCCGGAGGTGCGGGCGAAGACCAGGTCGTGGGTGGCGCGGTGCACGCCGGTGTTCCAGCGTTTGGATCCGTTGATCAGCCATCCCGAATCGGGTCCGGGCCCGTCTCGGACCGCGGTGGTCTCCAACCAGGTCGCGTCGCTGCCGTGGTCGGGTTCGGTCAGGCCGAAGGCCATGGATCTTCTGCCGGCCAGCATCGGCTCGATCCACTCGGTCTTCTGCTCCTCGGTGCCGAACCGGTCCATCATGATGACCTGCGGGAAGTTACCGACTATGGAGGACTCGTCCTGGAGGTCATTGTGCAGGCCAAGACCCTTGTGCGCCAGATGCTCCCGGATCACGGCCATATCGAGGTTGCTGCCGTCGCGGCCACCGAACCTGCTCGGGAGGCCGTAGCGCAACCAGCCGGCCGCATCCGCCCGACGGCGCATTTCGTCGAGGAGGTCTTCCCAGGCGCGGTGGGGAACGCCGCCGTTGTCCATGTCGGTCCGGGCGAACTCGCGCCGCCGGTCGAAATATTGCATGTGCTCACGTTGCAGGGGGGCGATCTCCGCCTCGATGAACGCATCCATCTCGGCCAGCAGCGGTGGAAGATGTTCGGGCAGTGTGAAATCCATCAGTGCTCCCCAGCTACCACGCCGTACAGGGTGCGCCGCCAGATGGTGGACAAGGTGGTGACCGCGGCGTGGTCTGACAGACCCTCGGAAATACTGACGCTGGTGAAGCGCTCGAAAAGCAGCGCGATGGCCAGCGCGATGTGCTCGCCTTGCGCGTCGGGGGCGTAGCCCTGCTGCCGGGCATGGCCCAGCGACGCGCTGACGGTGTCCATGCCGAATCGGCGGAACCGGTTCTGCAGCAGTGCGAACCGCGCCGACGTGGAGGCGAGTTGATCGATGGCGGTCATGATGCCGACGTTGGGTTTGACCCGTTCCCAGTAGATGGACACCGCCGAGACGAAGAAGTCATCACCGTCAACGGACCTGGGGATGTCGGTCAGGTCGTGCAGGAAGTCCTCGGCCAATACCGCCAGGAGATCTTCCTTGTCGGCGAAGTAGCGGTAGAACGACGCCGGGGACTTGCCCGCCGCGGATGTGATGTCGGAGAGCGTGGTGCCGTGGAAACCGCGTTCGGCGAAGAGGTTCCGCGCCGAATCCGCAATGGCCTGCCGGGTCTGGCGGCCCTTGCTGGACAGGGCGCGGTCGGTGGGCATCGGCTCAGCCGGTGGCCCGGTCCCCGGCGCGCAGCAGCGAGCCGGGTAACTCGTGACCCACGACCTCACGAGCCACCCGGGCAGCGTCGATTGCCGCCGCCAGGTCGATGTCGACGCCGATTCCGCTGTCGCGCAGCAGATACACCAGATCCTCGGTGGCGATGTTGCCGCTGGCGCCCGGTGCGAAGGGGCACCCGCCGAGGCCGCCGACCGACGAATCCAGGCGGGTGACCCCGGCGCTGACCGCGGCCCAGGCGCTGGCCAGTCCGCAGCCACGGGTGTTGTGAAAATGCGCCCCGAGCGGACGCTGCCCGATTCGGGGGGCCACCAGGTCGACCAGTGCGGTGACCCGACCCGGGGTCGCGGTCCCGATGGTGTCGGCGATGGCAATCCGGTCGGCCCCCGAGTCGCAGGCGGTGTCGACGACATCGAGCACCCGCCGGCTCGGCGTCGGACCGTCGAAGGGGCAGTCCCAGGCGGTGGAGATGATCACCTCGACACTGACCCCGGCGTCATGGGCGATCGTGACGATGTCGCCGATCTGCGCTGCGGCCTCGGTGCTGTTGCGGCCCACGTTGGCCCGACTGTGACCGTCGGAGGCCGACACCACGTACTCCAGAGAACGCAGACCGGCGGCGATCGCGCGGCGAGCCCCGTTCGGGCTGGCAACCAGTGCAGAGAACTCGATCTCGGGGTAGTCGGCCAGGGCGGCGGCCAGTTCTGGGGCGTCTGCCAGAGCGGGCACTTTCGACGGCGAGACGAAGGCGGTGGCCTCGACCTGGCGCACCCCGGTCGCGGCTATCGCGGCCAGCAGTTCCAGCTTGGCCGGCAGCGGCACCGGGTCCTCGATCTGCAGTCCGTCGCGCAGGGCCACCTCACGGATCGTGACATGGGCGGGCAGGTCACTCACAGCACTCCTTCCTCGGTGAGCGCGGCGAGCTCTGCGGCGCTGAGCCGCAGCAGGCCGCAGTACACCTCCTCATTGTGCTCGCCGGGCCGGGCCGGGCCGGCGTTGCGTACCCCGCCGGGGCTCTCGGAAAGCACCGGTACAACCCCCGGGCCCAGGACGGTGCGGCCGCTGCGGTCATCGTGGTGTTCGACGAGCATGCCGCGTGCCAGGAACTGCGGATCCTTGACCACGTCGGCGACGGTGTTGATCGGCCCGGCGATGACTCCGGCGGCGCTGAGGGTGTCGATGATGTCGGCGGGCTGACGCTCGGCGGCCCACGCACCGATGATGGCGTCGATCTCGTCCTGGTTGCGCCCGCGGGCGCCGTGGTCGACGAAGCGCGGGTCGGTGGCCAACTCCGGCCGGCCCATCGCCTGGCAGAGCCTACCGAAAACGGTGTCCTGATTGGCCGCGATCACCACCCAACTGCCATCGGCGCTGCGGTAGATGT
>JAGQTS010000220.1 GCA_020438895.1 Mycobacterium sp.
CATGCGGTCGCCTTGGTGTTCGTCAACCAGACCACGACCGTCGGCCGCGACGCCCCGACGCTCTACCCGTCGACAGTCCGGGTGACCCTGGACAAGATCGGTGGACGGTGGTTGGTCTCCGGTTTCGATCCGGTCTGAGCGCGTTGTCGGCCTGAGCAATGACGAGCGTCGCTGGTCACCGGCCACCGGGAGTGAAGCTCATCGGGGTGCGGGTGACGTTGGTCCGTGGCCGCAGCGGTGTCGCCGGGTCCTGTTCGCCGATGGCGCCGCCGGCCGTCGGTCCCGCAGGAACCGGTTGTTGCGGCTGCGGTGCCGGCTCGGGTTCTTCCGCCGACGCGCTCCGGGTCGGCTCGGCCTCCGTCGTCGTCACCGACGCCGTTGCGGGGGTGGTTCTCGTCGTCGAGGGAAGGACGATCGAGGACGTGCGGATGGTCGGCTTGAGCCGCATCTCGTCCGGCTCACTGAAGCTGGCGCGGGTCAGGAGTAGCACCAGCGCGACAACCAGCGCCACCAGTGCCGTGATGATCAATCCGACGAGAAATCCGGGCCGGCGGTACCACGGCCGATGGGCGGAAGCCGGCGTGGCCGCGCTGATCCAGGCGGGGTCGTCGTAAGGCGGCTCGTTCCACTCGAAACCGCCGGCGGGGGGCCACTCGTCACCCCACTCCCAGTCGCCGTCGGGCGGCCATCCCTGGTCGGACTCCCGACCGCCGACCGGCTCCGATTCCTCGGCGAGCGACCGTGGATGGAGTTCCGCCGCGACGAGCCTGTCGGACGGGGCGCCCTCACGCTCAGTCATGGGCGTTGATCGTAATGACTTCGGTGGCCCCGGCGCCTCCCGTGACAGTTCGGGGAATTCCGGGGGATTCCGTTCACGCGGATTCACCTGGTGGCTTTAACTGGTAACGGATCGATCCGTGTGACCGATGACACATCGACAGCGGCAATCCCGGTGGGGGGAAGCCGACGATGGAAGGGCGAAAGATGACAATCAGGACGACGGCGACGTTGCCGATCATTCTCGCTGGTGCCGCCATCGGTGTGGCGCTGGCGCCGGTCAGCCTGGCGGACGACGCATGCGGTCCGGCGATGTACTTCAACGTCACCACCAACCAGTGCGAGTACTACCCGGCCGTGGGCCCTGGTCCCCTCGGTCCCGGTCCGGTCGGCCCGGGACCGGTTGGTCCCGGCCCGGTTGGTCCCGGTCCCGTTGGTCCCGGCCCGGTTGGTCCCGGTCCGGTCGGCCCCGGTCCCGTAGGGCCAGGACGGTAACCGGCGCCCCTGGCCACCCGACGGTTTTCGCCCGTGGCCCGGGGTGCTTTCACTCCTCACCGGGTGGTGCGACGGCTAAATTGCACCAATGACCAATGACATGCTGGTTCTCAACCGTCGCGACTTGGAAGGCCTGAACCTCGGCTGGGGAGAAATCGTCGACGTTCTTGAGGACGCCTTCGGCCAGAAAGCTCGCGGGCTGGTTCAGAACCCGCCCAAGCCGAAAGTCGCCTCCCGAGAGGACGCGTTCATCCACGCGATGCCCGCCTACCTCGGCGGCTCGGACCGAATCGGTTTGAAGTGGGTGGCCGGATACGAGCAGAACACCGCCAAGGGCCTGCCCTACATCTACGGCGTCATGATCATGAACGATCCGGAGACCGGGCGCCCGATCGCCATGCTCGACGGGGGTTGGATCACCGAGATGCGGACCCCCGGCGTCTCCGGGGTCACCATGCGCCACGTTCCGGGGGACCCGCGGCATCTGGCCATCGTCGGCTGTGGTCTGCAGGGGCGGCGGCACCTCGAGGTGGCACTGGAGGTGCACCCCGAGTTGGAGAAAGTGACAGCCTATGACCGCAACGCCGACCGGGCCGGGGCGTTCCTCGCCGCCGCTGGTGACCGTGAGACGCGGGTCGCCGACTCCCCGACCGACGCCGTTGCCGGCGCCGATTTGGTGATCACCACCATTACCGTGCCGCTGGAACCGAAACTGGACTGTTCCAACACCGATCCGAACGCGCTGCTGCTACCGGTCGACTACGACGACGCACTGGCTCCCGAAGCGTTCGCCGACGCCGTCGTGTACTGCGTGGACGACCTCGGGCAGTACGAGTCGGTCGCCGACATCCTCTATTTCTTCGGTCTGCCCAAGCCCGACACGCACTTGGCGGCGGTCGTCTCCGGGGAGTACCCGGTCCCGACCACTGGACGTCGGGCGTTCCTCAACATGGGCATTGCGATGGACGATGTCGCGCTGAGTGCACTGGTGCTGGACCGGGCGCTGGCCAGCGGGGCGGGACGCTACATCGAGTTCCCCTGAGCAAGAATGGAGAGATCATGCGTACGGCGGCAAAGACCTGGGCGGCATCTGTTCTCGCTGTCGGACTGCTTGCCGGGGCAGCGCCCGCGCACGCGGAGGCTCAGGCGTTGAGTCCCTTCGACCTGGCCAACCCCGCCGTCGGCAACCTTGATCCCGCGCTGCTTGCCGCCGTGCAGCAGGCTGCCGTCGCCGCTGCCGCTGACGGGGTGACGATGACGATCACCTCGGGGTGGCGTTCACCGGAGTTTCAGCAGCAACTGCTCGATAATGCGGTGGCCACCTACGGTTCGTTCGCCGCGGCCCGGCAGTTCGTGCAGACTCCGGAGCGCTCGCGTCACGTGACCGGTCACGCGGTCGACATCGGCGGCCCCGCAGCCGACGACTGGCTGATCGCCAACGGCGGTCGATTCGGCCTGTGTCAGATCTACGCCAACGAACCCTGGCACTTCGAACTGGCCACCGACGCCGCGGGCGACTGTGCGCCGTTACGTCCGGACGCGAGCGGCTGAGGCGATGGTTCACCGTCGGTGGGTATCACCATGCTTGGTTTTTCTCCTGGTGCTTTCGCTGCTGGCCGGGAACCCGTCGGCCGCGGCCGAAAGCAGCCTCCGGATCTGCACCACCGGTGACTATCCGCCCCTGACCCAACGAGACCCGGTCACGGGTGGGTACACCGGAATCGACATCGAGATGTCCCGCGCTCTTGCCGATCATCTCGGGCGCACCCCGGTCTACCTGGCGACCACCTGGCCCACCTTGAGTCAGGACCTCGAGACCTGTGATATCGCCGTCGGGGGGATCACGATCACTTCGGCCCGCATGAAGGTCGGGGAGTTCACGATCCCGTACTTGGACACTGGAAAAGCGCCTCTCGCGCGGCGTGCAGTCGCCCCGCAGCTTCAATCCCTCGAACAGATCAACCAACCGGGCGTACGGGTCATCGAGAATCCCGGGGGAACGAACGAACAGTTCGCCCGCGCTCAATTGCCCAACGCCGATCTCATCATCTGGCCGGACAATGTGACGATTTTCGACCGCCTCGCGGGCGGTGCTGCCGACGTGATGATCACCGACAACATCGAAGCCCGTTATCAGGCTGCACTGAACCCGGAATTGGTGGCCGTGAACCCGGAACATCCGTTCACATCGGATCAGAAGGCGTATCTGCTTCCGCACGGCAGCACCCTCACCGCGGACGTCGACGCCTGGCTGCACGGAGCGCTGACCAACGGCACCTTCGACCAGATCCTGCAGCGTTGGATCGGGCCCGGGCGATAGCGTGACCACCCCGCCGGGCTTCGTCGACTTCCACTTCGACATCATGTGCCCCTACGCCTACCAGACCTCGCGATGGATCCGCGAGGTCGCCAATATGACCGGACTGCAGGTGAATTGGCGGTTCTTCAGCCTGGAGGAGGTCAACCGCGTCGAGGGCAAGAAACACCCGTGGGAGCGGGACTGGTCCTACGGATGGTCGATGATGCGTATCGGTGCGCTGCTGCGCCGCCGGTCGATGGCGGCGGTCGACGCCTGGTACGAACGGGCGGCGCGAGCCCTGCACGTCGAGGGGCACAAGCCGCACGAGAAAGCGGTCGCCCGTCACCTGGTCGCCGAGATCGGATTCGACCCGGGACTGGTCGATGACGCGATCGCCGACCCCAGCACCGGGGACGAGGTACTGGCCGATCACCGGCGTGTCGTCGACGCCGGTGGGTACGGGGTTCCGACGCTGTTCTTCCCGGACGGACAGTGCCTGTTCGGTCCGGTGCTGATCGACCCGCCCACCGGGGACGCCGCCGTGCGATTGTGGAAGGCGGTGCTGGCCTGGACGGAGTTCCCGCATCTCTACGAATTGCAGCGGCCCAAGACACCCGCGGACGCGCAGGCCATCACCGACACATTTCGGCCCTATCTCCAGGCGCGCGACTGGGTGTCGATCAACCGCGGCGAGGTCGTCGACTTCGGCGACCGCCCCGGTGCAGGCCACCCGCGTTGAGTGCCCTGCCTCGCGGAAGTTGTTCGAGTAAACCCCTGCGGAACCGGGCACTCAACGCGGATCACTGCGGCGGGGGAGGCGGGGCCGGCGCGCCGGCCGGCGGCGCAATCTTGGGATAGCTGCGGGTCTCGCTGGCCGCCGGTGCCGCTTCGGCGCCGGCCGGGCGCACCCGCCGCGGAGCCGGATCCCAACCGGTGTCCACCAGCTTGCGTTGGACGCCCACCGCAAGGGTCAGCAGGCCCGCGCCGATCAGCAGCATGGCCACGACGCCCCACACCGAACCCAGCTTGGCGGCGTTGCCCAGCAGGATTCCGTACCAACCGAAGTCGGCGTCGCCGAAGGTGGTGTTCTCCGAGCCGAACGAGCCCAGCACGCGTACCAGCAGGGCCGGCAGGAAGGTGATCAGCAGACCGTTGACGAAACCGCCGGCGACCGCGCCGCGACGACCACCGGTGGCATTGCCGTACACCCCCGCGGCGCCCCCGGTGAAGAAGTGCGGCACCAGGCCGGGCAGGACCAGCACCAGCCCGAAGGCTGGGCCCAGCCACAGCGACAGCACGGCCAACCCGATCAGTCCGCCGAGGAAACTGGAGACGAAGCCGATCAGTACGGCGTTCTGAGCGTAGGGGAACACGATGGGGGCATCCAGGGCGGGAACCGCGCCGGGCACCAACCGTTCGGCGATGCCCTGGAATGCCGGTACCAGTTCACCGAGAATGGTCCGGACGCCGAACAGGATCACCGCGACCGCGACACCGAAACTCAGCCCCTGGGTGACGCCCATCATCAGGTAGTTCCCGACGCCGGTCGCGGCGCCGGCACCGGACTCGTCGGCGAACGCCAGGAACGCGGTGTCCCCGCCGGCCTTCGCGAGATAAACCAATCCCACGGCGGTGTACATCAGCACCATCGACAGCGCGGTGGCCACCATGGAGTCGCGCAGGAAGCGCAGCGACTCGGGAAGTTTCAGGTCCTCGGTGGAGCGACTGCGGGCACCCCCGGCGAACCGTCCGGTGACCCCTGCGGCGATATAGCCCAGGGTGCCGAAGTGTCCGATCGCGATGCTGTCGTCACCGGTGATCCGTTTCGTCCATGGCTGGGAGATGGCCGGCAGTGCCACCATGACCACACCCAGCAGGGCACCGCCGAGAACCACCACGGTGGCACCGGGCAGTCCGGCGCTGGCCAGCACGATCGTGAGCATGGTTGCCATGAACAGCGTGTGATGTCCGGTCAGGAACACGTAGTGCAACGGGGTGAACCTGGCCAGCAGCAGACTGATGGCGAAACCGAGGATCATCAGCCATGCGACCTGGGCGCCGAACTCCTTCTGCGCAATGCCGACGATGGCCTCGTTGGTGGGCACCACCCCCTGGGTACCTGCCGCACCCATGATCATGACGCCCAGCGGTCGCAGCGATGCCACCACCAGGGTGGCGCCCGCCCCGATCAGCAGGAAACCCAGGGTGGCCTTGAGCGCCCCGCCGATCACCTGACCGACGGACTTTCGTAGCGCGATCAGGCCAACGGCGGTAATGATTCCGATCAGATAGGCCGGAACGGCCAAAATCTCGTTGACGACGAACTCGGCAACGGCAACAAGCCAATTCATCGGTGCTCCAGTCAGACGGCGTAGGAGTCCCGCAGGGCCGCATCGACCTCGCGGGTGGAGGTGAAGTTCTCGATCACCTTGACGGGTATGCCCACATCGCCGAGGGTCTTGGCGATTTCGCCGGAAGTCAAGATCAGGTCGGCATCTTTGGCCCGACCTTTCGCCGAGATGGTGTCGGTGGCCTCGACGGTGATGAACGGTGCCCAGCCCCAGGTGCCCAGAACCTGCTCGAGGGTGTTCTTGAGAAACAGGCTGGTGCCGAGGCCGTTGCCGCACACGGTGAGGATCAGATTGGTGGTCCTCGCCGGGGCGGCGGACTGGGCCGTCGCCGCGGTGCCGCCGAGGATCCCCAGCACGTCGGCGGGCC
>JAGQTS010000221.1 GCA_020438895.1 Mycobacterium sp.
AATCCGACGATGATGTCGGTGGTGATGGCCGCGTGCGGCATCGCCTGACGTACCCGGTCGAGAATTCCGAGGTACCTCTCGGCCCGATAGGAGCGGCGCATCGCGCGCAGAATCCGGTCGGATCCGGACTGCAACGGCATGTGCAACGCAGGACAGACATTGGGGGTTTGGGCCATCGCCTCAATGACGTCGTCGGTGAACTCTGCCGGGTGCGGAGAGGTGAAGCGAACGCGTTCCAGGCCGTCGATACGCCCGCACGCCCGGAGCAGCGCCGCGAATGCGCCACGGTCGCGAGGGACACCCGGATCGGCGAAGGACACCCCGTAGGCGTTGACGTTCTGGCCGAGCAGGGTGATCTCCAGGACGCCCTGATCGACCAGGGAACGCACCTCGGACAGGATGTCCTCCGGCCGGCGGTCGCGTTCCTTGCCGCGCAGCGAGGGCACAATACAAAAGGAGCATGTGTTGTTGCAGCCGACGGATATCGAAACCCATGCGGCGTAGGCGGACTCACGAGTCGCGGGCAAGGTCGACGGGAACTGTTGCAATGATTCGGCGATCTCGACTTGAGCGGTTCTGTTATGCCGGGCACGTTCCAGCAAGGTGGGCAGCGAGCCGATGTTGTGGGTGCCGAAGACCACGTCGACCCAGGGGGCCCGCCGCAGCACCGCGTCGCGGTCCTTCTGCGCGAGGCAACCGCCGACGGCAATCTGCATCTGGGGGTCGGCCTGCTTGCGGGGAGCGAGGTGGCTGAGGTTGCCGTACAGCTTGTTGTCGGCGTTCTCCCGCACCGCACAGGTGTTGAACACCACCACGTCGGCGTCGGCACCGGCTTCGGCGCGCCGGTAGCCGGCCGCCTCCATCAGACCGGCCAGTCGCTCGGAGTCGTGGACGTTCATCTGGCAGCCGTACGTGCGTACCTGATAGGTGCGCGGCGGGTCCCTGCGGGACCCGCGAGGGTCCACCACTCCCGCATCACCGCTCTGGTGCAGCACCGATGTCACGGGTTTCATGGTACGGCGGTGGCTGCCGGGGCCGGATCGGCGGATCGTGCTGATACCGCAGGCAGAACTCCTCGAACCTCGCTAGGGTCGTCCCATGGTGGTGGGTGGGCCAGTCCCGATGATCTCGATCAAGGGCGTCAACAAGCATTTCGGAGCCCTACACGTTCTCAAGGACATCAACCTCGACGTGGACCGCGGCCAGGTGGTCGTCGTGCTGGGTCCGTCGGGTTCGGGGAAGTCGACGCTGTGCCGGACCATCAACCGCCTGGAGACCATCGACACCGGGACCATCGCGATCGATGGGGAGGTACTGCCGTCGGAAGGCCGGAAGCTCGCCCAACTGCGCTCCGACGTCGGCATGGTGTTCCAGTCCTTCAACCTCTTCGCGCACAAGACGATCCTGGAGAACGTCATGCTGGCACCGGTCAAGGTGCGCAAGATCGACACCGCACAGGCCCGCGAAAAGGCGATGTCGCTGCTGGACAGGGTCGGCGTGGCCTCGCAGGCCGAAAAGTACCCGGCCCAGTTGTCCGGAGGCCAGCAGCAGCGAGTGGCCATCGCCAGATCGCTGGCCATGGCCCCTAAGGTCATGCTCTTCGACGAACCGACCAGCGCACTGGACCCGGAGATGGTCAACGAAGTCCTCGCCGTCATGACCTCCCTGGCTGGTGAAGGCATGACGATGGTGGTGGTGACACACGAGATGGGGTTCGCTCGCCGGGCCGCCAACCGGGTGGTGTTCATGGCCGACGGCACCGTCGTCGAGGACGCCGCACCGGAAGAGTTCTTCTCCAGCCCCAAGTCCAACCGGGCCCGGGATTTCCTCGGCAAGATCCTCAGCCACTAGGGATCGCGGGAACCATGCGTCATCTGCCCCAACGCCTGCTCGTGGTCGCGATGGTGATCATCGGCCTGTCGCTGGCTCTTGCCGGATGCGGCGGCGGGGATAAGGCCATCACCATCGGCACCAAGTTCGACCAACCCGGATTGGCGATGAAGAACCCCGACGGGACGCTGACGGGCTTCGACGTCGACGTCGCCAGGTACGTGGCGGGGAAACTCGGCTACTCCCCCGACCAGATCGACTGGAAGGAAGCGCCCTCCGGGCAGCGCGAGACGTTGATTCAAAACGGGCAGGTCGATTACATCGTGGCGACCTACTCGATCACCGATGCCCGCAAGCAGAAGGTGGCGTTCGCCGGACCGTACCTGGACACCGGGCAGAGCCTGCTGGTTCGGGCCGACAATACCGACATCCTGGGCCCGGAGTCGCTGGCGAACAGCAAGCGCCTGTGCTCGGTTTCCGGGTCCACCCCGGCCCAGCGGATCAAGGACAAGTATCCGGGAGTTCAGCTACAGCAGTACGACACCTACTCGGCATGCGTCGAGGCGCTGCGCAACGGCGCGATCGACGCGGTCAGCACCGACGAAGTGATTCTGGCCGGCTTCGCCGCGCAGTCGCCCGGCACGTTCAAGATCATCGGCAAGCCGTTCTCGGTGGAGCATTACGGCATCGGCTTGCTCCGCGAGGATCGCGATCTTCGCACCAAGATCAACGATGCGATCGTCGAGATGCAGCGGGATGGCAGTTGGAAGGAGGCCTTCGACCGAAATCTGGGTCCCGCCGGCATCTCCGCGCCGCCACCACCGCCGCTGGACACCGACACCGACGCCGCGGCGGTGCAAAACGTCGACATCCTCGGCCAGTACGGCGGGCTGATCGTCAAGGCGTTCTGGACGACCGTGAAGTTGACGGTTCTGTCGGCGATCGGGGCTTTGATTCTCGGAACGTTGTTGGCCGCGATGCGGCTCTCGCCGGTCCCGATGCTCAATTGGTTGGGGACCGCCTACGTCAATACCGTTCGCAACACCCCACTGACACTGATCATCCTGTTCTGCTCATTCGGCCTGGCGCAGACCCTGGGTATCACCCTGGCCGACTCCACCTCACCAACCTCGATCGCCGACAGCAACTTCCGACTGGCTGTGCTGGGGTTGGCCGTCTACACCGCGGCCTTCGTCTGCGAAACGGTTCGCGCCGGGGTCAATACCGTTCCCCTGGGTCAAGCCGAGGCGGCGCGTTCGCTGGGGCTCACCTTCGGTCAGAATCTGCGGATCGTCCTGCTGCCGCAGGCGTTCCGCGCGGTGATCATCCCGCTTGGTTCGGTGCTGATCGCGCTGACCAAGAACACCACCATCGCCTCGGCGATCGGTGTCGCCGAGGCGGCACTGCTGATGAAGGAGATGATCGAGAACACCGCGGCGCTCCTGGTCATCGGTGGGATTTTCGCATTCGGCTTCTTGTTGCTGACCCTGCCGATGGGCCTGGTGTTCGGGTGGCTGGGCAAACGATTGGCGGTGG
>JAGQTS010000222.1 GCA_020438895.1 Mycobacterium sp.
CCGGCCTGCAGGATCCGAACCGGCCCATCGGTTCGTTCCTCTTCGTCGGCCCGACCGGTGTCGGCAAGACGGAGCTCACCAAGGCGCTCGCCGAATTCATGTTCGACGACGATTCGGCCGTGCTGCGCCTCGACATGTCGGAGTTCCAGGAGAAACACTCCGTGGCCAGACTGATCGGCGCGCCTCCCGGCTATGTCGGCTATGATGAGGGCGGCGCTCTGACCGAGGCCATCCGGCGCAGGCCCTATCAGGTCGTGCTGTTCGACGAAATCGAGAAGGCCCACCAGGAGATTTACAACAGCCTGTTGCAGGTTCTCGAGGACGGTCGCCTGACCGACGGCCAGGGTCGTACGGTCGACTTCAAGAACACCGTGCTGATCTTCACCTCGAACCTGGGCACCTCGGACATCTCCAAGGCGGTCGGTCTGGGCTTCACCCAGGGCGGCGGTGATAACAACTACGAGAGAATGAAGCAGAAGGTCAACGACGAACTCAAGAAGCACTTCCGGCCGGAGTTCCTCAACCGGATCGACGACATCATCGTGTTCCATCAGCTCACTCAGGACGAGATCATTCAGATGGTCGACCTGATGGTGGGTCGGGTGTCCAAGCAACTCAAGGCCAAGGACATGGAGATGGAGTTGACCGACACCGCCAAGGCGCTGCTGGCCAAACGCGGCTTTGATCCGGTGCTCGGAGCTCGGCCGCTGCGCCGGACGATCCAACGGGAGATCGAGGACACCCTGTCGGAAAAGATTCTCTTCGAGGAAGTCGGTCCGGGTCAGCTGGTCACCGTCGATGTCGAGGGCTGGGATGGCGAAGGTGCCGGGGAGAATGCCCGGTTCACCTTCTCCGGCGGACCCAAGCGGGAAACTGCCGAGCCCGACCTGGCCGAGGCCACGACGGCGTCATCGGAATAGCGAGGCCGGGTCCGAAGCGGCCATATCGGCGGGCGGTTCCCCGATCAGGGGAGATCGCCCGTCGTATCTCAGCGGTATCGAGGGAGTAACCCGAAGACCTGCTTGATGATGGTCATCACCCAACCCCCGGCGTTGGCGCTGTGGAACCGGGGCCAATTGAGCTGAAAGCTGACCACCCAAGCCTGACCGGTTCGGTCGACTGCGTACCAGCTGAAGGTGAGGTCGCCGGGCAGGTTGCCGGCTTTGGCTCCGATGTAGGGCCACTCACGGCGGTTCACGTCGATCCCGGCCACCTCAGACATGATGTCGCGCACCGGCGCCGCGGCGCCGACCGCTTGATGCTGCAACGCCGCATGCACCCGACAGATGTCCTCGGCGGTTCCGTACCATTCAGCGCCATAGACGGAACCGGGCGCATGGGTGCGTTGCGGATCCGGCTCGTAGGGCCGCGCATCTGCTTCCCGCAGCAGGACAGCTCGCTCGGCCGGGCCGGCTTGTTTCCATTGTTCCCGCACATCCGGGTTGCCCCACCCAACCGCGAAGATTTCCCGCATCGTGGGGAAGGGGGTCATGCTCGCCGGATCGTGATGTCCGGCGCGGATCAGGGCCTGCTCGACCGCCCCGGTGCCGAGTCGGTCGATCAGTAGGTCGGTTGCCATGTTGTCGCTGGTGGCGATCATCTTGCCGGCGGCCTGACGCACCGTGATCTGTGAACCGGCAGGCAGCTTGTCGAATCCCGAGGAGCCGAGCTTCTTGGCCTCGCTGGTGATCGTCAGGGTGTCGTCCCAGCGGATCCTCCCGTCCAATACCGCCAGCTCGACCGCGTACAACACATACGTCTTGAAGATCGACGCCAACGGCAATGAGGATGACGTGTTTGTGCCTGCGATTTTCTCGCAACGCCCATCATCGACCTTGGACACCATCCACGAATACTTGGCGCCGGTTCGGTTCAGTGCGGCGTCGACATCGCGCCAGGTGTTGATCGTCGGCTTGTCGGTGCTGACGGTCAGCCTGCTGAGCATCGTGTGGTCATCGATGTGCAGCCTGAGCTCTTGGCGCGCACCGAATGAACTGGTGACGTTCAGCGTCGCCCTTCCGGCTCCGATGTCGAACGAATCCAGCGTGTACGGGCGGTCCCACCACAGCGAGTCCATGATGGTGGTCACCGGCTTGACCATGTCCGCGGCGGCCAGCGTTGAGACGCTGTGCGTCCCGATCGGCCAGTCCGAGTTCAACATGTCCATCACCTGCTGGGCCCGGACGCCCTGGGGACTGTTCAGACCGATGCGCATGCCGTCGGCGCCCGGCGTTGTGGCCGGCGCCTCGGCGCAGCTGGTTGCGGTGGCAGCCGCGGTGGCTATCGCGACCGCGATCGCCACCGCGCGGCGACTAGCTCTTGTCGCTGGACCGGGCAACGTCCAACACAACCTCGAACTCGAGAAGCTGAGCACCGGTCGACACCGGGTTGGCTCGCTCGCCGGCATGGGCCGCGATCGCCGGTCCGCTGGCCCAGGACTGGAAAGCGTCCTCAGACTCCCACTGGGTCACGACGAAGTACCGGGTCTCGCCCTTGATCGGTCGAAGTAACTGGAATCCCAGGAATCCGGGCTGGTTGTCAACGGAGTGCGCGCGGTTGGAGAATCGTTTTTCCAGCTCCGGGCCGGCGCCGGGAGGGACGTCTATTGCGTTGATCTTGACAACGGCCATGGCGGCAAGGCTACCGGCAGGATGGGGAGGTGAATTCAGCGCCACTGGTATTCCGAGGCGGCGAGGGGCCGCCGATCGTGCTTGTGCACGGGCTCATGGGGCGGGGCAGCACCTGGGGACGGCAGCTGCCCTGGCTTTCACGGCTGGGCGCGGTGTACACCTACGACGCCCCATGGCACCGCGGTCGTGATGTCGAAGGTCCCCTGCCCATCAGCACCGAGAATCTCGTGGCGGATCTGACCGTCGCCATCGCCGCCGTTGATGCGCCCGCCGTCCTCGTCGGTCATTCGATGGGCGCACTGCACTCGTGGTGTCTTGCGGCCGAGCACCCGGACCTGGTCGCCGGACTGGTGGTCGAGGACATGGCGCCGGATTTCGTTGGGCGGACCACGGGGCCGTGGGAGCCGTGGCTGCGCGCGTTGCCCGAGGAGTTCCTCTCGGCGGACGCAGTTCGCCGCGAGTTCGGGCAGCTCGCCGGACGCTACTTCCTCGAGGCGTTCGATCGCACCCCCACCGGGTGGCGGCTGCACGGCAGGCCCGAGTGGTGGGTGGCGATCGCAGCCGAGTGGGGGACCCGCGACTACTGGGAGCAGTGGGAAGCTGTGCGTGCCCCGGCGCTGTTGATCGAGGCCGGTGACTCGGTCACACCCCCCGGGCAGATGACCCGAATGCGGGAGACCTCTGCCGGGCGGGCAACGCATCTGACGGTCCCCGGTGCGGGCCATCTGGTCCACGACGCCGATCCCGCGGCTTATCGGTCCGCGGTCGAGGCGTTCCTGTCGAGCTTGCTGCGGGGCTAGTCGCCGGCCAACGGCTTACGCCACACCGACACGTGGCTCTCGCTTTCGGCGGTGAACGGCGATCGGTTCCAGTCGGAGAATCGGCTCTCACGTTCCAGGCCGGCCAATTGGGCCATCAGGTCGCACTCTGCGGGCCAGATGTACCGGAAGTCGCCCCGTCGGTAGCGCAGCGAGCCGTCGCTCGTCCGCCAGTAGTGGTGTGACGTGCACTTCTGCTCGACGACATCGTAGGTATCGAACCCAATGTGACCATCGGAGATGTCGAACGGGACCGCTGTCTGACCTGGTGGAAGGCGGCGCAGGGGTGGAATCCAGAGTTCGATGACGAAACGCCCGCCGGGAGCCAGATGGCGGGCCGCGTTGCGAAAACACTGCACCTGTTCGGGTTGCGTCTTCAGGTTGGAAATGCTGTTCCAGGGCAGGAAGACGAGGCTGAACTCTCCCGGAATGACCGTGGTAGCCATATCCCCCAGCACCACCGGGAGGTCGGCTGCGCTGGCCCGCTCCCTGAGGCGCGCCAGCATGGCGGGCGACAACTCGATACCTGAGACGGCCACACCGCGCCGCAGCAGCGGAATCCCCAACCGCCCGGTGCCGATGGCGAAGCCCAGAGCTCGACCCGATCCGGCGAGCTCGGCGAGGAAATCGACCGCGGCGCGCACGACTTCGGGCCGGAACTGCTCAGCGGAGTCCTGTTCGTAACTCGCCGCCATCTCGGCATCCCACACGTCGCTGCTCACCATGGTCAGATCATCCTTGAGAGGGCGTCGGTAGCCCTGCTCATGCGGTTGGGCGGGCCTGGCGGCCCGCATCGTCGC
>JAGQTS010000223.1 GCA_020438895.1 Mycobacterium sp.
AGATCGCCTCGGTGTGCCGCGACCTCGACCTGCAGGTGACGGTCGCCGAGCGTGGCAGCGGACCGTTGCGCGGCGCACTGGGCGGGGTGATCAGCGATATCGCCGCCGGGATGATGCGCGATGCCGGGGTGGATCTGCGGACCGGTGTGGCGGTGGTGTCCCTCGGCGGGGAGGACGGCCACGTCCGCTCGGCGACGCTGTCCGACGGCACCGTGCTCGAGGTGGACGTGGTGGTTGCGTCGCTCGGTTCGATCCGCAACGTCGAATGGCTCGACGGAGCCGGCTTGGCCGCCGGGCGCTGGGGGGTGGGCTGCGACGCGGGATGCCGCGCTTTCGACATCAACGGAGTCGTCACCGACCACATCTTCGTCGCCGGTGACGTCGCCCGGGCGCCGCACGTGCTCTACGGCTACGAGTTCCTGTCCCAAGAGCATTGGGACAACGCGGTTTTCGGTGCGGAGGTGGCCGCCAACAACATGATCCACCTCGAAGTGGGCCGTCGTCCGCACCTGCCGCTGCCGTCGTTCTGGTCCGGGCAGTTCGGGGTGAACATCAAAAGCGTCGGGGTGTGCTCGTTCGGGGATGAGATCGTGTTCACCCAGGGGTCACCGGCGGACCGGCGGTTCGCCGCCGCCTACGGCAAGAACGGCCGCATCGTCGGCGCGGTCACCTTCAACCACGGCAAGTGGTTGCCGTACTACGCCGATCTGATCGAACGCTCGGCGCCGTTCCCGCCGCCGCCCCCGGGTTACGACCGTCCGATCGACGCCGAGGTGATGCCGGCCCGCTTCCCCACCCCACGGGAGCCGTCGGGCGATCCCGACGTGGTACTCACCGGACACGACCCGACCGACCGCAGCGCCGAATTCCGGCCGCGTAGCCACTAGGAGCCTGATCCATGGACGCCGCAACCGCCTGGGTCGAGGCGATGAAGTACGAGAACCGGCCGAACCCGTATCCCTACTTCGAGGAACTTCGCAAGACGCCGGTGGCCAAGGTGTCCGAGCACACCTACGTCGTCACCGGCTACCCGGAATTGCTCGCGCTGGCCCATGATCCGCGGATCAGTTCCGATATCGCCCGCAGCCCGTCGGGTTTGTTCGGTGAGAACCCGGCCCAGCTTCAAGGGGCGGAAGCCGAGCAGGGCCGTGACGGCACCATGCTCACCTCAGACCCGCCCGAGCACGACACGATGCGTCGGCAGTTCATGCGGCATTTCGGCCCGCCGCACTCCCCCGACCTGATCCCGAGCATGGCAGGGTTCGTCACCGACCTCGCCAACGAACTGCTGGACAAGGTCGCCGAAAGAGCGCGGGACCGCGGCTCCCATCGGATGGATGTCGTCGAGGACTTCTCCTACCCGATACCGGTATCGGTGATCTTTCGGGTGCTGGGCGTCCCGATGGCCGACGAACCGATGTTCCATTCCTGGGTGATGGACTTCATGCAGGGTGCCGACGTCGGCCCCGAACGGGACACCGTCGAGGGCCGGGCCGCCGCTGAGAAGGCCGCCGCCAGCATGGTCGAACTCGACACCTATGTGCGCGCGCTCATTGACCGCCTGTCCACCGAGCCCGGACCGGGCCTGCTCTCGGCGGTGCTGCACGACGACGGGCCGGATGGCCCGGTGTCCAAGGACGCCGCGGCCAGTAATGCTCAACTGCTGATGATCGCCGGTCACGACTCCACCGTGAACACCCTGACCAATTGCGTGATGACCCTGCTGCGCAACCCCGGGTCCTGGGATCTGCTGCGCGAGAACCCGGACCTGATCCCGCGCGCGGTCGAGGAGGTGCAGCGCCTGCAGGGTGCTGTGCAGTTCTTCCCCAGTCGGTGGGCCACCGCCGACATCGAGATCGGGGGTACCCGGATCCCGGCCGGCTCAGCGGTGTTCCTGGTCTATGCCGCCGCCAACCGCGACCCGCGCCGGTTTCCGCACCCCGACCGGTTCGACCCGCGCCGGGAGGACAACGAGCACCTCGGTTTCGGCAGCGGTATCCACACCTGCTTCGGCGGACCGCTGGCCCGCCTCGAGGTGAACCTGGCTCTGGAGGTTTTCCTGCGCCGGGTCCGGGCACCCCGCCTCGTCGTCGACCCGCCCCCGTATCGGCACAACCAGGTGTTCCGCGGGCCGCGGCACCTGTGGGTGGACTTCGCGGCCATCGACTAGACCGGCACCTGGCAGGCTGGTCGGGTGAGCAGCACCGACCCGCTGGCACTGTTCAGTGAGCCGACTCGGGTGTGGTTCTCCGGAACGTTCGCCGCGCCGACCCCGGCCCAGGCTCAGGCCTGGTCGGCGATCGGCGCCGGTGACCACACCCTCGTCATCGCGCCGACCGGTTCCGGCAAGACCCTGGCCGCGTTCCTGTCGGCCATCGACCGGCTGACCGCCCAATCCGGTTCCGGCACCCGGGTCTTGTATGTGTCTCCGCTCAAGGCGCTGGCCATCGACGTCGAACGCAACCTGCGCACCCCGCTGGCCGGGATCGCCCGGATCGCCGCCCACAGCGGCGCGGCGATTCCCGACATCTCCGTCGGGGTGCGCTCGGGAGACACCCCGCCGAAGCGGCGCCGGGATCTCATCGCCCACCCGCCGGACATTCTCATCACCACCCCCGAGTCGCTGTTCCTGATGCTCACCTCGGCAGCGCGGAACACCCTGACCGGCGTGACGACGGTGATCATCGACGAGGTGCACGCGGTGGCTGCCACCAAACGCGGCGCGCACCTCGCGGTCTCCCTGGAACGGCTGGACGCCCTGTTGGCACGGCCCGCCCAGCGGATCGGCCTGTCGGCCACGGTGCGGCCGGCCGAGGAGGTGGCCCGGTTCCTGACCGGCGGCAGGCCGGCGACGATCGTCCATCCCCCGACCGCCAAGACTTTCGACCTGGCCGTGCAGGTGCCGGTGGCCGATATGGCCAACCTGGAGAACGGCACCGTCTGGCCTGATGTCGAGACCCGGATCGTCGACCTGATCGAGGCGCACAACTCGACGATCGTGTTCGCCAACTCGCGACGGCTGGCCGAGCGTCTCACCGCCCGCATCAACGAGATCCACGCTGAACGCAGCACCGCCGAACCGGTGGCGCCTCCCGGCCCGGCGGGGCCGGGTGGACCGCCCGCTCATGTCATGGCCAGCGGCCAGACCTACGGAGCTGAGCCGCTGCTGGCCCGGGCGCACCACGGGTCGATGTCCAAGGAGCAGCGAGCCACCGTGGAGGAGGACCTCAAGGCCGGGAGGCTGCGGTCGGTGGTGGCCACCTCCAGCCTGGAACTGGGAATCGACATGGGTGCCGTCGACCTGGTGGTACAGATCGAGGCGCCGCCTTCGGTGGCCAGCGGGCTGCAGCGGGTCGGCCGGGCCGGCCACCAGGTCGGAGAGATCTCACGGGGGGTGCTGCTGCCCAAGCACCGCACCGATCTGATCGGCTGCGCGGTCAGCGTTCGACGGATGCTCGCCGGGCAGATCGAAAACGTCACGGTCCCGGCCAACCCGCTGGACGTGCTGGCCCAGCACACCGTGGCGGCCTGCGCGGTGGAGCCGCTCAACGCCGATGTGTGGTTTGACACGGTACGGCGCAGTGCGGTGTTCGCCGCGCTTCCGCGCAGCGCATTCGAAGCCACCCTGGACCTGCTGTCCGGCAAGTACCCGTCGACCGACTTCGCCGAACTGCGGCCCCGAGTGGTCTATGACCGGGTTTCCGGGACCCTGACCGCCCGGCCCGGGGCCCAGCGCCTGGCAGTCACCTCCGGCGGCGCGATCCCCGACCGCGGCTTGTTCACCGTGTACCTGGCCAGCGAGGCCGACAAGCCCTCCCGGGTGGGCGAACTCGACGAGGAGATGGT
>JAGQTS010000224.1 GCA_020438895.1 Mycobacterium sp.
CACATCGTCGGTGATCGGGTGCTGCAAGCCGCCGTCCGCGCCACTCGTCAGGTGCTGCGCGACGGCGACGTCCTGGTCCGCTACGGGGGCGAGGAGTTCCTCGTCATCCTGCCCGGTGCCGGCCGCCGCGACCTGACGAACATGGCCGAGCGGATCCGGCGCAGCGTCTCGGAGGTGGAGATCTCCACCGGGGCCAATCGGCTGTCGATCACCGTGAGCATCGGCGGTGCGGGTCTCCCCGAACAGGTCGTTCGCGATCCGGTGGAACTCATCGGCATCGCGGACCAGGCGCTCTACACCGCCAAGGCGACCGGCCGGGACCGCTGTGTCATTGCCTGAGGTGCGTGTCGATGTGCGCTGACCGTCTCGTCGCGCGCCGCAGGCTGGTGGTGATCCTCTACGCAGGCCTGGGCTGCTGGGCCCTGTCCATCCTGTGGCTGTCCTCGCTGACGCCCAGCGAGTTGCCTGAGAGTGCGTTCCTGCTGTGGGACAAGCTCAATCACGTGCTGGCCTTCACCGTGGGTGGCTGGCTGGCCGCGACGGCACTGCGGGTGTCGCGGCCCGCGATGCCCGCGGCCTGGGCATTGTTCACCGCGGTGGTGATGATCGCGGCGTTCGGGGTGCTCGACGAGACGGTGCAGACGATGACGCCCGGGCGCACCGGTGGAGACCTTCGGGACTGGATCGCCGACGTGATCGGCGCAGTCATCGGGGCGTTGCTCAGCCTGACCACGCACCGCCGCATTTGCCGTGACGGCGACCGGCTGGTGTGATGGCGCAGTCATGAATATCCCCACGCTGCCGGTCCGCGATATCGGCCGGCTGTTACTGCGCTGCGCCGACCGGCCAGGCCTGGTCGCCGCGGTCACCTCGTTCCTGGCCGAGGCCGGCGCCAACATCGTCTCGCTGGACCAACATTCCACCCGGCAGACCGGCGGAATCTTCATGCAGCGCACGATCTTCCACCTGCCCGGACTCGCCGCCGCCCGGGCCGATCTGGAACGAGCATTTGCCGACCGGGTGGCCGGCCCGTTCGAGATGGACTTCCGGCTCACCGAAGCCGCCAAGCCCAAACGGGTGGCGCTGATGGCCTCCACCGAGGACCACTGCCTACTGGACCTGTTGTGGCGGAACCAGCGCGGCGAGTTGGACATGTCGGTGGTCATGGTGATCGCCAACCATCCGGATCTGGCGGATCAGGTGCGACCGTTCGGGGTGCCGTTTCTGCACGTCCCGGCGACCAAGGACATCCGCGACGAGGCCGAGCAGCGCCAACTGGATCTGCTGCGCGGCAACGTCGACTTGGTGGTGCTGGCCCGCTACATGCAGATTCTCACCGGCCGGTTCCTCACCGAGGTGGGCTGCCCGTTGATCAACATCCACCACTCCTTCCTGCCGGCCTTCATCGGCGCCGCGCCGTACCGGCGTGCGAAGGAACGCGGAGTCAAGCTCGTCGGCGCCACCGCGCACTACGTCACCGAGGACCTCGACGAGGGCCCGATCATCGAACAGGACGTGGTCCGCGTCGATCACCGGCACAGCGTCGAGGATCTGGTCCGGTTGGGCGCTGACGTGGAACGGGCGGTACTCTCCCGCGCCGTGCTGTGGCACTGCGAGGACCGCGTGATCCGATACGGCAACCAGACCATCGTCTTCTGACGCGGTCGCCCTACCGCTCCGAGGCGATCAGCCGTCGGCGCACCTCGGCCGCGAGGTCCTCGGCCGGTAGAGCTGTCGGCGACGCCTGGATCTCGATCGGTCGGCCCACTTCGGCGGGCTCGAGGTAGGACGCCGCGACCAGCGCCTCGATCGGCGGGCGGTCGAAGACCCGCGCCACCACGATCACCGTCTCGGCCTTCGGCCGGGTCTTGCCGTGCAACCAGTTGCACACCGACAGCCGGCCGATCCCGATCCGCTCGGCTATCTGTGCCTGAGTCTGGCCCCCACTGATGCGGCGCAGGTACTCCGGCCACGATTCTGTTCTCATGTTCCCCTCCCCGCGAAGAGACTAGGGGAGCGGTCTGACAAATGACGCCGGATTCAGCAGCAGCCCGGTGTCGGCGTGGTCGTCAGGTGGGCGTGCGGTGCGCCATCGACGGCACCGACGGCGCCGAGGAAGCGGTCGAGGTCGACCCGTTCACCGGCCAGCCACGTCCCGGTCACTGTGGCCTTGTCGGCCAGCTGCTGCGGGTCGACGCCCCACGGGTCGGCGGCCAGTTCGGTGAAGTCCGCCAGCTTCCCGGCGGTGATCGATCCGACCAGATCCTCGCGGTGCAGCGTGCGGGCGGCGTCGATGGTGTGCGCCCGCATCGCCTGATCCAGGGACATGACCTGGTCGGGGCCGTGCACCGAACCGGATCGGGTTCGCCGGGTGACCGCGGTGGCGA
>JAGQTS010000225.1 GCA_020438895.1 Mycobacterium sp.
CGCTGTCGAAGAACTCGATCTCCCAATTGTCCTGCAGTACCGTCAGCTTCGGCTGCACCTTGACGATCTGGCGTTCGAGGGCGAGGACTTCGCCCACCGTCCGGCCCGCCAGCGAGTCAAGTTGGCTCCAGGTGGGTGGCAGTAGCAATGCGCGCCCGCGAGCGAAATCCTCGATGGCCGCCTCCGGCCTGGACCAGGCCACCTGATCGGACTCGGTGTTCTCACCGTCGGCGCGCTGGCCCTGAGGCAGTGCACCGACGAAGAAGTAGGTGTCATAGCGACGGGTGCGCTCTTCTTCCGGAGTGACCCAGTTGGACCACGGCCGCAGCAGATCGGCGCGTAACACCAGTCTCTCGGCACGCAGAAAATCCGCGAACGACAGGCTGCGATCCTCCAATGCGGCCCGCGCCTGCCGATAGACCGAGGGGTCGGCGACGATACCGTCGGGGTCGTCGGCGGGGCCGGCGAAGAGCACTCCGGACTCCTCGAAAGTCTCCCGGGCCGCCGCGCAGACCAAGGCCTCGGCGAGACTCTCCTCGATCCCGAATCGGTCCGCCCACCAATGAGGTTCGGGGCCGTACCAGGCACGGGCCCCAACCAGACCCCCGTCACGGTCGCGGTCGTCGACCCCGCCACCGGGAAACACCGTCATACCGGCGGCGAAGTGCATGGCTGCATGCCGGCGCATCAGGAACACCTCAATGCCGGACCGCTGAGCCGACGATGCCCCCACTGGGGAATGGATGGAAGAATCGCCGCCGCTGTCGCGAACCAGCATCACCGTCGCCGCAGGACGCACCGGAAGCGGTTCGGGCTTGTCGCTCATGACCGCCTCCGATGTGCCGCGCGACTACGAACCCGTCGGGCGAAGTAGCGTCCGTCGATGACGTCCAGTGCGATCGACTGGCCGAACGCGTGGGAGAGATTCTCCGCGGTGAGGGCGTCGTGCAGCAGCCCGGCGGCCACCACCGTGCCCTCGGAGAGGATCAGGCAGTGGCTGAAGCCCGGCGGGATCTCCTCGACATGGTGGGTGACCAGCACCAGCGCCGGTGCATCCGCGTCGGCAGCCAGGTCGGCCAACCGTGAAACGAGTTCCTCACGGCCACCGAGGTCCAATCCAGCCGCAGGCTCGTCGAGCAGTAACAGTTCGGGATCGGTCATCAGGGACCGTGCGATCAGCACGCGTTTGCGTTCCCCTTCGGACAGCGTGCCGTATGTCCGTTCGGCCAGGTGCTCGGCGCCGACGCTTTCCAGGGTGTCAACGGCCCGGGCGTAGTCGACGGCGTCGTAGTTCTCCCGCCAACGGCCGAGCACCGCGTACCCCGCCGAGACGACCAGATCTCGCACCACCTCATGGTCAGGAATGCGCTGCGAGAGGGCCGAACTGCTCAGGCCGACCCGCTGACGTAATTCGGCCATGTCGACGCGGCCGAGCCGCTCCCCGAGGACAAATGCCGCGCCTGATGACGGATGTTCCATCGCGGCGGCGATACGCAACAGGGAGGTCTTGCCCGCCCCGTTCGGTCCGATGATCACCCAGCGCTCGTCAAGCTCGACCTGCCAGGTGACCGGCCCGACCAGGACCCGGCCGCCGCGGCGCAAAGACACCGTGCGGAAGTCGATCAGGAGGTCGGGGTCGACCGCGTCGGCAGAGTCGGACACCGCTCCATCGTGCCGCACCCGGCTTCCGGAGCGGGTGCCGGGGCACCGTGAATCCCCGCCCAACCACTTCGGGCCAGCACCGGTGCGGGTATCGAGCGGAGTACCACCTGGACCAGTGGTCCGATACCGAACGCGTAGACCACTGTCCCCGCTCCGACACTGCCGCCGAGCAGCCAACCCACACCCAGCACCGTCAATTCAGTACCGGTTCGGATCCGCCGCACGGACAGGCCCGTGCGTACCACCAGGTTCGTCATCAACCCGTCCCGGGGGCCCGCACCCAATCCGGCTCCCACGTACAACACCGTGGCCACCGCGTTGAGGAGGACCGCGCCCAGCATGAGCGCCACTCGGGCGGGCAGGGACGAAGGCACATGTATGACAACCAGTCCCGCATCGACGGTCACGGCGATCACGATGACGTTGGCAACCGTGCCGATACCAGGCCTGGCGCGCAAGGGTATCCAGGCAAGCAGCACAACGACGCCGACGACCGCTGAGGCCGCGCCGACCGTCATCGACGTGTGTCGGGACAAACCCTGGTGGAACACGTCCCACGGGTCCAGGCCCAGTTCAGCGCGGATCATCATCGCCATCGAGAAGCCGTAACCACACAGGCCCGTCAACAGCGCGATGGAGCGCATCGCCGCGCTCACCGCGGTTCGGCAAACCGGACCCGGATGGCATCCACGTCCCGGTGCATCCGCCGCAGGTCGGCGTCGAAATCCATCCGCTGTGGATCCGCCACCGCCCGCAGACACCGATTCCACGGACCGTTATCGGGGTCGGCAAACGTAACCAACCGGCTGGCCAGCCGGGAAAACCAGGTACTCATGGGCGCCATGCTCCGCGCCGACTGGCTTGTATTTCAATAGCCAGTTGAGCAATACTGGCATCGAAATGGAGACTTCTGTCGGCCAGCATCCCCGTGGAACAGCCGTTCTGGCCCGTGAGCTCGGCAACTGGCGGACTTCCAGTCACAGTGGGCCGACGTACCAGGCACTCGCCGACTGCCTCCGCATGCTGGTCGTCGACGGCCGCTTGCCCGTGGGGTCACGGCTCCCGAGTGAGCGGGCACTGGCCGACGAGCTGCGGGTCTCGCGCACCACAGTCACCGCCGCTTACACCGCCTTGCGGAACGCCGGCTACCTCAATGCACGTCGCGGGGCACGCAGCACGGTGGCGCTTCCGCACACCCCAGCGCCCCCGCCTGCGCAGCACGCCGTCGCCATCAATCTTGCCGTCGCGGCCTCTGCCGCACCCGCGAACGCGATGCGCGAAGCCTTCGCCGCAGCGGCCCAGCAGTCCGTCGGCTACCTGCAACGCACCGCCCACGATATGACGGGTCTGCCGGTCCTCCGCGCGGCGATCGCCGAACGATATTGCGGCAAAGGGCTCCCCACCACCGCTGAGCAGATCATGGTGACCAGCGGCGCGCAGCATGCCATCGCCCTGATCGTGTCCGCCTACACCCGACCCGGCGACCGGGTACTGGTGGAACAACCCACTTACCACGGGGCATTGACGGCCATCGGCCTCACCGGAGCCCGCCCGGTACCCGTCGCGCTGACCAGCGACGGCTGGGATTTCGACGCGATCCGCGCGACGATACGCCAATCGGCGCCCACACTGGCCTACCTGGTTCCAGACAACCAGAATCCCACCGGCGCGTCGATGTCGAGCTACGACCGCACACGGTTGTGCGACATCATCTCCGAGACGCGGACGCGAACCATCGCCGACGAGACGCTCACCGAGGTCTGGCTCGACGATCCGCTACCGGACCCGCTGGCCGCGTCGCTGCACTCGCACACCGACCTGCTGATGACGGTGGGTTCGATGTCGAAGTCCTTCTGGGGCGGGATGCGCATCGGCTGGATCCGCGCCGACCCGGGTGTGTTGGCGACGGTCCGCGCCGTCCGCCCGTCCATCGACCTCGGCACTTCGGTCATCGAGCAACTTGCCGCCGCCTGGCTGCTCACCGAGCGTGCCGACGACGTCCTTGCCGAACGCCGCGACATTCTCCGTGAGCGCCGGGCGCTGCTGCTCGATCTGCTGGCGACGCACTTGCCCGAGTGGCGGCCCCTGCCGGGCGGCGGTGGGATGTCGCTGTGGGTCCAGCTTCCGGCCCCGATCAGTTCGGCGGTGTGCGCCTCGGCTTCCCGGCTCGGTGTGGAACTGCCGCCCGGTCCGCGTTTCGGGGTGGACGGCACCTTGGAGCGGTTCGTCCGGATTCCCTACGTCCTGCCGGCGGAGCAGCTGACCGAGGCGATCGGGTTGCTGAGCCGGGCCTGGCGAAGCGTCACCGGTACGGCCACCCCACACGACAGCACTGTGGTGATTTGAGTGGCTGGCCTCCGCCTCGTCCCTCGGCGGCATCGTCGACTCGACTAGTCACACCGTCTCGCTCCTCCTCCGCCTCGTCCCTCGGCGGCATCGTCGACTCGACTAGTCAGACGGGATCGCGACCCGACGGACACCCCCGTCGACGGCGTCGGCCGCCTCGATCTCTGCTCGGGTGATGCCGAGAATGAACAGCACAGTGTCCAAGTACGGGTGGTTCAACGAGGCATCAGCCACTTCCCGCACCGCCGGCTTCGCATTGAAGGCCACGCCCAGTCCGGCTGCAGTCAACATGTCGATGTCGTTCGCGCCGTCGCCCACGGCGACGGTCTGCTCCATCGGAACTCCGGCCATCTGGGCAAAATCACGCAGCGCCTTCGCTTTTGCGGCCCGGTCGATCACCGGACCGGTTACCCGGCCGGTGAGGCGGCCGTCGATGATCTCCAGCTCGTTGGCCGCGACGAAGTCGAGCATCAACTCATGCGCCAGCGGTTCGATCACCTGACGGAACCCACCCGACACCACCCCGCAGTGGAATCCCAGCCGCCTCAAAGTCCTGATCGTGGTACGCGCCCCAGGGGTCAACTGGAGCTCCGCGGCAACCTCGTCGAGCACTCCGACGGGCAGGCCCGCCAAGGTCGACACCCTCCGATGCAGCGATTCGGCGAAGTCCAACTCACCTCGCATGGCGGCCTCCGTGACCGCGGCCACCGCTGCACCGGCACCGGCGTGCTCAGCCAGCATCTCGATGACCTCGCCCTGTATCAGGGTGGAGTCGACGTCGAAGACGATCAGCCGCTTCGCCCGACGCTCCAGACTGTGGCGCTCGACGGCGATGTCGACGCCTTGTTGGGCGCCGACTCCGGCCAACGCGGCCGGTAGCTGATCGCCGAGCCCCGTCGGCACGGTCACACGAAGCTCCAGTCCGGTTACCGGATAGTCCGACACCCCGCGGATGAAGTCGATATTGACTCCGAGGGCCGCGACCGACCGGGCCACCGCACCGAAGGCCGCCGCCGTGATGGGTCTGCCCAGCACCACGATCGTGTGGGTCGACGGCTCACCGATCACCGGGACGTCGTCGCTGCGTTCGATGGTGACATCCAGACCCATCCCCTGGATGGCGGCGGTGACGTCAGCACGCAGCGAGTCTCCGGCGACCACCTGAGGAGCTCCGCAGACCAGCACGCCCAAGGTGAGCCGATCGCGGATCACCACCTGCTCGACGTTGAGCAACTCAACCTGGTGCACCGACAGCGCCTCAAACAACGCAGACGTGACGCCAGGCCGATCGACGCCGGTGACGGTGATCAGCACCGACACCTTCTGGGGTGTCATCGCGGCGCGATGGAGCGGCGAACCGCGCTATACGCCGGCCTTCTTCGACTCGTCGTCGTGAGACCTGCCCACGTGCGCCTCTTTTCGCATTCGCTCGATCATGTGCGGGTAGTGCAACTCGAACGCCGGACGCTCGGAACGGATCGTGGGCAGCTCGGTGAAGTTATGCCGAGGCGGCGGGCAACTGGTCGCCCACTCCAGGGAGTTGCCGTGACCCCACGGGTCGTCGACAGTGACGACCTCGCCGTAACGCCAGCTCTTGAACACGTTCCAGAAGAACGGCAGCGTCGAGAGGCCCACGATGAACGATCCGACGGTGGAAATGACGTTGAGTGTGGTGAAGCCGTCGCTCGGCAGGTAGTCGGCATAACGCCGCGGCATGCCCTCGTCTCCCAGCCAGTGCTGGACCAGGAACGTGAGGTTGAAGCCGATGAATGTCAACCAGAAGTGCACCTTGCCCAGTCGCTCGTCGAGCAGACGGCCGGTCATCTTCGGGAACCAGAAGTAGGTGCCGGCGTACGTGGCGAACACGATCACGCCGAACAGCACGTAGTGGAAGTGGGCGATCACAAAGTAGGTGTCGCTGACGTGGAAGTCCAGCGGAGGGCTGGCCAGCAACACCCCGGACAGGCCGCCACACAGGAAGGTGACCAGGAAGCCGAAACTGAACAGCATCGGCGTTTCGAACGTCAACTGTCCCTTCCACATGGTGCCGATCCAGTTGAAGAACTTGATCCCAGTCGGTACCGCAATGAGGAAGGTCATGAACGAGAAGAACGGCAGAAGCACCGCACCGGTGACGTACATATGGTGCGCCCACACCGCGACCGACAGTGCGGCGATGGCGATCGTGGCGTACACCAGGGTCGAGTAGCCGAAGATCGGTTTACGGGCGAACACCGGGAAGATTTCCGTGACGATCCCGAAGAACGGCAGTGCGAGCACGTACACCTCGGGGTGACCGAAGTACCAGAACAGATGCTGGAACAACGTGATGCCACCGTTGGCCGGGTCGTAGATGTGCGCGCCCAGCCGACGGTCAGCGGCCAAGCCGAAAGCCGCCGCGGTCAGCAGCGGGAAGATCAGAATCACCAGGATCGACGTGACGAAGATGTTCCAGGTGAAAATCGGCATCCGGAACATGGTCATTCCCGGGCAGCGCATGCACACCACGGTGGTGATCATGTTGACCGCACCGAGGATGGTGCCCAATCCACCAACGGCCACGCCGAGAATCCACAGGTCGGCGCCCGCCCCCGGGGAGTGTGCCGCATCGGACAGCGGCACGTACACCGTCCAGCCGAAGTCGGCGGCACCGCCTGGCGTGATGAACCCGCCCAGGGCGATCAGTGCACCGAAGGTGAACAGCCAGAAGGACAGCGCGTTCAACCGGGGGAATGCGACGTCAGGAGCGCCGATCTGCAGCGGTAGGACCAGGTTGGCGAATCCGAACACGATCGGTGTGCCGTAGAACAGCAGCATCGCGGTGCC
>JAGQTS010000226.1 GCA_020438895.1 Mycobacterium sp.
CTGCGGGAGTCCTACCGCTACTGCCGCCGGCTCAATGCCGAACACGGTCGCACCTACTTCCTGGCGACCCGGTTGCTGGCCCCGTCGCAGCGTCCGGCGGTGCACGCACTCTACGGGTTCGCCCGCTACGCCGACGACATCCTCGATGACCTTGACAGCGACGCCTCGGTCGATCAACGAGAGGAACGGCTGGAGCTGCTGGCGGCGAAATTCTTCGACGGCACCGCGACGGCCGGCGACGGCTCAGAGCCGGTCCTCCCAGCGGTCCTGCACACCGCCCGCCGTTACCGCATCCCGCTGGAGCTGTTCGACGAGTTCCTGGCCTCCATGCGGATGGACCTCACGGTCACCGACTATCCGGATCGTCCGGCGCTGAACACCTACATGCGGGGTTCCGCGGAGGTGATCGGACTGCAGATGCTGCCGATCCTGGGAACCGTCGGCCCGATCTCCGACGCCGAACCCTACGCCGAGGCGCTCGGGCAGGCCTTCCAGCTGACGAACTTCCTGCGCGACGTCGACGAGGATCTGACCCGCAACCGCGTGTACCTGCCCGCAGACGAGCTGGCCGCGTTCGGTGTCGACCGCGAACTGCTGAGCTGGTGCCACACCAACGGGAGTACCGACCCGCGTGTCCGCCGGGCCCTGCAAGCCCAACACGCGATCACCCGCGACATCTACCGCACCGCGCACAAGGGCATCGCCTTGCTGGCACCGCAGTCCCGACCGTGTGTGCAGGCCGCATACACGCTGTACTCGGAGATTCTGGACCGGATCGAGGACATCGACTTCGCGGTGTTCAGCCAACGTGCGTCCGTCGGGATGGGCCGCCGCTTGCAGGTGTTCACCGGTGGGTTGATGCGTGCCCGGCGCTCCCGCGGTGCCGCTTGACCCGGTGTTCGTCGCCGTCGATCTGAGGGTGACGATTCCGGTCATTGGCGGGGCTGTGTTTGCCTGCGGCCATCGCGGTGGAAGACTCCCTGTGCGGGCGATCGATGCTGTTCGCCGTGGGGCTTCTATGGGTTGACAGGGGGACAAGACGCCATGACTCTGGGTCACGACGGTCTGCCGAAGTCGGAGGTGCCGGGTGCCTTCGACGTCGGTGCACAGGCCTACGACCGGCTGGTCGGTGCCAACCCCGGATACCACGATCACCTGCGAATCTCGGCCCGCCGGATGCGAATTCCCAACGGTGGCCGTGGGTTGCGTCTGCTCGACGCCGGATGCGGGACCGGGGCCTCCACCGCGGCCCTGCTGGAGGCCGCTCCGCACGCCCGCATCGTCGCGGTGGACGCCTCCTCCGGGATGCTCGAGCAGGCATCGGCGAAGTCCTGGCCGGATTCGGTCGAATTCGTCCACAGCCCGATCGAGGGACTCTCCGACGCCGGGGTCGTCGGTCCCTTCGACGGCATCCTGGCGGCCTACCTGTTGCGCAACCTCGCCGATCCCGATGCCCAGCTCAGCCGGTTCCGCGAATTGCTGGCCCCCGGGGCCACGCTCGCGGTACACGAGTACTCCGTGGCCGATTCCCGCGCCGCGCAGATGATCTGGGACGCGGTCTGCTGGGCGATCATCATCCCGTCCGGGTGGCGGCAGACCGGCGACAATCGGTTGTATCGGCACCTGTGGCGCAGCGTGAAGACCTTCGACGGTGCCGCAGATTTCCAGCGCAGGCTGGTGGCCGCCGGTTTCACAGGCGTCCACAGCGAGACGGTGCCGGGCTGGCAAAGCAACATCGTGCACACTTTCCTCGGAGTGGCCCCGCTGTGAACTCCCGCCCGATCTGTCGTCTGAAGGGGAAAGGCTCGTCATGAAAGATCCCCGCGCCGTTGTGCACCCTGGTGCCCCGGGGCTCCCGGACGCCACCGGACTCCCGCACCGTCCCCGAGTAGTCGTCGTCGGTGGTGGCATCGCCGGACTTGCCGCGGCCTGCGGGCTGGCCGAGCGCGGGGTGGCCGTCGATCTTCTCGAACGCGAGGCCGTTCTCGGCGGCCGGGTGGCCGGGTGGACCGAGCGGTGTGCGGACTCGGATCCGGCCGGTCCGGAGTTGGCGAACAACCGGGGATTCCATGCGTTCTTCCGGCAGTACTACAACCTGCGGTCGCTGCTGCGCCGCAGCGACCCGACCCTGTCGGCGCTGCGCGCGGTCGAGGACTACCCACTGGTCGACGGACAGGGCCGCCACGACACCTTCCGTGGGTTGCCCCAGAGCCCGCCCTGGAACGCCCTGGTGTTCGCGTTGCGCAGCCCCACATTTCGGTTCCGGGATCTGGTGCGGATCGACGCGAAGTCGGCTGCCCCGCTGGCGACGGTGACTGTGCCGGGCACCTACGACCTGCTCGACGACACTGACGCCGGAACTTTTCTGACCGACATCAACTTCCCGAACGCCGCTCGGCACCTGGCCTTCGAGGTATTCGCGCGCAGCTTCTTCGCCCGACCCGAGCGGCTCTCGGCGGCCGAACTGGCGGTGATGTTCCACATCTACTTCCTGGGTTCCAGCGAAGGTCTCGTCTTCGATGTCGCCGAGTCGAATTTCGACACCGCCCTGTGGAACCCGCTGGGCGAATACCTCACCGCGCGCGGAGTGACCTTCCACACCGGCAGCGCCGTCGAGTCGGTTGTCGTCGGCGGTTCCCGGCGACTGCAGGTGCACACCGCCGGGGGGTCGGTATTCGACGCCGATGGCGTGGTGCTGGCAGCCGATCCGGCCGGCTTGCAGCGGATCGTCGCGGCATCTCCCGGTCTCGGTGATGACGACTGGCGACAGCGGGTCGCCGATATTCAGTTAGCCCCGCCGTTCCTGGTGCAGCGGCTGTGGCTGGATGCCCCCGTCGATCCGGATCGGCCGCCCTTCCTAGGCACCGGGGGGTTGGAACCGATCGACAACATCAGCGTTGTCAGCAATTACGAGCGCCAGGCCGCCGATTGGGCCCGGGTGCATGGCGGCTCGGTGGTCGAGGTGCACTCCTATTCGGTAGCGCTGGATCCCGGGCCGGACGGGGGGGATCCGGTCGACGGGCTTCGGGATGCGATGCTGGCCCGGCTGCACCAGCTGTATCCGGAAACCAAGCGGGCCGGCATCGTGGCCGAGCGGTTGCTGCTCAAGCAGGACTGTCCGCTGTTCTCCCCGGGCTCGTTTGCCCGTCGCCCCACTGTGGACACCGGGGTCCCCGGCCTCGTGCTCGCCGGCGACGGAATCCGTATCGACCTGCCGGTGGCATTGATGGAACGTGCCGCGACGACCGGGTGGTCGGCGGCGAACCGGTTACTGGCCGACTGGGGGATCAGCGGGCACACCCTGCACACCGTTCCGGTGCGGGGCCGATCTCCGGTGCTGCGTCGCCTGGCCGAGAGGGGAGCGCGCTGATGGGCCTGTGGTCCTGGTTGGACGACAACATGCCGAAAGACGTTCCGTTACAGGTTATTCCGAAACTACGGTGGGCTGAACAGGCGCCCACGTACCAGCAGGCCGATCCGGCTGTCATCGATGCCGCCCTGCGCCGCGCAGAGCGGCGCCCCGGTGGCAATTGGTACGTCTTCGCCGCCAGTACCGATGTGCGCGCCGACCGTCCGTTCGGCGCCACGGTAGCCGGTGTGGAGATCGTCGCGTGGCGAGACGGACAGCATGGCCTGCATGTCGGTCCGGCGTCCTGCCCGCACCTGGGAGCGGATCTGGCCACCGGGAAGATCGAGTGCGGTGGACTGGTGTGCCCGTGGCACGGGTTGCGCTTCGAGGGTGGACGCGCATTCGGGTGGAAGCCCTACCCGGCCTATGACGACGGTGTCCTGGTATGGGTGCGGCTGGACAAGGTCGGTGGGGAGGAGGCGTTGGCGGCGCCGGTGCTACCGGTGCGCCCCACCGGCGCCCGACTGGCGGCGGTGGCCCGTGTGGAGGGGATCTGCGAGCCCCGCGACGTCATCGCCAATCGGCTCGACCCATGGCACGGGGCTTGGTTCCACCCATATTCGTTCGCTCAGTTGGGGGTGCTCAACGCGCCACCGGTAGACGCCGACGACGGCGCCGACGTCTTCCAGGTGGCCGTCACCTTCCACATGGGCCGGCTCGGCGTTCCCGTCATCGCCGAGTTCACCGTGCCCGAACCGCGCACCATCGTCATGCACATCGTCGACGGCGAAGGGGCGGGCAGCGTCGTCGAAACCCATGCCACCCCCTTAGGAGCAGGTACCGACGGCCGGCCACGCACCGCGGTCATCGAGGCGGTGATCGCTCAGTCCGACCGCACCGGTTTCCGGTACGCGTTGACCGCCGCGCCGGTGATCCGGCCGTTGATGCGCGCGGCCGCCCGCAGGCTCTGGAAGGACGATCTGGTGTACGCCGAGCGTCGTTACGCGCTGCGCGTCAAGGCCGGGACCTGATCCGGCCGGCCTGCCGGCTGTCGAGGGTCACTCCGGTCGGTGGACCTTGGTCATGACCACAATGGCCAGCGGGATCGGCATCGGTGTCGGGTCCTGGGACAGGCCGGCCGCCAGCGCAGCCTGCAGCCGGTCGCAGAAATCCACCGCCCGGGGATCGGCCGGGCCGCCGTCGAGGGCGGCGATCAGTGTCGGGAATGCCGCCGCTCGGGCGAAACCGGCCCACTGCGCGCCGAACGCGCCGGAATCCCCGTCGTGCTTCAGGCGCTCCCAGAAACGGTCCTCGGCCTGGAAGATCTGCAGGTGCTCCACCGAGAGACCCTCGAATCTGCCGGACGGGGCGAACGGTGCGCGCAGATCTTTCTCGGTGCGGCCGACCGTTGGGATCACCATGCGACCCAGCTCCGCCGGGGTGATCAACTCTTCGGCAGTCAGTCGAATCAATGACTTATTGAGCATGTCCATCAGCGGGCCGAAGCCGGGGCGCCCGTCGTCGTCGGCGGCGAGGGTCAACACCACGATCTGCCCCCCGGGAGCCAATTCCCGGCCGCGGAACGCGACGAAATCATGCCAGTCCTCGGCGGCCTGTCGGGCGAAAGCCTGCCGTGCTGCGTCATCGGTACTGCGCGAGATGTGAATGTGGTCGGTGATGGCGGCCGGCAATCGGCTCAGCCAATGGGTGGCCCACGAACTCCACCCCAGCGTGATGCTGTCGGACGGCAGAATCTGCTTGTAGAAGGACCGCCCGACGGCGTAGGCGTAGGTGGCGGCGTCTTTGGTCAGGTAGCTGTCCGGATCCTCGTTGAGCGTGGTGAACAGTGCGGTGAAGTCATTGCCGGGTACATCGGTGTGGGTGACGGCGATGGCGTGGTCAGCCCGGGTTCGCGCGCGCAACTCCGCGATCGCGGCGCCGATCGGCAGCAGCGCGTTGTACCCGTTGGCGGTGCCGTAGTCGGCGATGGTGATGGGCTGGTCCGGCGGCGGCAGTGGGACCGCGGCCGCCGACCGCTCGAGCATGTCCTGTGCGCGCGCCAGTCCGGCGGCCTGCAACCGGGACGACGCGGTGTAGGTGGCGCTGTCCATCGGCTGCGGCCGCACCACGATGCTCGACTGCGGCGTCGCGGTTGGCCGTTTCATGACATTCGACGGTAGTCGGTCTCGCTTGGGGTGGCAGCGGACGTGACAGACTGCGGCGGTGGCCGGTTCAGCGAAAGCGTCCCGTCTCGTGGTGATCCTGGTGGGTGTTGTCGCGGCGGTCTCGGTGGGCGGCCTGGTGACCCTCACGGTGCTGAATCTCTTCTTCTGGGAGCGCTACAACGCCTACGGTGAGATTCCGATCCCCGGGTCCGCGGCGATCGACTTGCCGGCCGGTGCCGTCACCGTGAACTTTCACGTACATTCCGGGCGCCGCGGGACGGCTGTCCCACCGCTGCGGATGAGTGTCGAACCGCCACCGGGACTGTCCGATCCGCAGGTCGCCGACGATCTGGGCAGATCGGTCACCATCAACGACGACGTCCATCGCCGGGTGTGGTTCATGGACGTCGCCGAGGCCGGTCGGTACCAGATCAGCATCGATGGGCAGGTGGACGGATTTGCCGAGCCCCGGATTGCCTTCGGTCAGACTGGGTCGATGGACGGTCTGTTGTGGGTGTTCGTCGCGATGTCGATCGTGAGCGTCGACCTGGCGATCGCGGTGTGGTGGCTTCGCCGGCGTCGTCAGGCCAGGGCTGCCTCGCCGGCGGCCGGCATCGAAGAGCTGCAGGACGACACCGATGGGCTAGGCGATTCCTTCACGCCGACCGACCGGGGAGTTCGGTTGGAACAGCTGAAAACCATTGCTGCCCTTCGGGACTCAGGTGCGTTGACGGAAGCCGAGTTCAAGGCCGAGAAGCGCCGGATCCTCGACGGCCGGTAGCTGCAGCACTGGCCTACACTGCCTCCAATGAAGGCTGTGAGCTGCGCCAACGGTGTCCTGTCGGTTCTCGAGATGCCCGACCCCCGCCCAGCCGAGGGGCAACTCGTGCTCGACGTCCACGCCTGCGGAATCTGTGGATCGGACCTGCACGCCAAGGATCATGGTGACGAACTGGCCGACGTTCTGGAGGAGGTCGGCTACCGGAACTTCATCCGGCGCACGACCCCTACGGTGATGGGCCACGAATTCGCCGGCGTGGTGGCCGAGCGCGGACCCAAGTCGGCCAAGGGTCTCAGGACCGGGATGCGAGTGGTGTCCTTTCCGATGGTGCGCGGCCACGGCGGGGTGCAGCTCACCGGACTGTCCCCGCTGGCACCGGGCGGCTACGCCGAGCGGGTGCTGGTCGAGGCGGCGATGACATTCCCGGTTCCCAACGGGTTGTCGATGGATGTCGCCGCGTTGACCGAACCGATGGCGGTGGCCCTGCACGCGGTGCGCCGCAGCGAGATCGGCAAGCGCGACACCGCCGTGGTGATCGGCTGCGGCCCGGTCGGTCTCGCGGTGATCTGCCAACTCAAGGCCTTGGGTGTCGACACCATCGTCGCCAGCGACTTCTCGCCCGCTCGGCGGAGTCTGGCTCAGCGGTGCGGCGCTGACGTCGTCGTCGACCCGAAGCTGGACTCACCGTATGACAGGGCGATCGGGAAAGGGATGATCACCGGGTTCTCCGGGCTCGCCGAGTTGGCAATCGGATCGATGGAGAAGCTTCGCCGGCTGCCGGGCTGGGAGTACGTCTACCGCATGGCCGATGCGTTGGGTGCGGCCGGACCGAAGCGGCCGGTGATCTTCGAGTGCGTCGGGGTGCCCGGGATGATCGACGCCGTCGTGGCGGCGGCCCCGCTGAATACCAGGGTCATCGTGGTCGGGGTGTGCATGAACGCCGACCAGATCCGGCCGGCCATGGCGATCGGCAAGGAGATCGACATGCGTTTCGTCTTCGGCTACACCCCGCTGGAGTTCCGCGACAGCCTGCACATGCTTGCTGACGGAAAGCTTGACGCCGCGTCGCTGATCACCGGGAAGGTGGGGCTCGGGGGCGTGGCCAGCGCATTCGAGGCACTCAAAGACCCCGAGACGCACGCCAAGATCATCATCGACCCGCGAAGCGACGCCACCGCGCCCTGAGTCAGTCTGATTTCGGCAGGGTTCCGGGCTGGCTTTGCAGGAACTCGGAGAACACGGTCACCGCGGCGACGGCCATCGCGCTCAGGACCGGGCTGACGTCCACGGCTGCCGGCAGTTGGCGACGCATGTTGGCGGGATGGCTCCAGAACTCCGCGGTGATCGCCACCTGAACTCGTCCCGCGAGGTCGGTCGCTGCTTCGGCATCCTTGAGCATCAGCTGGGCCGTCGCACGTCTGGTGGCGTCTTCGATGATGGGCTGCAAGGCTTCCTTGGCCCGCCGGGCGAGTTCGTCGAGGAGGGGCCGTGCGCCTTCAGGGGTGGAACCAGGCATCTGCGTGACGATACGCCGGGCGGGACCATGACGGCGGTGATCAGTGCTGCGGGCTGCTCGCCATCAGTGTCCGCGGGCCACCCACTCGTCGTAGTGGACCAGTTCGCCGCCGATCGTGGTGCTGTCGCCGTGGCCGGTGTAGACAACCGTGTCGGGCGGCAACACTCCGAGCTTGCCCCTGATCGAGGTCAGGATGGTGGGGAAGTCCGAGAAGGATCGGCCCGTCGCCCCAGGTCCGCCCTGGAAAAGCGTGTCGCCGGAGAACAATGCACCCAGTTCGGGCGCGTAGAGACAGGTGGAGCCGGGGGAGTGACCGGGGGTGGCGATGGTGTGCAGTTCGATCCCGTCGGCCTTGAGCACCTGAGCGTCGTCCAGATGCTGGAAAGGCAGGGCCGCGTGCGTCATCTCCCAGAGCATGGTGTCTGCGGGGTTGAGCAGAATCGGCGCGTCCAGAAGCGCGGATAGCTCAGGGGCTGCGGTGATGTGGTCGTTGTGGCCGTGGGTGCACACGACGGCCACGACGCGACGGCCGGCCACGGCGTCGGCGATGGCGGCGGCATCATGGGCGGCATCGACGACGATGACCTCCGAGTCCCCGCCGACGATCCAGACGTTGTTGTCGACTTCCCAACGGCCACCGTCGAGTTCGAAGACGCCGTGCGTCACGACGCGTTGCACTCCGGCCGCGTTCACAGCACGACCACCGAGCGCAACACGCCACCAGCGTGCATCTGGTGGAAAGCCTCCTCCACGCCCTCGAGGCCGATCCGCTCGGTGACGAACCGGTCCAGCGGCAGCCGACCCTGACGGTAGAGGTCGATCAGGGTGGGGAAATCGCGTTCCGGAAGGCAGTCGCCGTACCACGAGGACTTCAGGGCGCCGCCGCGGGAGAAGAAGTCCACCAGAGGCATGTCCAGGCGCATCTCCGGCGTCGGAACGCCGACCAGCACAACGGTTCCGGCCAAGTCGCGGGCGTAGAAGGCCTGGGTCCAGGTCTCCGGCCGTCCGACCGCGTCGATCACCACGTCCGCCCCGTTGCCGTCGGTGAGATCCCGGATCGTCTCGATGACATCGAGCTCGCCGGCGTTGATGGTGTGCGTGGCACCGAAGTCGCGGGCCCAGTTCAACTTGGTGTTGTCGGTGTCCACAGCGATGATCCGGCGTGCCCCGACCAGGGCCGCCCCAGCGATGGCGGCGTCACCGACTCCTCCGCAGCCGATCACCGCAACCGTGTCGTCGCGGGTGACGGCGCCGGTGTTGACCGCCGCTCCGAGGCCGGCCATCACTCCGCAGCCCAGCAATCCGGCCACCGCCGGGTCGGCCTCGTCGTCGACCTTCGTGCACTGCCCCTGGTGAACCAGGGTCTTGTCGGTGAAAGCTCCGATCCCCAGCGCCGGGGTGAGTTCGGTGCCATCGGTCAGGGTCATTTTCTGAGCGGCGTTGAACGTGTCGAAGCAGTACCAGGGGCGGCCGCGCCGGCAGGCCCGGCACTGCCCGCAGACCGCCCGCCAGTTCAGGACGACGAAATCCCCCGGGGTCACGTGGGTGACACCCTCGCCGACGCTCTCCACGGTTCCGGCCGCCTCATGGCCTAGCAGGAACGGGTAGGAATCATTGATCCCGCCGTCGCGGTAGGTGAGATCGGTATGGCAGACCCCGCACGCCTGAATGGCGACGACGACCTCCCCTGGACCGGGATCGGGGATGACGATGTCGACGAGTTCGACCGGCTCGCCCTTGTCGCGGGAGATGACGCCGCGCACGAGTTGACTCATGCCGTCAGACCCTAGCGGGGATAAGTTAGCGGTGATGTCCGCTCTTGACCTGATCGCCGACTGGCCGGTGGCCAACGCTGCGGCCGCCGTGGTGAGCCCGTCCGGGGTGTTGGCCGCCTGCGGCGATGCCGGCCGGCGCTACCGATTGGCGTCAGTCACCAAACTGCTCGCGGCCCGGGCCGCTCAGGTCGCACTGGAGGAGGGCGCCGTGGAGTTGGACACTCCCGCCGGACCGCCCGGGTCGACCGTTCGTCATCTACTGGCGCACGCATCCGGATTGTCGATGGACGGCGAGGCGACCCAAGCGCAACCCGGTACCCGCCGGGTGTACTCGAACGCCGGCTTCGCGGTGCTCGCCGCGACGATCGAGGGGCACGCCGGTATCGAATTCGGCAGCTATCTGGCCGGTGCGGTGTTCGAACCTTTGGGAATGACCGCATCGTACTTGGAAGGTGGCGGCCGGTCGGCCGGTTTCGGGGCGGTGTCGACGGTCGACGATCTGGCAGTGTTCGCCGGCGATCTGCTCAATCCGGTCACCGTCTCGAAGCAGTTGCATGCCGAGGCGACCAACGTGCAGTTCCCCGGGCTGGCCGGGGTGCTGCCCGGATACGGAATGCAGCGGCCCAACGACTGGGGTCTGGGGTTCGAGATCCGAGACGGGAAGAGTCCACATTGGACCGCGGCGACGAATTCCGCGGGTACTTACGGCCACTTCGGCCAGAGTGGGACGTTCCTGTGGGTCGACCCGGCATACGATCTGGCGCTGGTGGTCCTGACCGACCGGGACTTCGGCGACTGGGCAAAGCCCCTGTGGCCTGCGCTTTCCGATGCGGTCCTCAAGCAATACAACTCGGACTAGCGCAACAGGCGTATCAGAGGGCACAATAGAACCGCACGCAACAACTGCAACTTCGGTAGCCACCAGGTCGTTGGGGAAGACGTCCCTAGAGGAGCCGAAGGAGGCAGCGATGCGTGCGTCGAATCAGTTCGCCGACGCGACGACCGGCGTGGTGTATGTCCACGCCGCACCCGCGGCGGTGTGCCCACATGTCGAGTGGGCGTTGTCGTCGACCCTGAATGCCGGGGCGAACCTGAAGTGGACCCCGCAACCGGCGATGCCCGGACAGTTGCGCGCGGTGACCAACTGGAGGGGTCCGGTCGGCACCGGGGCGCGACTCGCCAACGCGCTGCGGTCCTGGACGGTGCTGCGGTTCGAGGTCACCGAGGATCCCAGCCCGGGCGTGGACGGTCAACGGTTTTGCCATACCCCGCAACTGGGGTTGTGGAGCGGGGCGATGAGCGCCAACGGTGACATCATGGTCGGCGAGAATCGGCTGCGGACCCTGATGAGGGCGGGGGCGGACACGTTGGCCGCTGAATTGGACACCGTGCTGGGCACCGCGTGGGATGACGCACTTGAGGCCTACCGTGACGGCGGGGACGCCGGTGAGGTGAGTTGGTTGAGCCGGGGCGTCGGTTAATACGGCGGTGGCCGGTTTCGGTCGACGGTGCTGGGTGTGTTGAGGGCCCGTTCGCGGGCGGCGCGGTAGTGGCGTTCGGCTTGTCGGGTTCGTCTCCGGGTGGGCATCATCAATCCGCGGGCGGGACTCGGCGCCGGTGGGGGCGTCGCCCAGGTCGAACCGGTGTCGGTGTTCCAGTTGGGAAACAGCAGGTGGCTACCCGGTCGGGTGATGTAGGTGTGCCCCGATGGTGTGGTCCAGGCGATCGTGCCGTCGCGGTGTTGTTCGTCTGTCCATTCTGTCCAGAAGGTCCGCAGCAGGTGATGCAGGCGGCATAGCACGCGAAGACCTGAGGGGTGCGTGGTGCCGAAGGGCCAGGGCACGCGGTGGTCGATATCGCTGATGTGGGCGGGTTTGTCGCACCCGGGGAACCGGCAGGTCAGATCCCGCATCCGGACGTATTCGGCCAGGGCCATCGAGGGTCGGTAATGGGGTTCGGGTTCGGCGCCGGGGGTGCGCAGGGTGCGTACCGCAGCTCCGGCGGCGATCAAGGCGGCCAACATGGGGGTCGGCAGAACCCCGCCACCGACGATGACCGCCCTGCCCGACGGCAATGGTGCCGACGGGGTCGCTACCTCGGCGCCGCCGGAGTTCCCACCGTCGGGCCCACCACCGTCACCATCGCCGACGCCGTCGCCGGGATCCGGATCGTCGCCGGACATGTGAGGGTCGGGATGGTCGGTCAGGGCGTCGGAGTCGGCGAGGACGTGGATGACCACGCTGGTTGCGCGGGCGTCGGGCCCGGAAGCCGGGCATTCGGGGTCCGCGCACTGGCACGCCAGGATCTGACTTCCCGCCGCCAGTGCCCCGAGGGCATCGGCGCGGCGCTGGGCCAGGGTCCGCGGGTCCTATGCGCACACCGCGCGGGCCATCTGATCGAGTCGGCTCTCCAGCAGGGCGGCGTCGGTGGCAAACAGGCGCCCCCACAACGCCGCGGTACCGGATTCATGGTCACGCCCCCCGATGGTCACCGCCCGCCCACGAGCCGCCTCGCGGGTGCGCCGTACCGCAGCCGGGTCGTGACGATCGACGAGAACGTCGATTGCCTGCTCAAGCTTGTATCGCGACAGGCCCTGCCACGATCCCGCAACCTGGGCGATGGCACGGTCGAGAACCGTCATGACCTCGGAATCAGCGACCAACGCGGTCCGCCAGACAATCGCCTCGACGATCCGCTCGGTGACCCCGCCGGTCACGAACAAGGCCGCGACCTCGGGAAGGCGCACCCGCAGGGCCATGGCCACCTGCATCTGGCCAGACGCGCGACCATGTCCGATCCCCAATGCCGCGGCGATCTCGGCAGCCCCGCAGTCCCAGCCGTCACAGACCCATCGCGAACCCTCGTCGCATGTCATCCACCGCGCCGCCAGTTCCCCGATCGCCGCCAATCGACGTGCCGCAGCCACACACTCCGCTACCGCGGATGCGCAGATCGCCGACACCACATCGGCATCGCCGGCATCGCCATACACTGAATCGAACATACATTCGATACTAGGCCTTGGGTAGGACATTTTCGCCGAGAGCGACGCCTCGGTCCGGTTTCTCACGTTTGGTTGCCGCGCTAACGTGTTGCAGCAGCCCGACAAGGATTGAGGTGCAAGCCAGATGGTCACCATCGGTAGTGCGACGGCTGTAACACTCTTCGCCGCAGGACTCATCTTCCTGCTCGCCCTCATCTTGGGCGTGTGGAAATACCGTCAAATGAGCACCAGCCCAAACCATCTCGCGCACCCGTATGTTGACATCGCCCATCGGGCAGCGCTGATGTACTCATTTGCCACACTTCTGGTGGCAGCGTTCGTCGAACTCAGCGCGTGGCCGTCGTGGGTCAACCTCACCGCCGCGATGACCTTGGTCTTCTTCTTCCTCGGTGCGATCGTCATCTACATCGTGCACGGGGCCAGGCGCGACACCACCAACCAGATGGAAAATGCCGGGAGCAGCGTGCACATCGGGATGTGGGCGCTGATCATCGGGGAGATCGGCGGCTTTGCCGTTCTGCTGGCGGGGTTCGCGCGATCCTGGGTGGCCTGAACGCTTCGCCGGACTCCTTGCCCCAGTTTCGCGCGAACCGAATCACGGCTGAATTCGACTGAGTCCCAGGCACTTGCCGATGTTCGTCCCGGTGCACGGAATTCCGTAGAGGGTGGCAACCTGGTCGGTCCCACGATCGTCGACCTTGCTCACCGGTGGATTAACGCTGGGAAGGCAGCCGGCAATGTAGATGCCGCCGGTAATGGTGTTCGGGCACACCAGCGAATGTGTGTCGTCTCCATCGCCATTCGATGCTCCTGCCACCGCACTTGGTAGCACGGCGAACAGGCTGAACAGCACTGCAATGGGAAGGGCAGTGCGGGTGCGATATCGATCTAGGAGTCGCATGGCTCCTCCTTCCGGATCCGTCAGTGCTCCCTGGGGGATTCACCCCGCGGTCGCTCTGACCCATGTCGATCGGCAGGATTCATGCCGACCCGGATCGGAGTAGGGACGCCGTGCCCGCTCAGAGAACGCGGGCGCTCACGGGCGTCGGGATCGACAGAAGTCATGCGGCGATCCGATGCGAGAAACATGCCAGACTCCCTGAGCGGGCGTCTGCGTCGATGCTCCGAGCGCACCCTTAATGATACGCCTGTCGTGCCCTGGCTGGTTCACGATATTGAGCCGGAGTCGGCAACCAGAATCCGCAACGCACCCGGCTCCGCGGAGATCTCGGCCGGAAGCGGGCAGACATAGTCGCCGTCGGCGTAGGCGTTGATACCGGGGCAGTCGACGCTGACGGTCCGAGCCCTGGC
>JAGQTS010000227.1 GCA_020438895.1 Mycobacterium sp.
ACCAACAGGGGAAACGGCCCAAAACGCCTATCCGAGCAGCCCTACCTTGTTTAACAACGAAGTGCGCCTTGTCAATCTTCGTTGCATCTCGACAGGCGGCTACTGCCGCGCCATATTCGTAAACCGCGACAGATGTAGCTGGTGCGCGACCGTCACTGTCCTCGTCGGGCCGTTGCGGTGTTTGGCAACGATCAGGTCGGCCTCGCCACCGCGTGGGTCGTCCCGTTCAAACGCATCCGGTCGATGCAGCAGGATGACCATGTCGGCGTCCTGCTCGATGGCGCCCGACTCACGGAGGTCGGCCAACATCGGTTTCTTGTCGGTGCGCTGTTCCGGGCCCCGGTTGAGCTGGCTCATCGCCACCACCGGGACTTCCAGTTCCTTAGCCAACAGCTTGAGCTGACGGGAAAACTCGGAGACTTCTTGCTGGCGTGACTCCACCTTTTTGCCTGACGTCATGAGCTGGAGGTAGTCGATCACCACCAAGCGTAGATCCGACTTTTGTTTCAGGCGTCGGGCTTTCGCCCGGATCTCCATCATCGTCAGGTTAGGTGAGTCATCGATGTAGAGCGGCGCTTCACTGATCTCGCTCATCCGCCGCGCCAGCCGGGTCCAGTCGTCATCGCTCATCCGGCCCGAACGCATATCGGCGAGCTTGATTTTCGCCTCTGCCGACAACAGCCGCATCACGATCTCGGATTTACTCATCTCCAGCGAGAAGACGACGCTCGACAACCTGTTCTTGATGGAGCAGGAGCGCAAAAAATCCAAACCAAGGGTCGATTTCCCCATACCGGGCCTGGCCGCGATCACGATCATCTGCCCGGCGTGCAGGCCGTTGGTCAGCTCGTCAAGCTCGGTGAAACCGGTGGGCACACCGCGGGCGATGCCCCCGTTGGAGGCGATCGCATCGATCTCGTCCATGGTCGGCTGCAGCAGCGCTTCCAGCGGAACGAAGTCCTCGGCGGTGCGGCGCTCGGTGACGTCGTACATCTCCGCTTGGGCCCGATCGACGATCTCGTTGACGTCTGCGCCCTCAGCGCCGGCGTAGCCGTACTGCACGACCCGGGTACCGGCCTCCACCAAACGACGCAACAACGCCTTTTCAGCCACGATTCCGGCGTAGTACCCGGCGTTGGCGGCAGTGGGAACCGTGGAGATCAGGGTGTGCAGATAGGGCGCGCCGCCGATGCGGCGCAGCATGCCGCGGCGGTCGAGTTCGGCGGCGACCGTCACCGCGTCCGCGGGCTCCCCCCGACCGTACAGATCGAGGATCGCGTCGTAGACGTTCTGATGGGCAGGGCGGTAAAAATCGCCTGGGCGCAGCCGCTCCAAGACGTCGGCGATGGCGTCCTTGCTCAGCAGCATGCCGCCCAGCACCGACTGTTCAGCGGCGAGGTCCTGCGGGGGTTGGCGGCCGAAGTCCTCGGCAGGCAGCGCGGAGTCTGTAGCCGCCTGCCCGCGATCGTCCACCACTGCCATGACGCCGCCCCGCCTCCTGTTCCAGTCACCCACCTGTGTCAAACGCAAGTTCGATGCGAATGGGTCTCACGCTAGGTGCCGCTGCCGACAAATGTGGCTCACCGATACCGACCCCGAGGAACGCTAGAGGTTGCTGGAAGCATCACCAACCCGGGTTGTTCATCAATCTGTTAGCGGCCTGGGGATAGCGGGGTACAACGTGTTGGCGGGTTGGGGAGAACCTGTGGACTAACGCGCCGTTGGAAAATATTTCCCGACGTAAACCGCAGACTAAGGCCTCGATGCCCTGTGGATAAGAACTGGGTCGGCGTGTCGGGGCGGGTTACGCGCCCGGGCGTGTTGTGTTTCGGTTCGCGGATCGGCCGGTAAACCCCCGGTTACGTTAGCTGGTGTCGCATGCCGTACCGACATTCGCTCGCGGCACACGAAGATCCGGAACACGAAAAACCCCGGGTGCAGCCTTGCGACTGCCCCGGGGCTTCTCTGCGTGTGTGCGTTAGCTCTGCGCCACGATGTCGAGGGTCACCTCGACATCGATCTCGGGATGCAGGTGAATGGCGACGGCGTGGGTGCCGGTTGCCTTGATATGCGCCTTGGGCAGGTGGACCGCCCGCTTGTCGAGGTTCGGGCCACCGGCCTTCTTGATCGCCGCGGTCACGTCAGCGGCGGTCACCGACCCGAACAACTTTCCGGAATCGCCGGCAACCTTCACCGGCAGGGCGATGGCACCGAGTGCGGTGATGGCCGCCTTGATCTCCTCGGCATGCTCGCGGTCGTGCACCTTCTTGGCCTCGCGGGCGCGGCGAATCTCCTCGGCCTGCTTCTGTGCGCCCCGGGTGGCCACGATGGCCAGGCCGCGAGGCAGCAGGTAGTTGCGGCCGTATCCGTCCTTGACCTCGACGGTGTCGCCGGCGGTCCCGAGGTGCTCGACCTCGGCGGTGAGAATCAGTTTCATCGTCTCGCTTCCCTCCCCTATCGGGTTGCCGACGTGAACGGCAGCAAGGCAACCTCGCGTGCGTTCTTGACGGCGATGGCGATGTCGCGCTGATGCTGAACGCAGTTCCCCGTCACCCGACGCGCCCGAATCTTGCCGCGCTCGCTGATGTAGGTACGCAACAACGCGGTGTCCTTGTAGTCGATGATCTGCCCTTTGCCCTTCTTGGAGCAGAACACGCACTTGCGCGTCTTGATCGGCTTGTCCGGGGCCGGACGGCGCTTTGTGGGTTTTGCCTTCATCTGTCAATCACTTTCGTTCACTGGAGCGCGCCGGGCGCGCAATGTCATCAGAATGGGGGTTCGTCGTCGCTGCCGCCGA
>JAGQTS010000228.1 GCA_020438895.1 Mycobacterium sp.
ACCCGATGCCCGACAACGGCATCAAAATCTTCGGTCCCGGTGGACACAAACTCGGCGACGACACCGAGGACCGCATCACCGAACTGGTTGCCCAAGGCCCGGGTTCCCGCCCGATCGGGGCGGATATCGGCCGGGTCCGGCGGGCCGAGGATGCCCTCGACCGCTACCTGACTCATCTCGCGACCGCTGCCCCTACGCCGCTGACCGGTCTCACCGTGGTGGTGGACTGCGCCAACGGAGCGGCCTTCGCCGCGGCCCCGCGGGCCTACGCCGCGGCCGGCGCCAGGGTGGTCGCGATCAATGCCGATCCCGATGGGCTCAACATCAACGAAGGCTGCGGATCCACCGACCTCGAAGCGCTCCGTGCCGCGGTCGCCGTCCACCGGGCCGATCTGGGCCTGGCCCACGACGGAGACGCCGATCGGTGTCTGGCGGTTGATGCGGCCGGCCGGGTGGTCGATGGCGACGCCATCATGATGATCTTGGCGCTGGCCATGAGTGAGGCCGGACAACTGGCCTCCAACACCCTCGTCGCGACCGTGATGAGCAACCTGGGTTTGCACCTCGCCATGCGCGACGCCGGGATCACTGTGCGTTGTACCGGGGTCGGCGACCGATACGTGCTGGAGGAACTGCGGGCCGGCGGATACAGCCTGGGCGGGGAGCAGTCCGGCCACATCGTCATACCTGCTTTCGGGACCACCGGCGACGGCATCCTCACCGGCCTGCAGATCATGGCGCGGATGGTCCACACCGGCGCGTCGCTGGCCGATCTCGCCGCGCCGATGCGGACCCTCCCGCAGGTGCTGATCAACGTCGAGGTCGCCGACAAGGCGACCGTGGCGCAGGCGCCCGCGGTGCGGAGCGCCGTGCGTCAGGCCGAAGCCGAGCTGGGTGACACCGGCCGGATTCTACTGAGACCGTCGGGAACCGAGCAGATCGTTCGGGTGATGGTGGAGGCCCCCGACGAGGACACCGCCCGCCAGGTCGCCCACCGGGTCGCGAAGTCGGTCAGCGCCGAGGATTGATCTGCCGCCGATGGAACCTCTGAGGGTTCTATCGCGTCCAACCACAGTATGGAGACCCATTGGCTCTCGGGAAGAGCCCGCACTGATGGACCGGTGACTGCCCCGGGGTCGTTCATCGACCCGGTTGCCGTACGGGCTGCCGCGCAGCGCATCGACGCCGCGGCACAGATTGTTCTAGGCGCTGTGACAACCGGGCTGGCAGATCTGCAGTTCGGCCCGGCCAACGCCGGACGGGCACACTGCGCCGGCGGTGCGGCGGTGCGTGCGGAATTGGATTCGCTGACCGCCGACCTGATCCGATGGGGGCGCGCTGCCGCCGAGCTCGCCGCGGCGTTGCGGTCAGCCGCCGGCGGGCACGAAGCGACCGAGTGGGCTGCGGCAGCGGTGTTGAGATGAATCCCGTTGACACCTTCGTGAGATACGCGGCGGCCTGTCGCGACGTCGGTCACGTGGGGATCACCACCGAGCGGATTCGGGAGCTGGCGTCCCGGGATGACGGTGTCGGGCTGTCCGCACTCCAAGCCGATATCGTGGCGCTGACCGCGGCGGCCGCCCATGCGCGGTCAGCCTTGTCTGATCAGCGGACGGCCATCGGCTACCTGGGGGCAGGCTGGCGGGGACGGTCGGGATCGATCGCGACTGCTCTGCTGGAACGGCACTGCGCGAGCGCGGCGAACATCCTCAATTCACTGGTCGAGGCCGCCGATATCCTGGAGGGGTTGCGGGGCAGGCTGACCCGTCTGCTCGCCGAACGCGACGAGGCCGGGGTGCGGATCGCGGACCGCCGATCCGTGGAACGGCCTCGGTGGCTGGCCTGCGCGGAGGCGGTTCTGGCCGGCACGGCCGACGGAGCGACCGCAGCCGAGGTCCGCACCCGGATTGCGCCGTTCCTCGATGCCGCGATCGCCGGCGAGTGGGCGGGGTCGGTGAGTTCCATCAGCGACGCGATGGATGTGGCCTACCGGCAGGCAGCCGCTGCTCTGGCCGGGCGGCTGCCCGCTGGGTTCGACCTTCCTTCAGCGGCAGCCCGTGTCCCGGTTCCGGCCCCGGTGGCGCAGCGCCCCGCTGCGTTCGCGGTCCGAGGATCAGAGTCGGCGCCGATCCCGCCGGGCGCTGACATGCCGAATGTCTCGTCCGGCGCACCGGGGTTTTCCGTTGGCGCATCCGAGCCCGCCTTCGCCGCCCCCGGCGGGGTTCTCGCCGGACACGCGCTCGATCCGGGGGGCAGGCCACTGCCCGACGGCCTGCCGCGGGCTGAGGTTCCGGAGCTTTCCGGCCGAGACTCCGAGTCCGACCGTGACCCCGACCGCGAGCCCGAGGCCGAACCTGAGGCCGAACCCGAGGCCGAACCCGAGGCCGAGTCGGAACTCCGGCCGGATCCCGACCCGCAGGTCCCATCGGCGGCTGAGGCCACATCCGAGTCGCAATCCGACGCAGAACCCGGACCTGGGCAGGCCGGGGCGGACCCCGCGACGGCTATCGCCGACCCGGTGCCCCCAGCTGGGATGTTCGGAGCCGCTCCGGAACCGGAGCCGTCGCAGCCCGAGCCACTGGCTGCTGAGGCCGGGTCCGGAGCCGAGGAGCGCACCCCGTGCGAGATCGCCGCCGACGCGCTGCCCCAGATCGGCCAGTGACCGCGCGCTCAGGGCAGGAGACGTTGCATCTCTTCGACGAAACGCACGTACTCCGCACCGTCGACGGCGACCGGCGTGGCCAGCAGCGTGGTCACCCCCGCATCGGCGAAGGCCGCGATCCGCTCGCGAACGAAGCCCGCCGGGCCGATCAGGGACACGCTGCGCACCAGTTCGTCGGGGACGGCAGCGATCGCCTCGGCCTTGCGTCCGGACAGATACAGCTCCTGAATCCGGTCGGCGACATCGCCGAAACCGTAGCGAGTTGCGACGTTGTGGTAGAAATTGCGACCCTTGGCGCCCATCCCGCCGATGTACAGCGCCAACTGAGGTTTGGCCCATTCCAGCCGATCCTCGACGTGGTCGCCGATCGCCAGCGAAACCCCGACCATCACGTCGAGATCCCCCAGACTGCCGTCCCGCTTGGACGTTCCCGCGCGCAGCGCCGCACCCCACACGGCGTCGGCCTTCTCCGGTAGGAAGAACACCGGCTGCCAGCCTTCGGCGATTTCCGCCGTCAACTCGACATTCTTCGGGCCGAGCGCGGCGATGGTGATCGGGATGCGTTCCCGCACAGGTTGATTGATGATCTTCAATTCCTTACCCAGGCCGGTGCCGCGTTCGGCGGGCAGCGGAATCTGATACTGCCGGCCCTGGTAGTTGACCCGTTCCCGGCGCCACACCTGTCGGCAGATGTCGACGACTTCGCGGGTACGGGCCAGGGGTGCGTCGAAGCTGATCCCGTGGAAGCCTTCGATGACCTGCGGTCCCGAGGTCCCGATCCCCAGGCGGAAGCGTCCATCGGAGACGAAGTCCAGCCCGGCGGCGGTCATCGCCAGCAGGGTGGGCGTCCGGGTGTAGATCGGGACCACTCCAGAGCCCAGTTCGATGGTGGAGGTCTTGGCCGCCAGATACCCCAGTTGACTGATCGCATCGAAGGAGTACGCCTCAGCGACCAGGGCGATGTTCACCCCGATTTGCTCCAGGGTGACGACATGGTCGACGGACTCGCGGAAACCGCCCGCGTAGGACAGGAACACACCGGTGCGCATGCCTGGGTTATACGCCAACCGGTTGGTTGGTCGCTACTTGAAGAGGGCGATGATGCGTTCCTCGTCGGTCGGCGGCGTCGCCGCCGGGTCCGGTGGCGTGGTGCGCGGGAATGCGGCGTCCGCGGCGGCGAATTCCCGATAGGTCTTGTTGCCGGTGAGGTGGAACAGCAGGAAGCCGGTCAGGTGCGCCCGGATGATCCGCTGGGTGCGAACAGTCGGGACCGGCATCCCGACCAACTGCGCCACGCCGCGTTTCTCCACGAGTTCGGACAGTGTGGCCTTCTGCACCACCCGCAGTACGGCGCCGTCCCAGGCTGCGGCGACCTCAGCGGCGTCGGTGCGCAGCGACACGGCGTCGTCGGGGGTGGCCAGCACCAGACCCGGCACCCGCAGCCCGGCCGCGGCCACCTCCGCCGATGGTGTGGTGACCGACGGGAACACCGCCACCGCGGCCCGGACATTCGCCCGCCCGGCGGTCAAGACCGCCGCGGCCCCGCCGAAACCGTGACCGGCCACACCCAACTTCTGCGGTGACACACTGATGTCACCGGATCCCAGTCGCACACTGCGCAGCACGTCGAGGGTGGCGCTGAGATCATGCGAGAGATCCAGCACCGATGGCACCAGCCCGCGCTGGGTGTCCGGAGCCGCCGCAACGATCCCCCAACTGGCCAGATGCTCCAGCGTGCCGGTGTAACGCTCCACCCCGGCCAGCCAGTCGTGGCCGAAGGCGACGGCGGGCAGGCCCAACCCGCCGGCGGGGGTGTAGACAAGTCCACCGATTCCGGCGAACCCGAGGTCACCGCGGAGAATACGGTGCGGTCCGCGCCGGCTCAGCGCGGCGAACAGTGAGCGATTGCGGGCCACCTGCCGACCGTAGCCGACCGGCCGGCTGGCCGGGAGTGGTGCCGTGCTGCACTACCCTGATAGGTCATGTGCGGAATCGTGGCGTATGTCGGGCATCGTCCCGCCCGCGATGTCGTGGTGGACGCACTGCGCCGGATGGAATACCGCGGGTACGACTCGGCAGGTCTGGCGGTTCTCGACGGAGTCGGCGGGCTGACCGTCTGTCGTCGAGCGGGCCGGTTGGTCAACCTGGAAGAGGCGCTGGCCGAAATCGACCCGGCCGCTCTGGCCGGAACCTCGGGGATGGGTCACACCCGCTGGGCGACCCACGGCCGGCCCACCGACCGCAACGCCCACCCGCACCGCGACGCCTCCGGCGAGTTCGCCGTCGTGCACAACGGGATCATCGAGAACTTCGCGGTGCTACGCGCCGAGCTCGAAGCCGCCGGGGTGGAGTTCACCAGCGACACCGACAGCGAGGTCGCCGTGCACCTGGTCGCCCGCGCCTACCGGGAAGGGGCGACGGCCGGAGACTTCGTGGCTTCGGTGCTGTCGGTGTTGCGCCGCCTTGAGGGTCACTTCACCTTGGTGTTCTCGTACGCCGGCGATCCGGGCACGATCGTTGCCGCGCGGCGGTCCACACCCCTGGTGGTGGGTGTCGGCGAGGGCGAGACCTTCGTCGGTTCCGACGTCGCGGCATTCATCGAGTACACCCGCGACGCCATCGAACTCGGCCAGGACCAGGCGGTCGTGATCACCGCCCAGGGTTATCGCATCCTCAACTTCGACGGCAGCGACGCATCCGCCCAGGCGCGTCCGTTTCATATCGACTGGGACCTGTCGGCCGCGGAGAAGGGCGGCTACGACTACTTCATGCTCAAGGAGATCGCCGAGCAGCCCGCCGCGGTGTCTGACACCCTGCTGGGACATTTCGTCGATGGCCGCATCGTGCTCGACGAGCAGCGGCTGTCCGACCAGGAACTGCGCGAGATCGACAAGGTGTTCATCGTGGCCTGCGGCACCGCCTACCACTCCGGACTGCTTGCCAAGTACGCCATCGAGCACTGGACCCGGATTCCGGTCGAAGTTGAACTTGCCAGCGAATTCAGATACCGGGACCCGGTCCTCGATCGGGGGACGCTGGTGATCGCCATCTCCCAGTCCGGCGAGACCGCCGACACCCTCGAGGCCGTCCGGCACGCCAGGGCGCAGAAGGCCAAGGTGCTGGCGATCTGCAACACCAACGGCAGTCAGATTCCCAGGGAAGCCGACGCGGTGCTCTACACCCGGGCCGGCCCGGAGATCGGTGTGGCAGCCACCAAGACCTTTCTGGCCCAGATCACCGCGAACTATCTGGTCGGTCTCGCTCTCGCGCAGGCCCGCGGCACGAAGTATCCCGACGAAGTGGAACGCGTGTATCACGACCTGGAGGCGATGCCCGACCTGGTGCTGCAGGTCCTCGACCATCTCGACATGGTCGCCGACCTGGGGCGGCGGTTCGCCCAGTGTCCCACCGTGCTGTTCCTCGGCCGCCACGTCGGTTACCCGGTGGCACTGGAGGGCGCGCTGAAGCTCAAGGAACTGGCGTACATGCATGCCGAGGGGTTTGCTGCCGGCGAACTCAAGCACGGCCCGATCGCGCTCATCGAGGACGGCCTGCCGGTGATCGTGGTGATGCCGTCGCCCAAGAACGCCGCCACGTTGCACGCCAAGCTGCTCAGCAACATCCGCGAGATCCAGGCTCGCGGCGCGGTCACCATCGTCATCGCCGAGGAAGGTGACGACACGGTGCGGCCCCACGCCGACCACATCATCGAGATCCCCGCGGTCCCCACGCTGTTGCAGCCGTTGCTGTCGACCATCCCGCTTCAGGTGTTTGCCGCGTCGGTGGCTCGCGCGCGGGGCTATGACGTCGACAAGCCCCGCAATCTCGCCAAGTCCGTCACCGTGGAGTAGCGCGGCACCGTGCGGCATTACTACACCGCTGATCAGATCCGGGCTGCTGAGGCCCCGGTTCTGGCGACGCTGCCGGCGGGCGCGTTGATGCGGCGGGCGGCCTCCGGCCTGGCCCGCGCAGTAGCCGCCGAACTGCGTCGTCGCACCGGTGGTGTGGCCGGACGCGTCGTGTGCGCGGTGGTCGGTTCCGGGGACAACGGCGGCGACGCGCTGTGGGCGGCAACATTGCTGCGCCGCCGCGGGAGCCGGGGGTACGCCGTCCTGCTCGACCCGGGACGCACCCACCCGAGTGCTCTGGCGGCCTTTCGGGCGGCCGGCGGCCGAGTGGTCGCCGCGGTGCCGGCCGGCACCGACCTGGTGATCGACGGTGTCGTCGGAATATCGGGCACCGGGCCGCTGCGTCCGGGCGCGGCGGCCATCTTCGCCGCCGTCGAGAGGGCCGGTATTCCCGTCGCCGCCGTCGACATCCCCAGCGGTATCGACGTGCACACCGGAGCAATCACCGGACCCGCCGTGCGCGCCGCGCTGACGGTCACGTTCGGCGGCCTCAAGCCGGTGCACGCACTGGCCGACTGCGGTCGGGTGGAGTTGGTCGACATCGGTCTGGACCTGCCGGACTGCGACCTGCTGGGCCTGCAGGCCGGCGACGTCGCCGTGCGCTGGCCGCGACCCGGCCCGCGCGACGACAAGTACAGCCAGGGCGTGGTGGGGGTGGTGGCCGGATCGGCCAACTATCCGGGTGCGGCGATTCTGTGCGCCGGGGCAGCGGTGGCGGCGACGTCGGGGATGGTGCGCTACGCGGGGCCCGCGGCTGCCGATGTGGTGGCGCACTGGCCGGAGGTGGTCGCCGCGCCGACCGCTCCGGAGGCCGGCCGGGTACAGGCCTGGGTGGTCGGACCCGGTCTGGGCACCGATGATTCCGCGTTCGCCGCCATGACGTTCGTGCTGTCCTCCGATCTGCCGGTGATCGTCGACGCAGACGCACTGACCATGGTGGCCCGCCACCCCCACCTGGTCAGTGCCCGGGCCGCCCCGACCGTGCTGACCCCGCACGCCGGCGAGTACGAGCGGTTCGGATTCGGTCCCGTCGGTGACGACCGGGTCGCTGCCGCCCGGCGGCTGGCCGCCGAACTCGGTGCGGTCGTGCTGTTGAAGGGCAACGTGACCGTGATCGCCGACGCCGACTCAGGTGTCGCCTACCTCAACCGGGCCGGTGGGTCATGGGCGGCCACCGCCGGCTCAGGCGACGTGCTCTCCGGCATCATCGGGGCGCTGCTGGCCGCCGGGCTGCCCTCTGCCGAGGCGGCAGCGGCGGCGGCGTTCGTGCACTCCCGGGCGGCCGACATCGCCGCCGCCGACCCCGGACCGGTCGCGGTGCCGACGTCGGCCTCCCGCATTCTGGCGCATCTGCGTCCAGCACTGGCCACCCTGTAAACCCACCCCAGGAGGATCATCCATGCCGCACGTCAAGTACCACACCCCGTCGATCGCGCCGGCGTACACCGGGCGGCTGTCCACCGACCCGATTCCATCGCTGCGGTTGCCGGTCGAGGCGATGGAACCGGCGGCGGCCTACCGGTTCATCCACGACGAGTTGATGCTCGACGGCAGTTCACGACTGAACCTGGCGACGTTCGTCACCACCTGGATGGATCCCGAGGCCGAGAAACTGATGGCCGAGACGTTCGACAAGAACATGATCGACAAGGACGAATACCCCGCCACCGCCGCGATCGAGTCCCGGTGTGTGTCCATGGTGGCCGACCTGTTCCACGCCGAGGACCTCCGCGACGACGATGCCGCTAGCGCAGTCGGCGTGTCCACGGTCGGGTCATCCGAAGCGGTCATGCTCGGAGGGCTGGCGCTGAAGTGGCGGTGGAAGCAGCGGGTGAACGCCCGCGACGGACAGGACGCCTGGCGGAAACGCACCCCGAACCTGGTGATGGGCTCCAACGTGCAGGTGGTGTGGGAGAAGTTCTGCCGCTATTTCG
>JAGQTS010000229.1 GCA_020438895.1 Mycobacterium sp.
TCAGCCTCAAGACCGGCGGCTGCCCCGAGGACTGCCACTTCTGTGCCCAGTCCGGACTGTTCGCGTCCCCGGTACGGAGTGCGTGGCTGGACGTTCCCAGTCTGGTCGAGGCGGCCAAGCAGACCGCTAAGTCCGGTGCGACGGAATTCTGTATCGTCGCCGCGGTTCGCGGACCCGATGAGCGCCTGCTGGCCCAGGTGGCGGCCGGTATCGAAGCCATCCGCGATGAGGTGGACATCCACATCGCCTGTTCGCTGGGCATGCTGAGCTCCGAGCAGGTCCAACGCCTGGCCGAGATGGGTGTTCACCGCTACAACCACAACCTCGAAACCGCTCGGTCGTTCTTCCCAAACGTCGTCACCACCCACACCTGGGAGGAACGCTGGGACACCCTTCAGATGGTGCGCGACGCGGGAATGGAGGTGTGCTGCGGCGGCATTCTCGGGATGGGCGAGACGCTTGAGCAGCGTGCCGAGTTCGCCTCGGACCTGGCTGAACTCGATCCGCACGAAGTGCCGCTGAACTTCCTCAACCCCAGGCCCGGGACACCGTTCGGTGACCTGGAGGTCATGCCGGCCAGCGAAGCCCTCAAAGCCGTCGCCGCATTCCGGCTGGCGCTACCACGGACGATGTTGCGGTTCGCCGGAGGCCGTGAGATCACACTGGGTGACCTGGGTGCCAAACAGGGCATTCTGGGGGGAATCAACGCGGTGATCGTCGGCAACTACCTCACTACCCTCGGCCGGCCAGCCGAAGCCGACCTGCAACTCCTCGACGATCTGCACATGCCCATCAAGGCCCTCAACGCCAGCCTGTGATGGCCGAACTGTGATGGTGGAACCACCGCTGTCCCCGGTGGCGGGAGGTGCCTACGACGTCCACACCGGTACGGTCCACACCGGAAAGGTCCACACCGGAAAGCCGGGCGGTTGCGAAATACCCACCTCGGCGCTCCTGGGCCTGGAACCGCCCCGGTTCTGCGCACAGTGCGGCCGGCGGATGATCGTCCAGGTCCGGCCCGACGGCTGGTGGGCGCAGTGCTCCCGGCACGGCCGGGTGGATTCGACCGATCTCGAGGCGCATCGGTGACCAGGCAACCCGGGTTGCACCGTCGCGCCGCCGCCGGGATCGTCGCCGTCACCCTGGCGCTGACGGGGACGGCACTGGGTGCGGTGTGGTCGATGGTCGCACCGCCGATCCACACGATCACCGCATTGACCACGACAGGCAAGCGGGTGGACGGGTTCCTCGGCAGAGATGCCGAGAACGTATTCGTCGGCGCCGCCATGATGGTCGGTCTGCTGAGCATGCTGGCGGTGGTCTCGGCGGTGGCCGTGTGGCAGTGGCGCGCACATCGCGGCCCGGTGATGGTGACCACGCTGTGGACAGGCCAGGTGCTCGCAGCGGGAACGGCCACCGCAGTGGGCGCCGCGCTGGCGCACTGGCGATACGGCCCAGCCGACCACCTGGCCGCGCCGCTCAGCCCGGAGAACCGAGTGCACTACTTCACCGAAGCGCCGCCGGTCTTCTTCGGCCACAACGGATTACAGATCACTTTGACGTTGCTGCTGCCAGCGGCGCTGGGCGCGCTGGCGTACGCCCTGATGACGCTTGCCGCCCCACGCGACGACCTCGGTGGTTGGCCCCCTGAGGGGTATCAGGGCCCGGCCTGGCCGTTGCCGCCGAGGTCCGCCCAGATCGCGGCCCAGCCGACCGTGGTGACGGCTACAGCGGACGGAAGGGAACCCGGCCACCCAGGATGACGCGGCCGACGATGCCACTCAACCGCCACATTCCGGCGTAGGTGATCGGGTTGAGCAAGGTCGGCCAGGTGGTTCGGACAATGTGTGCGTCCAGTGGCCGTTCGGCGAATCGATCGATCAGCCAGCGCAACGTCATCGGCGCGGACATCGGATGCAGCAGCATGTGCTCGCTGAATCGGTCACGGTGATAGGTCACCCGGGCGCCGCCGTTGATGTAAAGGTGGGTGAGTTCGTCGATATCGTCGACGGCGATCACCGAGTCGTGCACAGCCTGCACGATCAGGACCGGCGGAGCCGGCATGGTGCGGCCGAGGCGGATCTCCTCGAACACCTCCACGACGGCCGGCATCGCCAGTACCTCGTCCAGAGGTGGATGCACCCAAGTGTCCATATCGGCCCGGAAGTGCCGAAGAATCGCCTCCAGGGTGGTCATCCGTTCCAGCCTGGTCAATCTGGCGCGGCCATCCTCGGTGGCATGCTCCTCGATGACGTCGTTGAGTCCCGGGTAGGTCTTGGCCAATGCCGAGACCACCAGGGCCGGCAGGCCCGCGAATCGCGATCCGTTGAGCCGACGGAAGGTGTTGCCGAGGTTCCCGACTGGGGAACCCAGCACCGCTCCCACCACATTGAGTTCGGGCGCGTACCCGGCGTGCATCTCCGCGGCCCAGGCGCTGGCCAGCCCACCACCGGAATATCCCCAGATGCCGACCTTGCTATCGGCCGCGAGTCCGAAACGCTCGAAGTTGAGGGTGGCCCTAAGTCCGTCCAGGACCCGATAACCCGGCTCGTGCGGTGCGCCCCACATGCCGTCGGGACCCTCGTGGTCAGGGACGGAGACCACCCATCCCTCGGCCAGCGCAGCAGCCATCAGCAGGTACTCGAACTGTGCCAGCGATCCGACGGCCCGGGCGCGGCGGCGCAGCGCGTAGGAGGGGAAACATCGTGAGGTGACGGCGTCGATGGCGCACTGGTAAGACACGACATGCCGGGGTTGGTGTCGGGCGTGCCCGGCCGGCACCAGCGCCGTCGTGACCGCGGCCTGCGGTTCGCCGTGCCGGTCGATGCTCCGATAGAGCAACTGGGTGGCCCTGACCCGTTGCGGGATGAGGCCCAGGAAACCAAGTTCGACGTCGCGGGACCGCAGGACGGTTCCGGGTTCTGCGTGCTCGAACCCCGGCGGCGGTTGGTAAAACGGATCCTTCGAGGGCAACACCGGCCGCTGACGACGCTGGAGTTCCTCGTGCGGAGCTCGACCGATCCACTCGGGACTGAGCGCCCCACTAGCCCTTATCATTGCACTATTCCTACCTTAAGGGGGCTCTAAGAATCCAGTCGCTGGTCGATGGCTCAGCGCTGCACGCTCGGTGGACTCAGCGCGGCGAACTCGTCGGTGACCCGATAGCGGGAGTCGTTGAACCGGTAAAGCTTGGCCGGCCTGCCGCCGCTGCGGCC
>JAGQTS010000230.1 GCA_020438895.1 Mycobacterium sp.
CCACCGGTGGTGAGCAATTCGTAGAGTCCCGGATTGGCGCAATTGTCCGGCGTACTCTTGCAGTTCACGTCCTTGGTGGGGTTGTCGAAGAGCGTGTTGAACACGCCGTAGAAGCCTGTCGGCCCGTCCGTGTAGGGAGCCAGCAGTAGCTGCTGCAATTGAGCGGCCGCCACCATGTCCGGCAGCTCCACAAGACCTTGCTGGATGCGGACGGCGTTCTCTCCGCTGGCCAGCAACAGTGTGGAGATGCCGGCCAATCCGCCGTAGGCGAACCACCTGTCGACGTAGTCGTCGACCACCTGAGGTGTGGGGCTCAGGCCCATCACCTGGAAGGTCTCCAGGACCTTGATCTGTCGGAATGATTCGGTGGTGACGAACTGCAGAGAAACCAGTCCGGTCGGGAACCCGGCCTGTACCTGTTGCACGTAGTCCGGGGCGACCGCGGGGTCCGGCGTCTCTCCCACAAGGGTGCGATAGAGCAGGTCGACGAACGACACCGCTGAGGGGGTGGCTCCATCCGGTCCGCCGCCGGCGTTGCTGGACGCGTAGAACTCGGAACTGGCCGCAATCGCGGCGGCGAACACCGGCTCGGGTACTCCCCAGATCAGACCGCTTGCACCCCAGGACAATTCGTGCTCTGTCGCGTTGCGACCCAGTTGTTCCAGGTAGTAGGTCTCCACCTGGTTCCGGCGGAAGGCCGTGGAGCTGTACAGCCCGGCGACCACCCCGTTGATACCGGTGATGTTCCACAGCGCGGAATACGACTGCAACTCGTCAGGCGTCGGGTCCTGGCGCATGATCTCCCGGAACAATCCGGTGATGACGGTGGTGGGGTCGACGGTCGGCGGTGGCGTCGAGCCGCCCAGAAGGTCGTCGATCACCAGTCGGGTGAACAGCGGAATCACGCCGATCGTCGGTGCGGTGGTGGCCGGCGCCCCGGGCAGGCCGAGGAAAGCGGCGATGTTTCCCAGAACGTCTCCGACGGGCGCTGCGGCGTTGGCGTTGGCGGTGTTAGCGGCGGGAAGGCTGGGTGCGATGGAGTCGATGACGGTGGTTGGGCGGGTCACCTCGCCGGCACCGTGACGGCTGGAGCGCACCGGTGCGGCGGAATCGGTTGTCGGGATCGCTCCCACGGCTGCATCAGCGGGATCGTCGAGTTCGGCGGCCGCCGACGGCGACACCGTCACGGCGATCGCCCGAGCCGGTCGGAAAGCGCCGACGGCGGCCCCCGGCCTGGCCACCCCGACCGACGCCACCGGAATCGCCCGCGGGCCGGCGGCCGATCCGGGATGGACCCTGGCGGTCGCTGGGCGTTGCACTGCGCGCCCCGGTGACGAAGCATCCCGCGCCGCAGCCGTTTCCGATTGCGGTGAACCGGCGCCGGTGTCGGCGGCGGCAGAAGGTGCTGCGGCCAGGGCGATCCCGATTCCCGCTGCTGCCGCACCGACCTGCAGCCAGGCCACGACGGGCAAGACGCGGCGGCGGTCCGTTGGTGTTGCGTGGGTCATGATGGGGTCTCGTCTCGTCGGCGGTGGGTGTAGCGGATTCAGTCGTCGAATGGATTCAGCAACTCGGTGTAGACCAGGTCGCGGTCCTGGTACTCGATGAGGATCTCCGGGTCCAGGGCGAGCTTGGCCCAGACGGTCTCGACAACCGCCCCATCGAAGTCGACCCGCAGCACCCCTGTCGTCGGACTGATGGTGCCGCCGACGGGCGTGACCGGCCGCGCCGGTACCGAGGTGATGATCAGGGTGTTGTCCGACGATTGGATCTGGAAGGTTCCCAGCCAGCTGCCCTCGGCGTTGTAGAGGGTTCCGCCGGTCGCTGTTCGATCCGAGACGGCGAAGGCGAGATCGACGGTCGTGTTTCCGCCGCCGGACACCATCGTGGTCGGCAGTTCGGAGTTGGCCGGCGTACCCGTCTGGTAGGTGACCGAAAGGGTGGGGTTGTAGCTGGTGGTGTTGAAACTCGGCCGATCCCGTCCCAACGACCAGATCGACAGCAGGCCAACACCGTTCGCTCTCGCCCAGTCCACGACGTTGGCGATGGTCGAGCCGCCCACCTGTGCCGGGGTGATCGCCTCCACCGCGGCGCCGTCTCCGGGATCGAATCCCACCGGCGTGGCGCCCGGCACGTAGACGGTGTCGTCCTGTCCGATCATCAACGTGACGCCGAGCTTCTGGAAGGCCTCGTCCCGGTTCGCGGCGAGGCCGTAGTCCACCAGATAGTCGACTGCACCCTTGATGGGGAAGTTGGGATCAACGGTGATCCCCGTGTCGGCTTCGCCGATGAGGACGTCGACCATGTTCTTGTTGTTGGCCAGCATGTACTGGTAGGTCTGCGGACCGTAGTCGAAGGCCATCATGTTCCAGGTGGACACGCTCAGACCGGCCTGCCCGGCGGCCTGGATCAGCCGGCCGGGATCGGTCACCGGATGCCAGCCGGTGTTGGGTCCGATCGGCAGGACGAAGGAGAGTTCCATTTCGGGGAAGGTGTTTTCGTCCTGGAAGGCCTTGAACACGCGGATGCGTTGGTTGTTGATTCCCCATTGATCGATCGACAGTGCGGGACCTTCGATGTCGAGATCGAAGTGCCGGATGCCCATGTCGTAGAAGTACGCGATGGCGTCGTGGTAGGCCTGCTTCATGTTCTCGAAGCCCTCTTCGAGGCCATAGCTCACCGTGGTGGACACCGGGCCGTAGTTCGCGGTGAGGGGGGAGTCCAAACCGAAGGTGATGCTGCTGCCGTCGGTGGCGATCGACCCGCTTACCGCCTTGGGTACCTCGTAGGTCACCTGGTGGCTGAAGGAGAATTGGCCGGCAGCGTCGACCTGGAACAGCTCGGTCACCGCTCCGTTGATCAGGAAGCGCCCGGTGATGCTGTTCGCCTCCATGGTGGCGAAGTCGATCGGTGTGTCCAACGTCAGGACGACGGAGGTCTGCCCGGTTCCGGTGACCGCATTGCTGTGTGTGGTGGTGGCCATGCCGTTGAGTTGGCCGATCTCCAGGCCGTTCTGGCAAGCGGTGATACCGCCGAATGACACGATCGTCGCCAGACCCGCGGCCAGCGCGTCCTGGACATCGGTCTTGATCGCCGCGCCCCGTTGCGAGCCGAACGCGGCGTTGTAGGCGGGATCGGTTGAACTGCCCCAGATGAAATCTCCGCCCGCGCTCTGCTGGTTGACGAAGGCCAGGGTCGCGGCCTGGATCCCGGTCTTGGTCATCGTCGACACCAGACTCGGGGTTCCGGTCTGGTCGGGTGCGACGCTGTCATTCATGTACCAGGTCTGTTGCCGCTGCGTCATCGACCCCATGTCGATGTAGGGGGCGAAGACCCTCCTCGGCGAAGCGGGGCAGCCGGCGTCGCAACCGTCGCTGCCGTTCGTTCCCGGGGTGCCCCCACGCGGGAAGACCAGCAGCAGCCGGCCCGAGCCGGCCGCGCCGCCCGCTCCACCCAGACCGCCGACGCCCTCGCCGGCACCGAACCCGCCGTTGCCGCCGTCGCCGCCGTCGCCGCCGCCGCCCCAGATCCAACTGCCGTTACCGCCGTTGCCGCCTTCGCCGCCGTTACCGCCATCGAGTGTGGATGTGGTGCGCAGCATCAGCAGTTGGCCGCCCTCCTGCACCCGGAAACCTTCGGGGGCGGGCCCGGGGAGTCCGGTGGCGAGCTCATAGGCGAGGTCATTGTCGAGGGTGTTGGCCTGGACGTCGAACAACCACGCGCCCTGGCCGTAGAAGTCGTAGACGTCGATGATCCCGCTGGACTCCCAGGTACCGCCCGCCGAGGGATTGGGGGGATCGACGGTCGTCCAGATCGGGGCGGCGGGCAGTTGACTCAGCTCGGCCAGTTCGGTGATGTCGCCGGTGGCGACGTTGTAGGACCAGATCCGGCCCTCGCCGGTGGTGAACGGCCCTTGGCCGCGGGACTCGCGGTTGATGTTCTCCTGGATGGTCAGGTTGCCCTGCATGTCGATGGCGATGTTGTCGGGCTGGATGACCGGCTCGTAGAGGTTCGCGGCCTGGATCATCGTCGTCAGCCCCGCGCCCTCGAGCGGTTGGACCGGATTGTCCAGGCGCATCTCGTACACCCGGCCGTACACATTGGGGCTCGTCGCCGCCGTCCCGTTGCCGGTCGTGGTGAAGTACAGCACGCCCGCTTCGGTCCGGCTGGTGGCGCCGTCCTCGACGCGCACGAAGTCGAAGGCGTTGATCGACTGGACGTAGGCTTCCAGATCCTTCTCGTCTCCCAGGGCGATCTCCTGGGGGATCTGCACCCACTCGCCCTGGAGGGTTCCGTCACCGATGCCGAACTGGCCCTCTCCCTGAATCTCCGGGTTGCGGGACCGGAACACGTAGAGATCGCCGGTGGTAAGACCGTTGCGCACAATGGGATTGGGGTCATCCGGCACCTTGGTCCCGGCCCACAGGTAGAGCTGACTGTCCAGGGTGCCCCGGTCCTCGGGCAGCAGCACGTAGGTCTTGCCGGCATCGGCGGTGGGGATCACGACGCCGTTTTCGCGTTGGAAGTGCCCCATCTGGGGCAGTGCGTAGGCCACTCCGTCGGCGACGACCACGGTCTGCCCGCCGAGGTTGTCGAAGGTCGGATCCAGGTTGCCGTCCTCCTCGCCGGTGAAGTAAATCCGGTCCGTCAAGCCCGATTCCGGGCCACCCAGGAACCCCGAACAGAACTTGGCGAACTTCCAGTCGTTGGTGGCGAGGTCGCGCCACTGCGCTGTCCGGTCGATGAAGGTCTGGGTCGCGGGATCCCACTGTTTGGCCTGGGTGAAGGCCAGATCCCCGGACACCACGTTCCCGTTGTTCGGGTCGAGGATGAGTTCGCTGACATAGGCGCCCTTGATACCGGGCTCGCCCACCACCGGGACGGTGTAGATGATGTTCCCGTTCCTGCCGTCCCCGAACTCGTGGTTCAGGAACACGTGGATCATGCCCTGCTCGTCGCGGTAGGCGCCCATGCCGTCGGGGATCCCGGTGAGCCGGTAGCCGTCAGGTGCTGAGTTCGAGGTGCGGGTCACCGTGTCTCCGACGCTGAGTAGCGCCTGCAGGGTTACCTCCGGGGTGGTGGGAATGGCGTAGGGCAGCTGGCTGGTTCCTGGCTGGTCTCCGAAAATCCCACCGTCGGCGCCACTTCCGGCTGCGCCACCGTTGCCGCCCCACCCCCATAGCGAGAAGCGGCCGGCATCCCCACCGTCGCCGCCGTCGCCGCCGATTCCGCCGACGGCGGTCGCGTCGCCGCCGTCGCCGCCCGCACCGCCGTTGCCGGCGAACAATCCGCCGTCGCCGCCGGCGCCACCGGACTGGCCGGCGATCCCGTCGCCGCCATTCCCGCCGTGGCCGAACCAGCCGGCTGCCCCGCCGTTACCGCCGTTGAAGC
>JAGQTS010000231.1 GCA_020438895.1 Mycobacterium sp.
TGGGAGACCGACGGCGGCGACCTCTGGCAGGTATTGGAACGCCTTGACAGCGAGGGGTGTTCGCGATTCGTGGTCACCGACGTCACCAAGGACGGCACCCTGACCGGGCCCAACCTCGACCTGCTCGAGGGTGTGGCGGAATGCACTGACGCACCGGTGATCGCCTCGGGAGGTGTGTCGAGTCTTGATGATCTGCGCGCCATCGCCACCTTGGTGGACTGCGGCGTGGAAGGCGCGATCGTCGGTAAGGCCCTCTATGCAGGACGGTTCACCCTTGCCCAGGCGTTGGCCACGGTGCGCCGGTGACAGCGCCGGATCTCGACACCCTTGTCGGTGAAGCGGCGGCGATTCTCGACGAGGTGTCGATCCAGTTCGTCAAGGGCCACCGCGCCAACCCGGCCGTTCGCAAGAACGGCAACGATTTCGCCACCGAAATCGACCTGTCCATCGAACGCGAGGTGGCCGAATCCCTTCAGTCGTTGACCGGTATCGGGGTGCACGGCGAGGAGTACCGGTACGCCGATCTGGACACCCCTCTGGTCTGGGTTCTCGACCCGATCGACGGCACGTTCAACTATGCCGCGGGATCGCCGATGGCTGCCATCCTGCTCGCCCTGCTGCGAGATGGTCAACCGGTGGCCGGGTTGACCTGGATGCCGTTCACCGACCAGCGATACGTCGCGATGGTCGGCGGCGCGTTGTCGTGCAACGGTGTGGAGATGCCACCGCTTTCCGTGTGCTCCCTGGCCGATTCGATCGTGGGTGTCGGCACTTTCAACGTGGACTCGGGAGGCCGGTTACCAGGCCGCTATCGACTGGCCATCTTCGAACAACTCACCCGGGTCTGCTCGAAGGTCAGGATGCACGGCTCGACGGGGATCGACATGGCGTTCGTCGCGGCTGGAATACTCGGCGCTGCAATCAGTTTCGGTGGCAAGGTGTGGGACCATGCAGCCGGTGTGGCGCTGGTGCGAGCAGCGGGCGGCACCGTTACCGACATCGACGGAAAGCCTTGGACTCAGGCGTCGCGTTCCATCGTCGCTGCGGCCCCAGGGGCCTACGACGAAGTGATGGACGTCGTCGCCACCGTCGGAAACCCGGAGGATTACCGCTGATGGACGTGGCGGTACGGGTGATTCCCTGCCTCGACGTCGACGCCGGCAGGGTGGTCAAGGGAGTCAACTTCGAGAACCTGCGCGACGCCGGTGATCCTGTCGAACTCGCTGCCGCGTACGACGCCCAGGGCGCCGACGAATTGACGTTCCTCGACGTCACCGCGTCGTCCTCCGGCCGGGCCACCATGTTCGATGTGGTGCGCCGCACGGCTGAGCAGGTGTTCATTCCACTGACGGTCGGAGGTGGGGTGCGGTCGGTCGACGACGTCGACGCCCTGCTGCGCGCCGGCGCTGACAAGGTGTCGGTGAACACCGCCGCGATCGCCCGCCCGGCACTGCTGGCCGATTTGTCCCGGCAGTTCGGTTCCCAGTGCATCGTGCTCTCGGTGGATGCCCGCACCGTCCCGGCGGGTGAACGTCCCACCCCGTCCGGCTGGGAGGTCACCACCCATGGCGGGCGCCGCGGCACCGGCGTCGATGCGATCCAGTGGGCACAGCGCGGAGCCGAACTCGGCGTCGGGGAAATCCTGCTGAACTCGATGGATGCCGATGGCACCAAGGCTGGTTTCGACCTGCCGATGCTGCGTGCGGTGCGTGCGGCAATCACGGTCCCGGTCATTGCCAGCGGGGGAGCCGGGGCGGTTGAGCATTTCGCGCCCGCGGTGCATGCCGGGGCCGACGCCGTGCTGGCTGCCAGCGTGTTCCATTTCGGGGAGTTGACGATCGGTGAGGTGAAGGCGGCCATGGCAGCGGAGGGCATACCCGTCCGATGAGCGCCAGCGAAGAGGACAAATCCAGCACCCGTCCGATGAGCGCCAGCGAAGAGGACAAGTCCAGTACCCGTCCGGTGGCTCTCGACCCCGGGATCGGCGCGCGCCTCAAGCGCAATCCCGATGGACTGATCGCTGCGGTGGCCCAGGAACGCGGAACCGGATTAGTGCTGATGGTGGCCTGGATGGACGATGAAGCGTTGGCCCGCACCCTGGCCACCCGGTCGGCCACCTACTTCTCCCGGTCGCGCGGCCAACACTGGGTCAAGGGGGAGACCTCCGGACACACCCAGTACGTGCACTCGGTGCGACTGGATTGCGACGGTGACACCGTGTTACTCGAGGTCGACCAGGTCGGCAGTGCGTGCCACACCGGAGACCGCACCTGTTTCGACGCCGACGTCCTGCTCGCACCCGAGCCCTGATCCGACGGAAGTGCGGGTCCGCCTCGGTCGGCGTTTCCGCGGTCCGACAGGCACGTTCACGGCCTATCGCTATCGCGACCTGAGCACCTCGAGGGCCCGGTCGGCGTGGGTGTCCATGTTGACCTCGCTGGAGATCACGTCCAGCACGGTACGGTCGGTGTCGATGACGAACGTCGTCCGCTTGACCGGCATGAACTTGCCGAGGAGTCCGCGCTTGACCCCGAACATCTCTGCGATCCGTCCGTCGCTGTCGGACAAGAGTGGGTAATCGAAGCGCTGCGAGTCGGAGAACTTCGCCTGCTTGTCGACCGGGTCGGTACTGATGCCTACCCGGGAGCCGCCAGCGGCGGCGAACTCGGCGGCCAGATCGCGGAAGTGGCAGGCCTCCTTGGTACACCCCGGTGTCATTGCGGCGGGGTAGAAGAACAACACCACCGGCCCGTCTGCCAGCAGGCCGCTCAGCGAACGAATCGCTCCGGACTGGTCGGGCAACTCGAAGTCTGGAACGCGGTCCCCAGGTTTCATGCCGCCACGGTACGCCGGTCCGAACAGACGATCGGGTCTGGGAAGATGTAGCCGTGCAGACCACGACCCGCGATGAGTTCCGCGCGCTGGCCGCCGAGCATCGAGTGGTTCCGGTGACCCGCAAGGTGCTGGCCGACAGCGAGACACCGCTGTCGGCGTATCGCAAGCTTGCGGCCGACCGCCCTGGAACCTTCCTGCTGGAATCCGCGGAGAACGGCCGGTCGTGGTCGCGTTGGTCATTCATCGGTGCCGGATCGCCTGCGGCGTTGACCGTTCGCGATGGTCGCGCGTTCTGGCTGGGCTCCACTCCAGTCGGCGCGCCAACGGGCGGTGATCCCCTGCAGGTGTTGCGCGAGACCATTGCGTTGCTCTCCACCGGACCGCTCGCCGGTATGCCGCCGCTGTCCGGGGGGATGGTGGGCTTCTTCGCCTACGACTTCGTGCGGCGGCTGGAGCGGCTGCCGGAACTGGCCGTCGACGACCTGCATCTGCCCGACATGCTGCTGCTGCTGGCCACCGACCTCGC
>JAGQTS010000232.1 GCA_020438895.1 Mycobacterium sp.
TCGGCGAAGTCCTGGGCCTCGTCGATGACGATCGCGTCGAACCGCCGGCCCTCGGGGAGGGCGGCGGCCAGTTCGAGCATGGTGGCCGGCAGGTCGTGCTCGAAGAACTGCGCAGTCTCGGCGGTGCGGGTGTTCTCGTTCGGGCCCTGCGGGGCACCCCATTCGATCCCCAGGCTGTGGAACTCCCCGACATAGCCGGGTCGGGTACGCCGTGACCATTCGGCGGTGATCCGCCGCAGGTAGGACGCCAAGCCGTGGGAATAGCAGATCAACGCGACCCGCTGCCCCTTGGCGGACAGCCGGCGGGCCTGTTCGACGGCCATGAAGGTCTTGCCGCTGCCGGCGCCGCCGCGGATCTCCACCCGGGGCAGCAGTTGCACCGCTGACAGGATGACGGCCTGCTGCTCGGTGAGGATGTCGGCGGCGTCCTCGTTCTCCAGCGCGCGAGCCACGACATCCCGCTGCGGCAGACCCCGCCCACCCAACGCCGCCCGCAGCTGCGCCATCGCGGTGGCGCTCAACAGCGGCAGCTCGGTCTTCTGGGTGAGTGCGAGGTGGCGTAGCCGCTCCCCCAGGTCGGCCAGGCCGTTGCGGTCGATCGCCATCCAGTTGGGACAGTCGGCCAGCGCGAAGTCCGGCGACAGTTCACTGTTGGTGAGCACCACCACGTGGTTCCAGCGCGGTCGACGCTGGGTCCACCGGGGGTCGGCCTCGACGAAGGCACGCAGCGCGTAGCGGGCCTGGCGAACCTGCCGCACCGGATCGATCGTCTTAACCCGGCCGCGCGCCTTCTGCAGCCACTCGGTTCCGGTGTGCCAGACCTCCCCGCCCTTGACCTCGACGCACACGATGCCCGCGCCCTCGATGGCCACCACGAAGTCGATCTCGTGGTCTTTCTCGTGGTCGGTGACCCGCTGACCGACGATGAGCAGATCGTCGTCGGCCAACTGCTCCTGCAGCAGGGCGAGAACCCTCTTCTCGCTGGCGTTGGCGAGCCTGGGCCGGTCGGGGATCACGATGGGCATCGCCTGGAGGTCTATCACAGCGACGCGATACCGATCGGGACGTCGACGCCGGTTTCCGGGGCTAGTTTCAAGCGGTGACAACCTCACCGCCGGAAGAAACCACCACCGCTCCGGGTAGTTGGCTGGCGCTGCTGGCGGAGTTCGGCCTGATCATCGGGTTCACCTACAGCAATGACGTCGTCGAGTTCGCCTTGGACCTGGCCGGCAAGCCCTACTTTCCGATCGGCCAGTGGCTGGTGTTCGCCCTCGACCTGGCTCTGGTGTTCGGGACGGGCGCGCTGAAGTGGTTGATGCAGGACGAACACACCGGCTTCCCCGTGTTCGTGCGCAGACTGATCCACGGTTGGTGGGGAACGGGCGCCGCCTTGGTGGTGATCCTGCATGTGTTGTTGATCGCCAACGGCGCACAGTTGGCGCACGCCGCCAGTGGCACCGCACTCGTCATCAATCTGCTGGCGACGATCGCATTCGTCACGGCGATGACGATGCTGTTGCTGGCGGTGCACAGCGGCACCTCAGGTTCGCGGGGTTCGCGAACCTGGTTCCTGCCCTTAGTGTTCGGCACCCTGGTGACGCAGTTCGCTTCGGCCTTGTGGGAACCCGTCATCGACCGCCAGTCCGGATGCGCCGACGACATCTCGTCCGGCTACTTCTCCTCCGCCATCGAGTTCATCGCGCTCATCCTGCTGGCCATCGGCGTGGAACTGAGTTACGTTCGCCGGGCGGCAGCAGTCCGCGACGCCACGGAGCGGGCGGCGCCGGTGCTCACCGTCATCCTGCTCGGCGCCGGGCAGGTGCTGGCGTTGTCCATGATGGTGAAGGCCGACCAGGCAGACCGTTGCGGCTTCGCCGCGATCTGGCACGAATACATCTCCTTCCTGGTCACGACCCAGGCGATGGCGGTCGGGCTGGCGACGATCACCTGGCTACTGGTTACCGACGCCGGTGATGAGGTCATCTGGAAGCCCGCCCAGGACCATCGGCCCGCCGTTGGATCAGGCGTGGCGGGCGTCGGATCAGGCGTGGTGGGCGCGGAACCGGCGAAACAGCAGCCAGCCGACACCCAGGTTGTAGACAACGCCGACCAGTAGGTACGGCCACCAGGTGCCGTGCGCGGCGGCGACCCAGAACGCCTTGGCCGCCCAGTACGGCGGCAGCACACCGAAAGCCAGGTTCCATCCCGAGTCGACGAACCAGGCCAGCGACGGCAGACCCGCGATCAGCATGCCCAGAGCGCGGACCATGGCGATGCCCTGGATCTTGTTGTTCGCCACCGCGACGATCATCAGCAGGGTGACGACCGCCGACAGTCCGGCCAACACCCCGATCGGGATCAGGGGCAGGGCGAGCCCGGGGGCGAGGATCCCGCTGAACGACAGCGTCGCCACCACATAGATCGCGGTCAGCACGATCACGGTGCCCGCGCGGTAGGCGAAGAAACCCGACAGCGGCACCGGAGTCACGCGCAGAGCCGACAGCGTGCCGGCGTCGACCTCGTCGAGGACGAGCAGCGCGGCCAGTCCCCCGGTGACGATGATGCTGGTCAGCAACAGGAACGCGGTCAGCACCAGCGGGTAGTAGGGAACCAGATCGAAGCCATGGCGTTCGGCCAGCATGGGGGTGACCAGCGGTGTGGTCACCGCGACCGCGACGGTCCAGATGACCGGTGCCAACACGATCATCACCAGCAGCGGATCGCGGTAGGTGCCACGAAGATCGTTGCGGCCGAACGCCGTCAGCGCCCGCACGGCCTGCCCGGTCACCGGCCGCCCGCCCGTTCGATGACGAAGCGACCGAACATTCGTCGTGCCAGCCAGCACAGTCCGGCCACGCACGCACCGGAGTAGGCCAGCGCGTAGAGCACCTGCCAGGGCGCCAGGACCACCTGACCGAACGCCGCCCCGAGCAGCAGCAGTGGGCCCAAAGTCGGAAACAGGTAGGCGATCGGGTGGGGCCAGACACCGGAGTAGTACAGGACGGGGAGCCCGGACATCACCGTCATCGGAATGATCGCCGCCATGAACCAGTCGCTGACCGATGAGAACGGCAACGACGTGATGAACCCCACCAGCAGCATGAGCAACGCGCCCAGCACGACTCCGGCGACCAGTGCGGGGCTGATGGCGGCAAACCCGTGGGCGACGCCGACCACAACGACCGCGACGCCGAGGGTGACGGTGAGCAGCACGACGAGTTTGGCGGCCAAGTACTCCCAGAACCGCAGCGGGGTGGAGATCACCGCGCTGAGGGTGCGTTCCTGTTTTTCGAAGAACACGATGCCGCCGATGAAGAAGAACCCGATGAGGGCGATGTCACCGAGAAGGACGTAGGGCTCGAGCACGGGGCGCAGGCGGCGCGGCGTCGGGAGCAGCACGGCGAGCCAGATCAAGCCGGAGAAGACCGCCGCGTGCAGGAACTTCTGCCGGTACTGCAGCGTCACCTCCAACCGCAGTGCGTGCCCGAATCGAGTCATGTCAGGCGGCGTCCGGTGACCTCGACGAAGACGTCGTCCAGGCTGGCCTCCCGGCTGTGGATGGTCTCGACGTGACGTTCCCGCAGCACCGCGTGGAAATCCGGGTTGTCGGCGAGTCCGTCCATCGGGAAGTCGGCGGTGTCCAGGCCGCCGCCCCGCCCGCGGTACTCGACGCGGACCACCCGCTGGCTGCGGGCGATTCTCAACTCGGCCGGAGTGTCCAGGGCGGCGATCTGCCCGTCGACGACGAACGCGACCCGATCGCAGAGTTCATTGGCCGTCGCCATGTCGTGGGTCGTCAGGAACACGGTGCGCCCGCGCCCCTTGAGGTCGAGGATGATGTCCTTGACCCGGCGCGCGTTGACCGGATCCAACCCGGACGTCGGCTCGTCGAGGAAAAGCAGGTCCGGGTCGTTGATCAGGGCCCGGGCGAAGGTCAGCCGCATCTGCATCCCCTTGGAGTACTCACCAACCCGGATCGTCGCGCGGTCGGCGAGATCGACCGCCTCGAGTAACTCCATCGGGTCGCGCGTGTCGCCGTCGTACAGCGAGGCGAAGAACTGCAGGTTCTCCAGCGCGGTGAGTTTCTGGTAGTGGTTGGGCAGTTCGAAGGACACCCCGATGCGCTGGTAGTAGTCGGGTCCCCAGTCCACCGGGTTCCTGCCCCACACCGTCGCCTCGCCACCGTGACCACGCAGCAGTCCGATGAGGAGCTTCTGGGTGGTGGACTTGCCGGCCCCGCTCGGTCCGAGGAATCCGAAGATCTCACCGCGGCTCACGGAGAAGTCCATGCCGCGCAGGGTGGCGTCCGGGGACTTCGGGTAGGTGTAGGTCAGTCCCCGGACTCGGATCACCTCATCAGAGATGTTGCGGCGCCCCTGTCGGTTCGGCTCTCGCCGTCATGGCGCTAAGCGACCACGGCGATCGGCCAGACGATGGGGTTGGTGGATTCCGCTGCCGGCGGTACCAGGTTGAACAGCAACGCGATTCCGGCGAGGAAACCGATCACCAGGGTGGCGGCGCCGCCGGCGGCCCAGCCGACGATATCGCCGATCGGGTTGTCGCCGAAGATCGCGCCGACCGCCTCGCCGATCGCCGTGCCCACCGCGGACTGCAGCTCCGGTTCGGTGACGATGGCCCGAATCACGTTGCCGGCCAACGCCTCCACCGGCTTGCCGCTGAGCACGTCGGCGGCGATGTCACCGATCAGGTCGGCCACGGAGGCATCGTCGAGCAGGGAGGTCAGTGCGGACTTCGCCAACTCCCCTGCCGGTGTGCCACCCAACCCGACCTGGTCGAGCACCTCGGTGACCAGATTCTCGCTTGCCCCGCCGATGATCTCGAGCACGACCGCTGAGTTCATGACGGATTCGACGAAGGTGGAGATGGTCGCGCCCAGTGCGGTGGCGAACGCGGGTTCGGCTTGTACGGCCGCGAATACCGCCTGCAGCGCGATCCCCGGATCCGCGCCGCCGATGATCTCCTGCAGTACCTGGCCGGCGGCACCGGTCAGCGCATCAACCACCCCGGGCTGACCCAGGAACGCCGTGACCGCTGTACCGAGGGCTCCGGCCACATCCGTGACCACAGCGGGATCATTCAGCAGTGCACTGGCCTGCGAGCCGAGGACACCGCTGAGTTGTTGGGCCAGAATCGTGCGGACAGCCGGATCTGCGGCCAATTCACCGAACAGGGTCGTGGTGGTCTGACCGAGAAGCTGTTGGATCGCGGCATTGCCGAGGAGTTCATCTCCGGCGGTGTTCAGCGTGCCGGTCAGCGCCGCCCTCACCGCCGCGGCGAGTTCGGCATCGTTCTGGACCGACCAGAGCAGGCCCTGCACAGCGCCGCTGAGGCTTCCGGACAGGCTGTCTCCGGCCAGGGCGGCATCGCCGACCCCTTGAACGGCGTCAGCGAGCACGGCGACGACCGTGGGCTGGCCGAGCAGGTTGGTGATCGCGGAACTGGCCACCGCGCCCAGACCGGCCACGACAGTCGGGTCGGCCAGCAGGGTGGCCGCGGCGTCGCCGAGGGCGCTGGCGGCTTCCGCCCCGATCATTCCCCCACCCAAGGCCGAGACGATCTGGGAGACCCCGCCGCCGACCAGTGCCCGCACGCCTGCGTCTCCAGCCAGATCTGATATCAGGCCCGAAGCGGCGGTTCCCAGCGCACCGGCCAGGGCCGGGTCGGACAGCGCCGAGATGGCGGCGTCGATGACGGCCGCGTCCACGGCGCCGTCGATGGACGGTACGGCGACGGTGGCGACACCGACCAGGGAGCGCAACAGGTTGGCCGCGGCGATACCGGCGGCCTCGCCCACCGACACCCCGGCGGTCGATGTCGGACGGCTCAGGAACTCCACCAGGGTCGTCCCGGCCGAGCCGCCCAGGCTGCCGGCGATATCGGCCAGCGCATCGGTGACCCGTGTGCCCACAACGGCGGCCAGCCCGGCGAAGTCGGCGGGACCCCCGAGGACCTGCGCAGCCCCGGGGGTCGATGACGTGGCGGCCGACGTCTCAGCGCCGGTCACTTCGCGCCGGGCGACGGCCGCGACCGCCCACGCTACGGGGGCGGCCGCAGGATTTGCCGGCTCCGTGGCGGAAGCCGGCAAGACGCCCGCCACGCTGACCGCGGTCCGACTCGACCCGATCGTTTCGTCGGGCACGCCATAGCCGGCCTGCGGGATGGCTTCGTTCACCGTTGCGCCCCGACCCTCGGCGCGGGCAAGCCGGGTGGATCCGCGCTCGGCGCGTTCGGTGCCACTGACCGGGGCGGACTCAGAGTTGGACGCGGCGGTCTCGCGGGCGCGATTGGCGGCGCCACCCCGGGCCGGGCGCGACGCCACCGCACCACCACTTCCGTTCCCCCGGTCAGCGGTGTCCGTCGCCCTCGGCGATGAATCGGCGCCGGTCTCCGCGCCCGCCACGGCGGGCAGCGCGAGGATGGCCCCGCCCACGCCCAGCACAAAGGCGAGTGCCCCGACTCGGCCTACATAGCTGGAATATGCCACGGCGAACCCCCATCGACGGCGTTGGACTGCCCGGCAATGAGGTATATCACGCTGCACCCCGGCCGAGTCCAGCCTTACTTGTCGTTGGTGGAGGCAAGCCTGTCTGCGGCTGCGTTTCGTGGCCATCCATCGCCGTCGTCGCGTACGTTGTCGATGACGTCCAGTGACCTGCGGTACTGATCGGGCGAGACGCCGTTGTGCCGAATGAAACTGCGCCGCAACGTTTCCGCTGTCCCGAAACCACGACGGGCAGCGATCCTCGCCACGGTGTCTCCGGATTCTTCGAGATCCCGACGCGCGGCTTCGACGCGCACCCGCTCCACATAGACCGCAGGTGTTTCTCCGACCTCCGTGGCGAACACGCGGGTGAAGTGCCGGGGGCTCATCGCGGCACGGCGGGCCAGCTCCGAGACGGTGTGCTTACCGCCCGGCTCAGCGTCAATGGCCGCCAGTGCTGCGCGGATACAGTCTCGAGTCGCCTGCCGGGCCGACGATGGTGCAGCGAGATGACGATGCCCGGCCGGGTGGCATCGATGCAGAACCAGCCAGCGTGCGACGTCCCGGGCGACGTCGGCACCGAAGTCGTCCTCGACCAACGCCAGCGCCACATCGATCCCGGACGCTATGCCGGCAGTGGTCCACACCGATGGCGTACTGCGCTGGACGATCGCTTCGGAATCGACCTCGACGTTCGGAAACTCACAGGCCAATCGGCGTGCGACCGACCAGTGCGTTGCGGTCCGGCACCCGTCGAGCAGTCCAATCTGCGCCAGGAAGAAGGCTCCGCCGCAGACGGCCACCACTCGGTGCGCACGGCGTGCGGCGGCCTCGATCCATGACATCACCTCGGGATGCGCACGGGCAGCATGAACGCCGGGACCCCCGGGCAGGACGAGGATATCCACGGCCTCCGGCGCGGGCATCACCGTGGTGAGGAACGAGAGGCCGCTTTCAGCCGGTACCGGGGCTCCGGACCTCGATGCGATGGTGACCGAGTATCCGCCGCCGGTGAGATCGGCGGCACGGGTGAAGACATCGTTGGGCCCGACGACATCCAGTGCCTGGACACCGTAAAAGCCGAAGATCACCACTCGATGCGGGGTGCGGGCGCCCTCACTCATGTATTTTGTATACAATATGCCATACTGAATGGCAAACCTGTCCCGGCCTGCTCCTCAGGTGGTTACGGTGTCTCACACACCATGCTGCGTTCGGCCATCGCGCCCACCTGACAGGAGCCTCCATGCAGCCCGCGGAACCCACGACGACGACCGCGGGGCGAACAGGCCCGTTCGGACACCCGCCGCTGGAGCGCCCGGCGCCCCTGCGTGAGATCGTCCGAGAGAGGCTGTTGGGGATGATCGTCTCGCGTGACCTACAGCCTGGACACCATCTGGTCGAGAACGAGCTCGCCGCCGCCCTCGGGGTCAGCCGTCAACCGGTTCGAGAAGCTCTGTTACAGCTTCAGGCCGAGGGCTGGGTCGATCAACGACCCGGCCAGGGGACGTTCGTGCACAATCCCACCGACAAAGAGGCCGACGAACTGCTGGGCGTTCGCGCGGTACTGGAGGCGGAGTCCGCCAGGCTGGCGGCGCAACACGCCACACCCCTGCACATCGAACGGCTCCGCGCGTTACTGCGGGACGGGGAACACGCACTCGCCTCCGAGGACCCGGCGGCGCTGGTTTCCGCCAATGCCGCGTTTCATTCCTACGTCGTGACGATGTCGGGAAATCACCTCCTGGCCGAGATGCTCAGCGCCTTCGAGCTTCGCGTGCGGTGGTATCACGCCACCTTCGCGAGGATCCGCGGACGGGCCTCATGGGATGAACACACCGAGGTGGTCGAGGCCATTGCGGCCACGAATAGCGAGCTCGCCCAGGACCGGATGCGTCACCACACCGAACGCACCAGAGAGGCCTATCGCCGCAGAATGCGGTAACCGCTCGGCGAACCACCTGATAGGGGAAGGGCTCGGTACCGGATTCCCGGTACCGAGCCCTTCCTTTTCGCCCTCCCCGTAGCGCCTTAGGGGATCACCAGCCCGTCGGCTCCGGCGGTCCCCGCCGTTCCGCCGGTGCCACCAGCCCCACCGGCACCACCAAGACCGGCGACGCCGGTGCCCGGGCCACCACCGAGAACGGCGTCTCCACCCGCACCGCCGGTCCCGCCGTTGCCGCTCGCTTCCCCA
>JAGQTS010000233.1 GCA_020438895.1 Mycobacterium sp.
GAGTCGAACTTCAGCAGGTGAGCCAGGGTGTTGATGTCGGTGAGGTCGTTGACCGCCACGATCTCGATGTCGGTTGCCCTGCCCTCCGCCTTCTGCGTTGCCAGGGCCCGGTAGAAGTTGCGTCCGATACGGCCGAAACCGTTGACACCAACCCGGATCGTCACGTGCGTCTCCTCCAGTCGACTGAGTTTCACCGATAAGCCTAGTGCCGCGGCGTCCACCACCGCGGGCGGTTGGTGTTCCGGTAGAAATCGGCTGCGGGACGGCGTCGAAACCGTGGGCGTACCGTCTCAATCATGACAGCCACACTGGACCTCGGTCGGGTGCGGGAGCGCCTCGGCGCCGGTCTGTTCGCCATGGTCGCCGGCCCCGACGGACCGAAGAACCGGGCCCGTATCCACGAGACGCCGGGACCGCGCTGGTTCGCCGAGGACCGGCCTATCCGCCAGGTGCACGCCGACGCCTCGATGTTCGTCGGCGGCCTGCGCGCACTGCTGCTCCAATCCCTCCATCCGCTGGCGATGGCCGGTGTGGCCGAGCACTCCGATTACCGCGGCGACCCCTGGGGACGCCTGCAGCGCACCAGCACCTTCCTGGCCGTCACCACCTTCGGCACCGCCGGCGACGCACAGCGAGCGGTGGACCGGGTCCGCGGCATCCACCGCCGGGTGCACGGCGTGGCACCGGACGGAACGCCCTATCGAGCAGATGATCCGCACCTTCTGGAGTGGGTGCACATCGCCGAGGTGGACAGCTTCCTGAAGGCCTATCAACGTTATGGCGCTGCGGCGCTGGACCAACACGGCCGCGACGCCTACGTCCACGACACCGCGCTTGTCGCCGAGGCGCTCGGGGTGATCGACCCGCCCCGGACCGAAGCTGCGTTGCGATCCCGCCTCAGCCGGTATCGCCCGGAACTGCAGGCCACGGAGTCCGCGCGCGAAGCGGCCCGTTTCCTCCTGCTCACTCCACCCCTGTCGCTGCCCGCGCGGGCCCCCTACGGGGTGTTGGCTTCAGCCGCCGTGGGCCTGCTTCCGGTCTGGGCGCGGCTTCCGTTGCGGCTGCCGTACCTGCCTGTGCTGGAGGCAACGGGAGTGCGGCTCGCCGGTTGGGCGCTGGTCAGCGGTATCCGCTGGGCGCTGGAGGCCGATCGCGGGTCCGTTCCCGGCCGAGGCTGACCTCAGGCGTCGTCGAGCAGATCCGGGGTGACCGCCGACTCGGTATCCGGTATTCCGTCCTGCTTGGCTTTCCGGTCGGCCATCGACAGCAGCCTGCGGATACGCCCGGCGACGGCATCCTTGGTCATCGGCGGGTCGGCCAGCCGACCCAGTTCCTCCAGGGATGCCTGCCGGTGTTCGACCCGCAGTCGCCCGGCTGCGGCCAGGTGGTCCGGAACGGTACCGGCGAGGATCTCCAGGGCGCGTTCCACCCGTGCCGATGCGGCCACCGCCGCGCGGGCGGACCGGCGCAGATTTGCGTCATCGAAATTGGCCAGCCGGTTGGCCGTCGCCCGAACCTCACGCCGCATCCGGCGTTCCTCCCAGGTGAGCCGGGTCTCCTGGGCGCCCATTCGGGTCAACAACGTCGCGATCGCGTCTCCGTCGCGCACCACGACCCGATCCGTGCCGCGAACCTCCCGCGCTTTGGCGCCGACGCCCAACCGGCGGGCGGCGCCGACCAGCGCAAGCGCGGCTTCAGGCCCGGGACAACTGACCTCCAGGGCTGAGGACCGGCCCGGTTCGGTGAGCGAACCATGCGCCAGGAACGCCCCTCGCCAAGCCGCCTCGGCGTCGATGACGCTACCGCCGACGACCTGCGCGGGCAGTCCGCGAACCGGGCGCCCCCGCATGTCGAGCAGTCCGGTCTGGCGGGCCAGCGCCTCCCCATCCTTGGCGATGCGGACCAGGTAGCGGGTGCTCTTGCGGATTCCGCTGGCGGGCAATACGTGCACCACGGCGTTGTAGCCGTACAGATCGTGGATGTCCTTGCGAAGTCGACGAGCGGTGCTGCCGAGATCGACCTCCGCTTCCACGACCACCCGCCCGGAAACGATGTGTAAGCCCCCGGCGAACCGCAGCAGCGCGGCAACTTCCGCCCGCCGGGCGCTGACGGAATTCACCGCCAGACGACTCAGTTCGTCTTTGACCTCTGCCGTCATCGCCACGAGTCGTCACCTCCCCGTCCGCCGGGCCGCCTCACCGCACCCGCCTGCCAACCCGGCTGGGCAGGCGCCGGAATGATCGTCGTCGGGGACTCTGGACGGCGTGAACGCACCGCGTCGAGCACCGCGGCGAGCTTTGCCGGGTCATGTAAAGGTGTACCAGGTCGAGAAATGTCAGCGAACTCCACCGTCGCTTCCAGGTGGGCCGCCGTCCGGCGAAGCTGATCCCGTTCCCGCTCAGAGGGCACGTGCGCGCTGTCCACGATGATGTCGTGGACGGTGAAGCCGGGCGCATGTTGGGCGAGCACATGAAGATGGCGTTCGGTCGAGAACCCGGCCGTCTCTCCGGGCTCAGCGGCGAGGTTGAGCACCAGGGCCCGGCGGGCCGGGGTCGACTTGAGCGCCGCCAGCAGTCCGGGTACCAAAACATGCGGAATCACGCTGGTGAACCACGACCCCGGGCCGAGTACGACCAGATCGGCCGTCATGATGGCGTCGACAGACTGCCGGGTCGCCGGCGGGTCGCCGGGTAGCAGCCGAACCCGGCGAACCTTCCCCGGCGTGGTGGCGACCGCGACCTGCCCGCGGATCACCCGGCTGATCCGCGGATCACTCTCGAGTCCCGAAACGTCAGCCTCGATCTGTAAGGCGATCGGGCACATGGGCAGCACCCGACCCATGACGCCCAGGATCCGGCCCAACTCATCGAGTGCGGCAACCGGATCCGCAAGGACCTCGTCGAGTCCGGCCAGCAGCAGATTGCCGATCGGATGGCCGGCCAGCGCCCCGCTGCCGCCGAACCGGTGCTGGATGATGGTCGCCCACAGCCTGCCGTGCGGGCTGTCGGCGGCCAGAGCCGCCAACGCCATGCGCAGATCTCCCGGCGGGATGATGTCGAGCTCCGATCGCAGCCGGCCCGACGAGCCGCCGTCGTCGGCGACGGTGACCACAGCTGTGACGTGCGGGGTGAGCCTGCGCGCGGCAGATAGCGTCGCGTACAGCCCGTGACCTCCGCCGAGGGCGACAATCCGATGGCTCATCTCCGCCCCGCCGCCCTGCGTGTGCTCTCGCCCGCCATCATCATTCCCGCCCCAGGTCGCGGTGCAGAACCCGGACGCTGAGGTGCTCGTTGAGTCCCAGTAGCCCCGACAGCGCCTCGGCGATCGCGACACTTCGGTGTTTGCCCCCAGTGCATCCGATCGCCACCGTCATGTACCGCTTTCCCTCCCGGACATAGCCGTCCAAGACCAGCTTTAGCAGCTGATGGTATGTCTGCAGAAACTCCGACGCTCCCGGTTGGCGGAGCACGTAGTCACTCACCGCCGGCGACTGTCCGGTCTGTGGTCGCAACTCGTCGACCCAGTGCGGGTTGGGCAGGAAACGCACATCCATCACCATGTCGGCGTCCATCGGCAGCCCGTATTTGAACCCGAAGGACTCAACGGTGACACTGGTCAGAGCCACCGTCTCACCACCGAAGGCACGCTCGATGGCGGCGCGCAGCGAAGGTACCGACAACGCGGAGGTGTCGATGACCAGATCGGCGCCCGCGCGCACCCCGGCCAGCACCATTCGCTCGGCCTGAATTCCCTCGGCGAGGGTCTGGTTTCCCTGTAACGGGTGGCTGCGCCGGTTGTTCTCGTAGCGGCGGACGAGGATGTCATCGGAGGCCTCGAGGAACACGACCCGCGGTGTGATCCCGCGCTCGGCGAGGTCGTTGCGGACCAGGTCCAGGTCACCGGTGAAGCCGCGGGACCGGACGTCCATCACCACCGCGAGCTGGGTGATCCGTGATCCCGCCGCCAGCCCGAGATCGACCATGCGGGCGATCAATTCAGGTGGCAGGTTGTCTGCGACGTACCAGCCGAGATCCTCGAGCACCTTGGCAGCGGTACCGCGGCCGGCGCCGGACAGCCCGGTGACCAGCACGACGTCGATCGCGGCCGCGCTCACGGGAACCGTGTCGGTCTGCCTTTGATCGTCATCAGTCATGGTGTTCCACCCGATCTTCTCCCGGCGGCTCGGGTTGCGGCGGCAAAGCCGCCGAATCAGGCACCGGCGGTGAAGCCGCCGAATCAGGCACCACCGCCGACGTGCCCCCATCCGCCCGGAGGGCCTGCAGGACCGCGCTGGCGGTGGCCACCCCGATTCCGGGAACCGCGGTGATCTCCTGAACACTGGCTTCTCGCAGCCGGGCCACCGAACCGAAATGGGTCACCAGGGCCTTGCGGCGGGTCTCCCCCAATCCGCGGACACTGTCCAATGCCGATGCGGTCATCCGCTTGGAACGCAGGCTGCGGTGGTATGAGACAGCGAATCGGTGCGCTTCGTCGCGGACCCTTTGCAGCAGATAGAGACCCTCGCTGTTACGCGGAAGGATGACCGGGTCAGGTTCGGCCGGCACCCAGACCTCTTCGAGGCGCTTGGCCAAGCCGATCACCGCAACGTCGGTGATGCCCAACTCGTCGAGGACTCTCTGAGCGGAGTTGACCTGCGCAGGACCGCCGTCGACGACGTAGAGGTTCGGCGGGTAGGCGAATCGGCGAGGCTTGACCTGCGTCGATCCGGCATCGACATCCCCACTGCCGGTGGACACTGGACCGGGCTCCTCTCCGGCGCGGTTCGCGGGCGCGACGTCGTTCAGGTGCCGCAGGAATCGTCG
>JAGQTS010000234.1 GCA_020438895.1 Mycobacterium sp.
CACTTCACAGTTCCCTGTGGCATCTTTCGTACTTTCCTTCTCTTACTACGAGTGCGGTCCGCCGATGTTTCGGCAGCCCGGGCCAGTTGAGACCGCCATCCTTCGTAGAGTTGCCGGAACACTCCCGGCAGAAAGACCCTCGCAGGAACTGCGACCGCAACAAGTTCCTGCGATTGTGGAGACACGAACACAGAAGCTGCGACCGGCTCCATCAAATCATGTTCCGGGCGGTAAGGACAGTCTCGGAACGAATTCGGTGCCCGGATCCCTCCGTGAACGGGCCTGGACCGGGCCGAAGATCAGTCAGCACCTGACGAAGGGGGCCATCGTGACGTTCGGCAACGAGTTGCTGGCCGTGGTCTGCGGCGACTCCGGAGGGGACCGAGCCGCCCCGGAATTGCGGCACCTGATCGACTTACCGGCCCGCTCCGCCGAACCCCGCCCCTGGCCGGGATGGGTAGCCCCGGAGGCCGTCGCCGCGCTGCGTCGATCCGGGATCGAGCACCCCTGGTCCCATCAGATCGAAGCCGCGGACCTGGCCCGCCGTGGCAACGACGTCGTGATCAGCACCGGTACCGCCTCCGGCAAGTCACTGGCCTTCCAGCTGCCGATACTTGACATCTTGGCCCGCGATTCGCGATCCCGGGCCCTCTACCTCGCCCCGACCAAGGCCTTGGGTCATGAGCAGCTCCGGAAGGCCCACCGACTCACGACGGACAGCCCGGTCCTCGCCGACGTCTGTCCGGCGTCCTATGACGGCGACACTCCTGTCGAGATCCGTCAATTTGCCAGGGAGCGGGCACGGTGGCTGTTCTCCAACCCCGACATGATTCACACATCCCTGCTGCGCAACCACGCCCGCTGGGGTCCGTTCCTGCGCCGCCTTCGCTTCGTCGTCGTCGACGAATGTCACTACTACCGAGGCATTTTCGGCTCCAACGTCGCACTGGTTCTGAGAAGGCTGCTGCGGCTGTGTGCGCGCTATTCAGGCCCCGACTCGACCGGACCCACCGTGATCTTCGCCAGCGCGACGACGGCCTGCCCCGGCGCTACGGCCGAGGCCTTGATCGGCCGGCCGGTGGCCGAGGTGACTCACGACGGATCGCCGCACGGTGGACGGACCATCGCGCTGTGGGAGCCCCAGTTCGTCGACGACGTGACTGGCGAGAACGACGCACCCCTGCGCCGATCAGCCGGTGCCGAAGCCGCACGGATGATGGCCGACCTGGTCGCCGAAGGCGCCCGCACGATGACATTCGTCCGGTCCCGGCGTGGCGCGGAGTTGACCGCACTGGGCGCTCGCGCGCGACTTGCCGACACCGCTCCCCATCTGAGCGACACCATCGCGTCCTACCGTGCCGGCTACCTCGCCGAGGACCGCCGGGAACTCGAACGGGCGTTGGCCGACGGACATCTGCGCGGCCTGGCCACCACCAACGCACTCGAACTCGGCATCGACATCGCGGGGCTGGATGCGGTGTTGCTGGCGGGTTTCCCCGGCACCGTGACCTCGTTCTGGCAGCAGGCCGGCCGGTCGGGTCGCCGCGGCCAGGGCGCACTGGTGGTGTTGATTGCCCGCGACGACCCACTCGACACCTACCTGGTGAACCATCCCGAGGCGTTACTGGGAAAACCGGTCGAGCGCGTGGTGATCGATCCGGCCAACCCCTACGTCGCCGGACCACAACTGCTCTGCGCCGCCGCCGAGCTCCCGCTGCACCACTGCGAGGTGACCGCCTGGGGGTTACTCACGGTTACCGAGAACCTTGTCGACGACGGGCTCCTGCGCCGACGGGGAGACCGCTACTTCCCGACACCCGGCGCCGACCCGCACGATCACGTCGACATCCGGGGATCCGCCGCAGGCGGGATCACCATCCTCGAGGAGGACACCGGGCGGGTCGTCGGCAGCACTGAGGCCGCGCGAGCTCCCGCCACCGTCCACCCCGGGGCGGTCTACCTCCACCAGGGCAACTCGTATCTGGTCGATGACCTCGACCTGGACCTCGGCTTGGCATACGTGCATGCCGAGAATCCCGGCTACACGACGTTCGCCCGCGAACTCACCCACCTCACCGTCACCGGCGAGGGCGAACGGGTCGGCTACGGGGCAGTCACCCTCGGCCTTGTCCCGGTTTCCGTCACCCACCGGGTGATCGGGTTCGTCAGGCGCCGGTTGACCGGCGAAGTCATCGACTTCGTCGACCTGGACATGCCGGAACGGCAGATGTCGACATCGGCTGTGATGTACACCATCGAACCCACGGCACTTCACCGAAACGGGATTGAGCCACAACGGATTCCGGGCTCGCTGCACGCTGCCGAGCATGCCGCGATCGGGCTGTTGCCGCTGGTGGCCAGCTGCGACCGAAGCGATGTCGGCGGTCTTTCGACCGCCGCCGGCGAGTCAGGACTTCCGACCGTATTCGTCTACGACGGCCATCCGGGGGGCGCGGGTTTCGCCGAACGCGGCTACCGGTCCGCCCACATGTGGCTGGGCGCTACGGCCGAGGCGATCGCCGCCTGTGAGTGCCGACATGGCTGCCCTTCGTGCGTCCAGTCACCCAAATGCGGGAACGGCAACGATCCACTCGACAAGGGCGGGGCGGTGGACGTGTTACGCCTGCTGGTGCGCGAACTTGACAGCTGACCGGCAAGCCGCGATCTGCGGAGCGGATACAGGCCCTCCTTCGCGGCCGCCGACCGACCCCTCGATAACGGTCGACAGCCGCGACTGGGTTTTCGAGCAGCGGGATTCGCTGGTAACCCGATTCTCGAGGCGGCCCGAGTGAACCGGAGTTGCGAATCAAGCGGTGGTAAACACGAGCGGCCCGACAAGCCCACGCGGTGGACGTAGCTGAAAAATACGCCGGGCTTCCCCGGATTGGCAACACCTATCTCCGATGTCACCTCGAATCAACCTTCTGACCTGCAACTTCATCGCTACCGGCGGGCCCCCTTGCGCCCCCCGCGGTTAAGCTGACCGAGTGGTTCAGGATTGGCTGCTCGTGGAGACACTCGGCGACGAGCCCGTCGTGGTGGCTCAGGGACGGAAGGTGGAGAACTTCGTTCCGGTGGTCGTGTTCCTCCGAAAGGACCCGAACTTGGCAGCCATCCAGACTGCAATAGCCGAAACCGTCAGCACCGGCACCGGCCTGGCCAGCATTACGCCGAACAACAGTCGGGTGATACGCACCGAACCGGTGGCGATGTCGGACGGCCGGATTCACGGCGTGCACGTCTGGTGCGGGCCAACGGACGCCGATCCCCCGGAGCGCCCCGTGCCGGGTCCGCTGAAATGGGATATCACCACCGGCGAGGGATCAGTCACCGTGGAGTACCTGGTCAACGCCGGGCTGGACCCTTCGATCGAGGCTACGACTGGGCGCGCGTTCGCCGACGACTTCCCCAGTCAGGGCCTCAACTCGGACGAGACCAAAGAACTGGCCTGGGCAATCGATGCCACACCTGACAGAACATATTGCGCCACATGGGATTTCCACGACAAGCAGGGTCGGGCCCGCAAGGTCGGCTGGTGCGCTCGCACCCTGATGGAGACTGCAGAGGACGGTAGTGAGCACGTGGTCGCCCGCGCGATGAACCTCGTCGAAGCGGTCGGTGAGGAGGCGATGCCCGACGAACTGCCGGCCAGTGACGATGGCCTTGCCGGTGACCCCGGTTAGCCGCGGCCAGTTCCGTTCGCCCGGGCTGCCAATGCCGGCCCGGCTTTGGCCGTCGCTTCCGCTACCCCGCCGAGTCGGGCTCCGGTGTGAACCTGAACAGTGAGGTAGACATCCACATGGTCCAACTCGCATTTGGTCACTGAGGCTCCCATGGCGGCAGCCAGGGACTGAGCCCCCCGGCAGGCGGTGGTCCGGCCGGCCGGAACCCGGTGCGCGGCGGCCAAAGCGGCCAGGTCTGCCGCCGCCTGGGCGCGGTGGCGGGCGACCACAGCCGAGCCGACCCAGATAGCAGCAACTGAGATTCCCGCCAGCGCGCAGACCAGGAACGCTGCCAGCACGGATGCAGCTCCGGTATCGTCAGCGGCCGGTTTCGTTCGCGGCCACTGCCAGCCCCTCGATGTGCAGCCCGGGCAGCAGTGGCGAGCGTCCGCTGACCCGCGCAACGACGAAACTGCCCTGGGGCCGTAACTCCACGCTCGCACCGGCCGGCGCCCTGACCATCGCCGAGCTTGCGGCCAGCGGGTCGCCGCGGGCGGCCAGCCGCGCCGCTTCCCGGGCCGCGTCGATGCACTGGATCTGCATCGCAAGCGCGGTGATGCCGGCGGCACACAGCACAAGCACCACCGCAAGGGACACCACAGCAAGCGCGGTCTCGACCGTGCTGAAGCCAGCTTCACGGCTGCTCGCACCCGGTCCTACACCCGGGAGGTCAGCGCTCGGGAGATGATGTTGGTCAGCGCCGCGACGATCGAATCGCCGGTGACGACGCTGTACAGAATCGCGCCGAATGCCGCGGCCGCGATGGTGCCGATGGCGTATTCGACTGTCGACATTCCCGCCTCGTCGGCCACAATCAGCGGCAGCCGAGTACGGATGGCGTGAGTTACTTTCGACCACATTGCATGTCCTCTCCGATTGGTGCATGTGAACTTCCGTTGCGATCACAAGAGACCCGTGTTGAAGACGTGACCGGCCAGACCGGCGACGACCGGCACGATGCCCAGGCAGACGAACGCGGGGAGAAAGCACAGACCCAGCGGCCCCGCGATCAGGACCCCGGCCCGTTCGGCGGCGGCCACCGCGCTGTGCGCTGCCTCCTGCCGTGACTGCTCGGCGAGGTCGGCCACGCCATCTGCCAATGCGGCTCCCGACACTGACGAACGCCTCGCCAGACGCACCAGCGCCTGACAGGTCGGATCATCGGCCGCGGTGGACCATGCTTCCTCGCCCGCTGCGCCGAGGGCCAAGAGCTCGGCGGCACGGTGCAGGACCGACCGGAGTACCGGCGGTGCCGACTGGCCGGCCGCCGCCGCTGCGGCGGATACCGATAGACCGCAGGACAGGCAGACCGCGAAGACATCCAGCGCCGAGGCGAGCGCGAGTGGGTCCCGCCGGGATCGATCACCCGTACGTGGCACGATCGGGCCCGAGGTCAACCCGGCACGGTGTCTGGTGCGCAGCGGTCCGACGCCCGCCAGCACAGCAGCGGCGAGGAAAACCGCCGCCGCCGTCACGAACCCACCCCGTCGAGGATGCGATCCGACCAGAAGATCCCCGCGCACAGCAGCGTCGAACCCGCCGCGAGAACTCCGGCCCCGTCCCCGAGCAGGAAACCGAGCGGGCGGGCTCCCACGAGTTGACCCAACAGCACACCCAGGACAGGCAGACCCGCCAGGACCATCGCAGTCGCGCGCGCACCGGACAGGCCCGCATCCACGCGGTCGACGAACCGTCGCCGATCGGTGATGTCCTTATGCGCCGTCTGCATCAGTTTGGCCATCGGCAGTCCCTGCTCAGCCGCCAATTGCCAATACACCGAAACCCTTGACCAGTACTGCGGGGCAGCAGAACGCCGGGCGTTCTCCCGCAATCCGGCGGCGACGTCCGCCCCCAGCCGCGCTCGGGCAGCCACCGCCGCTAACGCTGCACCGACCGCACGCGCGGATGCGCTGCCCACGCCGGCTTCTGAGGAGGCGATGGTGAATCCCCTGACCGGGTGGGCCCCTACCCTCAGCTCACCGACGAGGATTTCCAGAGCCGCAGCGAGGGCCCGGGCTTCGCTGCGTCCTTCACTGCGGCGGAGCCGTCGGCGCCGCCGGACAGCGAGGGTTGACAGCACTAGCGCGACGGCGAGCGCGACCGTTGGGCCGATCGCCACCGCCAGTACGGCGACGAGTCCGGCGAGGCCCACAGCCCCGCTCCGTGTGCCGAGAGGGAAACCACGATTGGCTGCAGTCAGGCGGCGCCCCGTGGGTGGCACCATCAGTAGCGCTGCGGCAAGAAATACCAAAGCAGAGGTGCTGCTGTTCACCGACCGCACCTCTCGGCGATCATCTGGCGCAGCGTCGGGAGTGCGGGACCCATTCCGGAGCCGACGTGCCAGACCGGCAGTGCGTGAACCATTCCCGCCGTATCGCTTCTGAGCATGGCGATGTGCTCGACCCGCCGTCCCGCAGGGCCACGGCCGACATGCACGATGACGTTGATCGCCGCCGCCACCTGACTGTGCAGCGCGCCCCGATCCAACCCGCCCAAGGCACCGAGCGCCTCTAATCGCGCGGGAACCTCTGCCGGGCTGTTGGCGTGCACCGTTCCCGCCCCGCCCTCATGGCCGGTGTTGAAAGCGGCGAGCAGGTCGATGACCTCCGCGCCGCGGACCTCGCCGACGACGATCCGGTCCGGCCGCATCCGCAACGCCTGGCGAACGAGGTGGCGTAGCGTGATTTCACCGACGCCCTCGACGTTGGCTCCACGGGCAAGAAGCCGAACCAGATGCGGGTGCTGAGGGGCCAGTTCAGGAGCATCTTCGACACACAGGATGCGTTCATCGGGCGCTACCGCGCCGAGCAGGGCTGCCAACAGCGTTGTCTTGCCGGCTCCTGTCCCGCCGGACACCAGAAACGCCAGCCGCGCCTCGATGATCCGGTTGAGCAACACCATGGCGTCGCCGGCGATCGCCCCGGACGCTGCCAAGGATTCCAGGTCCTGGGTCGCGGGTCGAAGAACACGAAGCGACAGGGTTGTCCCGCCCGCAGCGATCGGCGGCAGCACCGCATGCACCCTGACGGTGATCCGGCCGGTTCCCATAACGGGCAGCTGCGCATCGACCCACGGTTGTGCGTCGTCGAGCCGACGCCCGGCCGCGACGGCGAGGCGCTGCGCCAGCCGCCGGACAGCCGATTCGTCACGAAATCGAACATCACTGCGGTGTAGGCCGTTTCCGGAATCCACCCACACTGCGTCCGGTGCGGTGACCAGGACGTCGGTGGTGTTCTCAGCCGCAACAAGAGGCTCCAGAATGCCCAGGCCGGTGAGCTCAGTCTCCAGGGTGCGTAACGTGGTAAGCACTTCGCTATCTCCCAGGACGCCGCCGGACTCCGCCCGTATTGCCGCGGCAACTCTCGCCGGATGGATCGGTCCGGATCCGGTCGCCAGTCGTTCCCGGACTCGGTCGACGAGGGGGCCGGTCATGCCGGACGCCCCGAGGAGTTGAGTAGGCCGAGGACCCGTTGCGCGGCGACGGCGAGCGGTGAGCGACGGCGTAATCTCAGTCCCCGCTGGTCGAGTCGCTGCGCCAGCATCGGCTCGGGGCGCATCGCAGCGAGCAGGGGAACGCCCACCACCTCGACGGCATCGCGAGTGGTCATTCCTCCCGGTGCGGGTCCTCTGAGGACCAGGCCGACGTTCGGGTTGACCGACCGAAGAACATTGGTCAGAGCCGCGCTGGCGGCTATGCCGCGGACATCGCAGCCCGCCACCACGACGACCAGGTCGGCCAGTTCCAGTGCCATCGCGCAAGGCCCGGAGACCTGGCGGGATAGATCACACACCACCGCGCTGCCGCCGCGGCGACCGGCGTCAGCCATCGCCGCCACAAGGTGGGGATCGATGTCGTGAAAGCCGCGGGCGGCAGACAGAACCGTGACCGTGCCGCGGCGCGGCAGCGCTTCTCGCACCGCTGACCAGCCCAGCCGGCCACCGTGTGCGGTGATGTCGGGCCAGCGCAGGCCCGGCGTAGATTCGATGCCGAGCAGGAGGTCAACTCCACCGCCGTAGGGATCGAGGTCGATCAGGAGCGCCTGCTGCGCGCATTGGCTCATCGCAGCAGCGAACACCGAGGCACCGCCACCACCACGACCAGGGATGACGGCGATCACCGGCCCAAGCGTCGACGCTGCCTCCCCCTGCTCAACAGCTTCAGACAGCACGTGGACCAGCTCGGTCTCCTGGCGGGGCAGCGCACAAACATGTTGCGCACCAACCGCGATCGCGGCTGACCACACCGCCGGGGTGGGCTCCTCCGGGACAACCAGAACAACACCGTCCCGCCGGGGCATCGACGTCTGGACACAACGGCGTGCACACACCTCGTCGAGAATCACCGCGGCTGCAGCGATCCAGCTCTGCCGGGCCGGGGTCGTTGCCGGAACCATGTGGGCCCCCGCCGCTGCGATCACGCGCTCGGCGTCGGCAAGCAGGTCGGGTTCACCGAGCAGAGCGAGCACCGTTGCGGTTGAGGTCATGGCCGCCAGACTGCGCGGGACTCGGCTGAGTCGCCAGCCGGTCAGCATCATCGCTGTGGATAGCCGCACGCCTGTGGACGCGAGGATGTTCCGCGCGAATCGGTCGGCGCAGCATGTTCAACCGGGCTGAAAATGAGGACGACCCTCGCCAGGGGGGGAGGAGGCGAGGGTCGTCGTGTATCAGCCCCGGGGGGTCGGGCTGATGCACACCCGGCTTAGGCCAGGTTGTGCCCACTATACACACGCGCGGTCGTGATTACGCAAGTCATTCCCGGGGGCGAATCCCTCGTTTTTCCTGTGAAAATCCCAGCGTTTCCTGTGAAAATCCCATGACGGAGCAGGGGCGCCCCTCCGGATCCGAGTCCGTGTGCCTATGCCAGGCGTCACCCCATCGAGACCAGGTCGCCCGACCAAACCGAATGCCCCATCGCCATTGGGCAATCCCGCCCATGAGTTTGCTGTAACGCTCCCGACACGGATCGGGATCTACCCCTTGCTGTGATGGCTGTCACGTAGTACAAATGGAGGCAAGGAAGCCCGGCAAGGCCAAGGCAGGACCGGAAGAGAAGGTCCTTTCTCCCGACCCGGACTACCGAGCACGGTTTCTGGCACCCACGCGGAGCACGCCGCGAAGATGGCAGAAGTGTTGCGGGCCTGCGAGATTACGCATAGCGGCCGGTATTGGGACTCCTTGGGCGGAGTTCCAACCGAAGCGCAGCGGAAGGTCGCCGAGGCCGACCCACGCAACCCACAGAGCACGCTTGGTAACCAAGAAACCGTGTTGGCGGGCGGCGAGCCGAACAATGTTCGGAGCGCCGCCCGCTTTTGTTTGCGGCAATCGCGGCTGAGGAGTGCGCGCTGTCATTACCCGGCCGCCTCGGCGATGGACAACGCTTCGCGCGCTCCGTCTTCCAGCGCCCGGCAACACATGATCAGCCAGGACCCGACCGCCTCGGGACTGCCGCTGGCGAAGCCGTCGGCGGCACTCTTGTAGTCCTCAGCCCTGCGCAGCCAGTAGACCTCTGGCACCCCCAATCCGTGCGGGTCCAGGCCGCAGGCGATGGTCACCAGGCGTGAGACTCCCCGTGCAACGACACCGTCCGCGCTACCGAAGGCCGACAGCGCCAGAAGCTCACCATGCGCGACGCCGGCAAGGATGGGCGCTGGCACCGTTGTGGTTCCTGTGACCAGTCGGGTCATCAGATCAAGCCGTGCCGCGACTTCTGGCCGGTGGGCCGGCCGACCAAGTTCCTCTTCGCCGACGAGGTCTGCCGCGGCCAGCGAATGCAAGCGTGCCAACGCCTGCAGGGGCGCACGTCGCCAACTACCGACAATGTTGGTGGTGCCGCCTTCGACCGCTTGGGCAACCCGCAACGCTCCGGCCAGTACCGGATCCTCACCGGCGGATGCGATATCGACACCGCCGCCGTCCAGGGCCGAGGAGCTACGGGCTCCACGGACCGCCGACTCTGCCGCAGTCACCGGCCATTTGCGCACGTTGGCGCGATGGCGGTGAACCTTTCCCAGCGCTACGCGCGCGGCGTCGGCAGCCTCGGTCAGGCCCGGCACGTCGAGAAGGGGGGCCAGCGGGTCACGGCTCGTCCGCCGTTGCGGCCCAACGTCGGTCACGGCCTGTCACGTTATCGGCGGCAGGAGCGGAGCCTTCGCGTGGGTGTGCCGATGCGAAGACCTGGCCCCGCACCAGGAACTAGGCTCGCACCATGACCGAGGGGCACGCAGAACAACCCATCTCCTTTCCGCCGCCACCGGACTTCGCTGCCAACGCGAACGCGACCGCTGATCTCTACGACCGCGCCGAGGCCGACCGGCTGGCGTTTTGGGCCGAGCAGGCAGAGCGTCTGACCTGGGATACCCCGTTCAGCGATGTGCTCGACTGGTCACAAGCGCCCGTAGCGCGGTGGTTCGTCGGCGGAAGGCTCAACGTTGCCTACAACTGCGTCGACCGCCATGTCGAGGCCGGAAACGGCGACCGAGTCGCCATCCACTGGGAGGGTGAGCCGGTAGGGGACGCGCGATCCATCACCTACCGCGAACTGCAGGACATGGTCTGTCAGGCGGCCAATGCCCTGACCGGGCTGGGTCTGGTTGCCGGTGACCGGGTTGCCATCTACATGCCGATGGTGCCGGAGGCAATCGTCGCGATGCTTGCCTGTGCCCGCCTGGGCGTCATGCACTCGGTGGTCTTCGGCGGCTTCTCGGCAACGGCACTGCGGGCACGAGTCGAGGACGCCGAAGCCAAGCTGGTGATCACCACCGACGGCCAGTACCGGCGGGGAACTGCGGTGTCACTCAAAGACGCCGTCGACCATGCCGTTGCAGGCCAGCCTTCGGTCCAGCACGTCCTGGTCGTGGCCCGGACCGGTATCGACGTGGACTGGACGGAGGGCCGCGATCTGTGGTGGCACGAGACGGTGGAGCGGGCATCCACGAAGCACATGCCGGAGGCCTTCGACTCCGAACAGCCGCTGTTCCTGCTTTACACCTCCGGAACGACGGGGAAGCCCAAGGGGATCATGCACACCTCGGGCGGCTACC
>JAGQTS010000235.1 GCA_020438895.1 Mycobacterium sp.
TGTCGTCGAGGTAGATCGACACTTTTGTGAGGTCGGTGCTGGAAGCCGGCGGGGTTGCCGCCGAGACAGGGGCCGCCGGCGGCCGCACCTTGGGCGGTTCGGATACGGCTGCTGGCGATGGTGCGGCGGGCATGTCAACCGGCGTGCGACGCGGCTGGTGTCGCGGTGGCGGGATTGTGCGGCGCGATGTGGTCGACTTCGAGCGCATGGCTGTGAGCGAGTCCAGACCGTCAGCCATTGACGTACTCCTTCACGAAGGTGCTGAGATCGGTGAGCGCGGCCGCGACTTTCTGTAGTGACTTCGCAGGTGGCGCTTCGGCGGTGATGGCGATGCGCTTCTTGCGTGTTCCTACGTGCAGCGCGGTCGGTATCGGTGGAGCGACCTGTACGGGTGTGTTGGCGATGATGCTGCGCAGTCGCTGAATTTCGGCGGCCGGTGGTGTTGTGGGGACGAAGTTGGGGACGATGACGAGCGGGTAGTCGGCCGCCTCATTGACCAGCTCGGCGGTGGCGTCGAGTTCAGCGGTGCGTAGCGCAGTCGGGGCCAGCACGATGTTGGCCACGGCCAGGGCACCGTGGGCAGCTGGGCTGGCGCCGGGATGGGTGTCGACCACGATCCACGGTTTGCCCCATTCGGATGCCCATTTGGTGAGGGCACCAGCAATGGTGTCGGCGTCGGGCTGCTGGTCATAGAGATCGGGATGACCTGGGATGAGGTCGGGCTTCTTGAATCCGCGTAGCGGCCGCGGCGCGGCGGCGCCCGCTTCCAGTGCATCCAGAAGCCGTGATCGTGGGTGATCTTGGGGGCGATACCCCCACTTGGCCGTCACGCCTCCCCCGTCGTGTTCTAGATCGACAAGAACCGCATCCAGCAGATGGGCCAGCTCGTAGGCCAGGAAAGACTTGCCCACACCACCCTTACGGGAGTGGCACACAGCAATGTTGACTGTCACATCAGCATTATAGCGCTGTAACTCTGTAACGCTTAGGTGCTACAACGTTTTAATGTTTAAGCTCTAAACTGCTAGAACGACAGAAAGCTATAACGCTTTCCGGGCTCACGCCGTGGACCCACTCACGGCATCCCACACGTACGCACGACGGCTGGGTTGCGTCCGCTGGGCGTTGTTCTGTCCTGAGTCACTTCCACTGCGACAGATCGCCCATTTTTGCTGTTCAGAGGGCTATCGGCCAAAGTCCTGCACAGTGGTTTACTAGCTTCCCGCTTATGCAACGAGTAGGGCAGCTTCCCTGCACACCCTGTATTTCTGCCTGTGGCGACCTCGAAAGTATGGACCGCGCTGACCGCGCGGCGCCGGAGTCGCTCCGCGGTTCCGGTCGTATCCGCCCGATGGAGCACCGCCCATGAGTACCAACGCCACCGTCGTCAGCATCGTTGCGATCGTCTGCTTCTGCCTTCTAGCGGCCTATGTCGTTCGCACCACCGGCTCGACCACCGGCATTACCGATATCGGTCGCGCAGTAGCCGACATAATCGATGCGCTTACCGGGCGACGGTGATCTCGCTCGCGCGCGCGCACCACGTCAAGGGCGTGACTGCAAGAGCGAGTCGACGGTGCTGGTCCGTCGGATGTAGTGCCGGAGATTGGGAGAGATGTAACCGGCGTAGCGGCGCATTCGGCGAATCAGGTTGTTGACGTCGGCGACGCGGACGGGCTCGTGGTGAGCGACCCGGTTGCGCGCCTTACGCATGTCATCGAGGCCGAAGTGGATTTTGTGTCGCTGGGACCCGGCTGGGTAGAGAGCTTCCAGATGTGGGTTCCAGAGAAGCGTCGTGTGCCGCGAGCTGGTCAGCAGGACCCAGAACCCGAAGGTCAGCTCGGCAAGGATTTTTCCGGGAGGGGCGGACGGGCCGCCGGCCTTGGTGCGTGCGGAGGCCAGGTCGGCGTGGGTGCGGGCGTCATTGCCCGGTACCGCCGGGAATAGCGCGGTGAACGAAGCTGGGTCGGTCCAGTGGGCTTCGCCTGGCTGGACGGCGTTCATGAGTGCCCGGTCGTAGAAGTTGCGAAGGCCAACTTCGAGGTGGGCAAAATCGTGCAGCAGTGCGGCGTTGAGCTGGGTGTTCCATTCGTGCAGGTCGAGAGCACGGGTGCGGTCCCCACCGGCCAGGAGCATGTACGTGTGGAATCGCTGGGGGCTCAACCATTGTTCAACCCAGGGGCCCGGTGCCGTCACCGTTGAGTTCTATCAGGGCTCCACGTACGATTGAGTGCATACAGGCCGGTGTGACGTGTAACGCGTGCCCGGTTAAAGCCAGGAAGAGCCCGGTATTCGGTCCTTGCGACCGACCCGGGCTCTTTGCTTTGAACAGCGCTGTCTGCGGCTGAAAGGCCATCTTTCGGTCTCGTGGTCCAGGGCCTAGAGCGCTCCGCTATGCCGAAACATGTCGGTTCGACCTGGGACAATGGTGATAGCACGGTCCGCGACCGCTCGCCTGGAAAAAACTTTCTCCAGATTTCAGGGGTTCGCGGTACGCGCGGACTTAAGAGGAAGCGTGGGTCTCGTCAAGTAATTTGGCCCCGGTGTTCTGCAGCGGTTCCGGCCCCACGTGATAGGGGAGCTCGAGGTGTCGCGTCATCAAGGGATGATGAGTCCATGGCCACTGGTTGCGCGGTTCGAATTGACCGGCCTTGACCATGAGCCGAGGGGGAAACTTAAGGTCATGAAAAAATTCTCGCGAGACGACCAACGGCTGATGGCGATCTGGGCGCTTGATTGCGCCGAGCGTGTGTTGTCTAGCTTCGAGGCCGCTCGCCCTGACGACGTCCGGCCCAGAAGCGCCATTGAAGCCGGTCGGGATTGGGTTCGCTCGGGTCAATTCAAGATGGCAACAATCCGCAAGGCGTCCCTTGACGCTCATGCCGCCGCGAAGGACACCACCAATCCGGCCGCGATCGCGGCGGCTCATGCGGCGGGCCAGGCGGTGGCCACTGCCCACGTTCCTCAGCACGCATACGGAGGCGCGTATTACGCGCTTCGCGCCGTCGCGGCACGACAGGCTCAAGACGTCCACCGAGAGCGCGCATGGCAGGCCGCGCAGCTTCCGTCCCACCTCCGCACGGAGATCATGAGTCGCATCGCAATCGAGACGACCAAAAGGGGTGTACGTATCTCGTTGCACAAAGGACCCGACTTCTGACTGCTAAACGTTGCTCCTAACCGACCCCGCGAGAGACAGCTGGTGTCAGGCTCGTGCGATCGAGGTGGATCGACCGGAGGGAGCTCGGGATGGGTGCTGGGGCCGGCCCTTAGGGGTGCGATTGATCATGTCGCAGCCCGTGCGGCGCGAGTGTGGGCGAGGCGGTAGGAGTCGGTGCCGGTCTCGATGATGTTGCCGCCAAATGTAAGCCGGTCAACAATCGCAGCGCACAGGCGCGGGTCGGAATATTGCCCAACCCTGCGCAGGCACCGGACCCTCGCCGAGACCGCCGCCCGTTCGCTGCGCGCCAGGCGCGGCTTCGTTCATAGCTTCTGGGGGCGTGTTGTGTTTAGTGGAATTGGCTCGGCGTGTGGGGTTGTCTGATGCTGCGAGGTCATACCGGCTGTCTCCCACAGTTACGAACGCGACACTCAAACATGATGGCCAAGTCAGCACGACCCGCGATCCGCTTCTCCTTCAGTTCAGAGTCGGTAATCTCGTCGCTTGTCATCAAGCCTCCTGGGCGGCGTCAACCCCCACACATCGCCGGTCGACACCTTCCTCGGATAACGCCCAGAAGGCGGTACCACCGGTACTGCATATCGTGCCTATGCGGTGGACGACTCGTCAAGCCCCCGGCAAGGCTGCACACTCGCACGGATAGAGATCAACGGGCTCCTGGAAGAGCACGCATGTCTCGTTTGCAAACGACACAATGGCGGCCGATGTGAACGAAATGGTGCTTGCAGCGGCTCCATGGCCCGTCCCCGGGGACCGCCGCGATGGCTGCGGCGGTGTCGGTGGGGTGAGCCTGCTCGCGGACGAGTTATCGGCGCGTCGAGCAACCCATGAGCGATCACCACGACCGATCCGACCGCGACGGAGCCGGTCATGGGTCAGGGATTTGATCCGCTGCGTGAGGCCGCTGACCCTGGCGGCCTGGGCTGATGACTGGCCCAGCGTGGCGGGCCCGATGGGAGTGTAGGCGACTTCTAGACCTAACTAATGCGGGGGGTCGACGGGAGAGGCGTCGAAAATCCGACGTCCGGTCACCTTCTCCGACGAGATCCTCACGAACTGATCTCGGCGGCCCTCCACCCACGGTTGGACGAAGTTGCCCGAGACCGTCACCAAGTCGTCGATGGCGGTGAGGCGGCTGGCGTGACCGACGACGGTCACGCTCCAGCCCTTGCGCAGGTCGGCATCGAGCTGGTCGGCCTGGAAAGCAACTTTCTGGTGCTGTAACGCAGCAATGAGTTTCGCGCCGCCGGCAACTCGGATGACGATGTCGTTGCGCAACAAACGGAAGTTGACGGGGTGCACGGCGGGGTCGCCGTTGTCGAAGAAGATGAGCCGGCCGACTCGTACCCGCGGCAGCAAGTTCAAACACTGCTGCCGATCCAAGATGTCGAGTGCCTGACCGTCATTCATGAGTGATCACCAGCCCCGGCGTTGCGGGTGAGAGCCGATCAGCTCGCCCGGGCGGGTATCGCGGCTGCGGTAGACGACGTAGGGCCGGAACAGATAGCCGATCGGCGCGCTGAACGCGTGCACCAACCGGGTGAACGGCCACAAGGCGAACAACATGAGGCCGATCATCACGTGGACCTGGTAGTAGAGCGGAGCCCCGGCCATCAGATCGCCGCGCGGTTGCAGGATCCAGATCGAGCGGAACCAGATCGACACCGACTGGCGGTAGTCGTACGCCTCGCCGACCAGCCCGGAACCGAGGGCGGTCGCGTACAGCCCGGCGACGATGGCGGCCACCAGCACGACGTACATGAGCTTGTCGTTGACGGTGGTGGCCATGAAGACCGGGCCGCGGGTACGGCGCCGGTAGATCAGCAGCGCGATCCCGACGAGCGTCGACAACCCGGCGATGGTGCCGAGTATCACCGCCTGAAGGTGGTAGCCGTGTTCGCTCAGACCGACCGCACGCGTCCACGACTCCGGGATCACCAGGCCGATGACGTGCCCGGCGATCACCACGAGGATGCCGAAATGGAACATCGGGCTGGCGATGCGCAGCAGCCTGCTCTCGTAGAGCTGCGACGAGCGGGTGGTCCAGCCGAACTTGTCGTAGCGGTAGCGCCACCAGGTGCCGATCACGACGACGGCCAGCGTGACGTACGGCACCGCATCCCAGAAGATCTCCCCCATCTCAGACCCCCTCCGGTGCGCGCCGCGGCGGCACGGTCAAGGTGAACGGAGCGAGCCCGACCGCCTCGGCAGGCGGGCCGTCGACCGCCAACCGACGGGCCCGCCGGATCTCGTCGTCGGAGGCGGGCGGCAGCGTTGTCAGGACGGCGGCGACGGCAGGCGCGTAGGGCGACCCGGTGTCGCACAGCGCGCGGTGCACCACGTCCAGCGGTGTCCGGTGCGCGGCGAGCAACCGCCGTCCGCGCTCGGCGTCTGTGGTGGCGGCGAATTCCAACACGACGGCCAGGTGGTCGGGCGCCTCGTCAGCGGGCGGCACCGCGCCCGCGTCGCGGTAGGCCTGTACGAAGGCGAGCATCGCCTGACCGCGGTTGCGGGTGTCGCCCGCGGTCCAGTACGTCAGGTACAGCGTCGCGCGCCGATGCAGATCAAACGTCTCCACGTACAGCTGGGCAGCCGCCCGGTCATCGAGCGTCTGGACGGCGGACAACGTCGTCGAAAGATGTTCCCGGGCAGCTCCCTCGACGTGTTCGAGCAATGCGGCCGCGGCGTCGGAACGGTGGCGGTCGGGATAACTCAACGCCAGCGAGGCGCATTGCCAGACCACCCGGTCGTTCAGCGCCGTCTGCGCGCGGGAGAACAACTTCATTCCGGCTCCTCGCTGCCCGGGAACATGCCCGCCGGGGCACCGCGCCCATCCCAGTTGAGCAGGTTCACCCGGGGCGGTCTGGTTTCGTTGGCGGCCATGCCCTCGCTGGTCTGGCGGTGCCGCAGCGCGTGGAAGCTCTCCACCGCCACCGGCACCGGCCGGCCGCTGGCCTCACCGAAAGGGCCCGACTCGTACATGCCGGGTCCGCCCTCGAAGCTCAGCGAGCAGCCCGGCTCCTCCATCGACCTCGGCTCCGCATCGGCATAGGCCGTCGGAATGACATAGCGCTCCTCGTATTTCGCGAGCGCCAGCAGCCGGTACATGCTGTACATCTGCTCTTCGGTCAGCCCCACCGACTCGGGAATGTGGGGTTGAGTCTCCCGGCCGAGGTTGATGTCGCGCATATAGGAGCGCATCGCCGCCAGCCGCCGGAGCACCCCTTCGACAATGGTGGTCTCGCCGGCGGTGAACAACCCGGCCAGGTACTCGATCGGGATGCGGAGCGCCTCGAGGGCCCCGAAGAGGTTGCCGATGTCTTCCCCGTCGTGCCCATCGCGGCTGACGGCGTCGACGACCGGGGACAGCGGCGGGATGTACCACACCATCGGGACGGTGCGGAACTCCGGATG
>JAGQTS010000236.1 GCA_020438895.1 Mycobacterium sp.
CCGGCGGCCGGCGACGGGATCTCGGTGTCGACCTTGTCGGTGGACACCTCCAGCAGGGGCTCGTCGACTTCGACCGTATCGCCCTCCTGCTTGAGCCAGCGGGTGACGGTTCCCTCCGTGACGCTCTCCCCGAGTGCAGGCATCTGGACGGACACGGCCATGTGTACTCCCTCGAACGTCGTGATGGTCACCGGCTGCCGCGCTTCGGCCCAGCCATACCCAAAAGGGTTACCACAGGGCCGACGCTCCCATCCTGTCATTCGTTCGCGTGCCCCGCCGCATCAGGTGAATCGAGCCGGTCTTGACGACACCTTTCGGTGGCGGCAGGGTCGGGACCGTGACCCCGACGCGCTATGTGGACGCCCACGATGGAACCCGGCTAGCCGTCTACGAGGAGGGCGATCCCGACGGCCCGACAGTCGTCCTGGTGCACGGCTGGCCGGACAGCCACACACTCTGGGACGGGGTGGTGTCTCTGCTGGCCGAGAGGCATCGCGTGATCCGGTACGACAACCGCGGCGCGGGCGCCTCGGACGTTCCCGGGCCGGTTGAGGCGTACGCGATCTCGCGACTCGCCGACGATTTCGGTGCAGTGATCGACGCCCTGAGCCCGGCAGGACCGGTCCACGCAGTGGGCCACGACTGGGGAGGGGCGACTGTCTGGGAATACCTGAGCCGGCCCGAGGCCGTCGACCGGGTGGCTTCCTACACCTCGATCTCCGGCCCGGACCCGCAACGTCTGAGCCGCTACATCCGGGACAGCCTGGCCCGTCCCTATCGTCCGCGCCGATTCCTGCGTGCGCTGGCCCAAGCCCTGCACTTCAGTTACATGGCGGTGTTCTGCATCCCGGTGCTGGCTCCGCTGGCGATGCGGATGTTTCTGGCTGCGGCGATCGGGCGGCGGTACATCACCACGGGACTGCCCGCCGAACACAGGTATCAGGGCCCGACCTTCGTCGCCGACGCGGTCAACGGACTGAAGATCTATCGCGCCAACGTCCTGCGGAGCCTGGTTGGTCCGACCCGCGATCGCGTTGTGGATGTGCCGGTGCAATTGCTGGTCAACACCGACGATCCGTTCGTGCGGCCGTATGTCTACGACGAGGCGCCGCGCTGGGTGGCACGGTTGTGGCGCCGCGACATCCGATCCGGGCACTGGCTGCCGATGGCGCGGCCGCAGGTGGTGGCCGGCGCCGTCAGCGAACTGGTCGGCTACCTCGGCGGCGCTCGGCCGGCCCGGGCGCTATTGCGTGCCGAGGTCGGGCGCCGGCGAGAGCCGTTCGGGGACACCCTGGTTGTCGTCACCGGCGCCGGCAGCGGTATCGGTCGGGCGACCGCGGTGGCGTTCGCAGCCCGGGGGGCCGAGGTGGTGGTCAGCGATATCGACGAAGTGGGTCTGAAGTCGACCCTCACCACGATCACCGGCAGCGGTGGTGGTGCGCACTCCTACGTGGTCGACGTCTCCGACGCCGACGCCGTGGAGCGTTTCGCCGATCAGGTCTGCGCGTCCCACGGTATGCCCGACATCGTGGTGAACAATGCCGGAGTCGGGGCGGCGGG
>JAGQTS010000237.1 GCA_020438895.1 Mycobacterium sp.
CGCTCGCGGGCCTTCTCGGCGGTGGACTTTTCGGCGGTGGACCCCGTGGTGCCAGCCGCGGCCCGGGGCGGTGGTTGTGGGGTCTGGCGGGGTGCCTCGGCAGATGTGGGGGCAGCGGCGTGTTCGACGTCGTGCAATGTGATCGCGCCCTGCGGGCCGGTCCCGGTGAGCGTCGTCAGATCCACCCCCAACACGGCGGCCGTCCGCCGCGCGACCGGGGATACCCACAGCCGATGCCCGACTGGTGGCGCTTCGCCGGGCGGTGCGGTCACGCCGGGGTGGGCGGGTGCCGGGTCCCGCCGGACCGCCGGTTGCTGCGCGGGGGCGCTGACCCCGGCCGGTGTGGGTTCGCCCGGCTTCTCGCCCGCCTCGAGCAGAGTGGCCAGCGGAGTGCCGACCGCAACGGTCTGTCCCACCGGCACCAGCAGTTCTCCGACGACACCGTCATGCCAGCATTCGATCTCCACGGCCGCCTTGGTGGTTTCCACGACTGCGACGATCTGCCCGCGGGTCACGGTGTCCCCGGGTTTCACCAGCCACTCGTTGAGGGTGCCCTCATCCATATCCGCCCCGAGTGCCGGCATGGCGAACTCGATCACGTCTCACCCACCCCGGCCGCCGAATCGATACCCTGGTGGCCGCGCTCCCGCCCGAAGAGCGCGTGCACCGCGGCGACGATCTTGTCGGGTTGGGGCAGGGCGGCATCCTCCAGATGCTTGGCGTACGGGATCGGAACCTCGACGGTGCAGACCCGGCCGATCGGCGCATCGAGCTCGTAGAACGCCTGCTCGACAATCCGGGCGCTGATCTCCCCGGCGAGGCTGCCGGTGTGCCAGGCCTCGTCGACGACCACCACCCGATGCGTCCTGGCCACCGAGGCCATGATGGTCGCGTCGTCGAGCGGGCGCAGCACCCGAAGGTCGATCACGTCGCACTCCACGCCCGCGGCGGACAGCTGTGCGGCGGCCTCCAGAGCCTTGGGTACGCATCCTCCGTAGGCGATGATCGTGGCGTCGGATCCGCTGCGGCGCAGAGCGGCGCTCCGGATGTCGGTGGGCGCCGGGGTGTCGATGTCGGCAGCGGTGTTGTACAGGCCGACGTGCTCGAAGATCACCACCGGGTCCGGGTCGCGCAACGCGGTGGGCAGCATCCCGTAGGCATCGGCGACGGTGGCCGGCGCCAGCACCGTGATGCCCGGGATGTGCGCATACCAGTTCTCCAGGCTGTGCGAGTGCTGGGCGGCCAACTGCCGTCCCGCCCCGGTGGCCATCCGCACCACCAACGGGACGGAGAACTGCCCGTTGGACATGTGCCGCAGGGCAGCGGCGGTGTTGACGATCTGATCCAGCGCCAGCAGGCTGAAGTTCACCGTCATCACCTCGACGATCGGACGCAGCCCACCGAGTGCGGCCCCGATCCCGATCCCGACGAAACCGAGCTCGGAGATCGGGGTGTCGCGGATGCGCTGCGGCCCGAACTCGTCCAGCAACCCCTTGGACACCGCGTAGGTTCCGCCGTAGCGGCCGACGTCCTCACCGAGCAGAACCACCCGATCATCGGCGCGCATGGCCTCGGCGATCGCATCGTGCACCGCGGTGCGGTAGCTGGTCTTGGTCTTCATCGGGCGGGCTCCGCCCCGGCCGGTGTCATGACGTCGCGGGTCAGGGTGTCGACGCCCTCCAGGGTGCCGGCCTCGGCGTAGGCGACGGCGTCGTTCACCTCATCGGCCGACGTCCGTTCGATCGCGGCGACGTCCTCGGCGGACAGCGAACCCTCGGCCAGGCATCGTTGGGTGAACGTCGCGATCGGGTCACGCTCCCGCCAGTGCGCGACCTCGGCCTTGTCGCGGTAGAGCTCGGGGTCGAACATCGAGTGCGGCCGGAACCGATAGGTGCGGAACTCCAGAAAGAATGGTCCCTTCCCCGAGCGCACGTGCGCCACCGCCTGATCCATCGCCGACCGGCAGGCCCGCACGTCCATGCCGTCGGCCTTGGCCGCGGGTATCCGGTAGGACTCGGCCAGGACGCCGAGGTCGACATCGGAGAGCTCGCGCTCGATCGAGGTGCCCATCGCGTAACCGTTGTTCTCGCAGCAGAACAGCACCGGCAGCTGCCACAGTTCGGCCATGTTCATCGTCTCGTGGAATGCGCCCTCGGCGATCGCCCCCTCACCGAAATAGCAGGCGGTCACCCGGTTACGACCGAGTTGCTTCTCGGCCAGGGCCAGACCGGCTGCGGTCGGCAGCCCGCCGGCGACGATGGCGTTGCCGCCGTAGAACCGCCGGCCGGCGTCGAACAGGTGCATCGACCCGCCGCGCCCGCCCGAGCAACCCTGTTCGCGGCCGAACATCTCGGCCATGATCGCGGTCATCGGGATGCCCCGCATCAGCGCGTGCGCGTGCTCGCGGTACGTCGCGATGACGGCGTCATCGCTGTCCAGCACAGTGAGAGATCCCGCCGCCACGGCCTCCTCACCGACGTAGAGGTGCAGGAAGCCGCGGATCTTCCCGGCGCTGTACAGCTCGGCGCACTTCTCCTCCATGCGCCGCACCCGGATCATGTCGGTGAGCAGCTCGCGATCCGTCGCCCGATCGGACCCGGTCACGGGCCGACCTTCGGCGCCGGGGTCTCGACGGTGGAGGTGTCGCCCTCGGGGAGTCCGAGTTCGCGGGCTTTGAGCAGGCGGCGCATGATCTTTCCGCTGCGGGTGTGCGGGAGGGCATCGACGAAGTCGATCTCCTTGGGCGCTACCGCGGCGCCGAGTCGTTTACGGGCGTGCCCCATCAATTCGTGACGCAGTCCGTCGTCGCCGGTGTACCCGGTCTTCAACGCCACGAAGGCCTTGACCACAGCGCCGTAGGTGGGGTCCGGTTTGCCGATCACTGCGGCTTCGGCCACCGCCGGGTGGTCGGTCAGCACGTTCTCCACCTCGAACGGTCCGATCAGGTGCCCGGAGGCCTTGATGACGTCGTCGGCCCGGCCGACGAACCACAGGTAGCCGTCGGCATCGCGCTTGACCAGATCGCCGGACAGGTAGAGATTCCCGCCGGGTTCGGGGTGAAAACACTTGCGGTAGCGGTCGTCCTGATCGAGGTAGCCGCGGAACATCGACGGCCACCCGACCCGCAGCGCGAGCTCACCCTCGACGCCGGGTGTGTCGATGACGGTCACCGATCCGGTGTCCTGATCGTGGTCGACGATGACGACGTCCACCCCGGGCAGCGGGCGCCCCATGGACCCGGGCTTGATATCGAAGGCCGGGGTGTTGGCGACCATGATGCCGCCGGTTTCGGTCTGCCACCAGTTGTCGTGGATCGGTAGGCCGAGGACGCGCTTTCCCCACCAGACGGCCTCGGCGTTGAGTGGTTCGCCGACGCTGGCGATGAAACGCAGGTGTGGGAAGCGGAACTTCCCGGCCAGTTCCGGGCCGGCCTTGATCAGCATTCGGATCGCGGTGGGCGCGGTGTACCAGACGGTGACGACCTCGTCCTGAAGAATCCGATACCAGTGCTCGGCGTCGAACTCCGCCTCGTCGATGATCGAGGTCACGCCGTGCAGCAACGGGGCGATGATTCCGTAAGCCGTTCCGGTCACCCAGCCGGGATCGGCTGTGCACCAATAGATGTCATCGGGGTGGAGATCCAGGGCGAACAGCCCGGTGACGTAGTGCATGGCGACCGCGCCGTGTACGTGCTGGGCCCCCTTGGGGGTGCCCGTGGTGCCGCTGGTGAAGTGCAGCAGCGAGGGATCGTCGGCGGTGGTCGGTTCGATCGGGGCGATGTCGGATGCCGCGTCCATCAGGGCGTGGAAACTCTCAGTGCCCTCGATGCTCGGGGTTCGGGCAGCGTCGACCAGCAGAACATGCCTGACGGAGGGCAACTGGTCGCGGATCTTGGCGATCTTGCGTTTGTAGATGGCCGTGGTGGTGACCAGGACGTCGGCGTGGCCGATGTTCACCCGGGTGGCGATCGGTTCCGGACCGAAAGCCGAGAACAGCGGTGAGACGACGCTGCCGTTGCGCAGTGCTCCCAGCATGGTGATGTAGAGCTCGGGAACCCGGCCCATGATGACAAAGACCTTGTCGCCCTTGCCGATCCCGAGGCCGCGCAGCACGTTGGTGAACTTCCGGGTGAGCCGGCCCAACTCTTCGAAGCTGACGTCGTGGGTGTCGAGTGCGGCCGTTTCGCCGGGCGCGGTCCCGGCCGCCGGGTCGAGAATGAACCGCAGCGCCGTCTTGTCCGCGGCAGGCCCGGAAGCGTGCCGATCCACCGCCGCGTAGCCGATGTTGCACAGTCCGGCGCCCATGCCCGCGCACACGTCGGGCAACTCGGCCCAGTCGAACGAGGCACGGGTGGCCTGGTATTCGCTGAAGTTCGGTGTCACCCTCAGGTCTGTGGGTCCCTTGCGAATGCGGGCATCACCCATCGGATGCTTTACCGTCCTTGTCGAGTAGCCCGTCCCGCCGGGCGCGGGCGATGTTGTTCATGACGCGACCGATCAGCGTGGTGTAGGCCGCCTCGTCCCGGAGAAGTTCGGTATGGCCGATGTGTCGCAGATAGGCGACGATTCGCTGCTCCAACGGCCAGTCCCAGTAGTCACGCCGGGTGTAGGGCGAGCAGAAGAACTGCCATGCGATGGCCTCGATGTCGATGTCGCTTGCCGCCGTGGCACGCGCCATGCCGTCCCCTCACCTCGTCGCCCCCCGGGTCATCTTCACCGCATCATGGGGCGGCGGGGAAGGGGCGAAAGTCCCCTGAGGGATTCTTATGTCCGGCGCGCGGCGCGCTGTGCCCGTCGGCGTTCAGGCGGCCAGCGGGTCGTGCTGGATGCGGCCCGCCGGGGCGCCGCTGGACAGCAGCATGGCGCGGGTCGCCCGCACCATCGCGGGCCGGCCGCAGATCAGGATCTGCCGATCCCCCCAGCCGCCGTAACTGCCGACGACCTCCGGCAGTCGGCCGGTCTGGCGCACATGTAACCCGCGTGGTGGCTGGACGTCGGGGTAAGCACCGGCCCAGGGTGGGTCGCCAGGGAATTCCGATACCGGCGAGACCGACAGCCACGGGCTGGAGCACGAGAGCTCCCACAGCGTCCTCAGGTCGTAGAGCTCGCAGGGGTAGCGCGCGCCGAAGAACAGGTGTACGCGCGGATTGTCGGCGAACCGGGCGAGGTCCATGATCAGTGCGCGCAGCGGCGCCAGGCCGGTGCTGCCGGCCACCATCAGCACATCGCCGCCCTGCCGGTCGACATTCAGTGCGCCGTGCGGCGCGGACAGCCGCCACCGGTCGCCGGGCCGGGTCTCGGTCACCACCGCGGGGCTGACCAGGCCGCCGGGTACCGATCGGATGTGGAATTCGATGTGACCGTCCGGGTCTGCCGGCATCGCCGGCGACAGGTAGCGCCACCGGCGCGGGCACTGGGGCACTTCGACACTGACGTACTGGCCGGGGTGGTAGCCCAACGGCTGGTCCAGGCGGAGTCGTACGACCGCGATGTCCCGGGAGACCCGAAGATGTTCCAGCACCGTTCCGGTGCATGTCGCCGGTGCGTCATCGGACTCTGCGGCTCCGGCCATGACGCCGCTGATGAGGTTCAGTGCAGCCACCGCGGTGTCGTCGACCCGAGCGTTCCAGGTCTCGCCGAGCTCGTCGCGCAGGGCGATATGCAGGGCCCGGCCGAGACTCTGGTGGTGCTGCCGGGTGACCCCGTACTTGCGATGGTCGCGGCCGAGTTGGGCGAGGAAGGCCACCGGCTCGCCGGCTCGCTGCGCCACCAGTTCTCCGAGCACCCAGCGCAATGCCAGGGCGAATGCCGCCCGCTGCTGCCCCAGATCGGGGGGGAACAGGTCGCGCACCGAATCGTCGATGGCGAACCAGGTGTCGTAGAACCGCCGGATCAGTGCGTGCGCGCGGGTCTCGTCCTCGAACGGCGCCGCCAGTACGGCCAGCGCTTCGCGGTCGTCGAGGCCCACGGTCGCCGATTGTAGGCCTGCTCCGCGGGCGGGTTCAGAGCGCGTGAATTCCCTTGTACAACACGGCGACACCGATCACGAGCAGAATCCCGGCAACCAGACCGCCGTGATTGTTCTCCATCCAGGTGCGCAGCCGGTTCAGGGGTGCGTCGAGGCGCTCGCCGACGATCAGGTAGCCGAGAACGGGAATCGCCACCGAGGACACCGCGATCGCGGTGAACGTCAGCGCCGCCACCCATGATCCGGTCCGCCCCAGCGCAGCGGTCCCGATCGTCGCACCCGCGGCGGCGCACATGAGAAGGACCTTGACGTTGGCGACCGTCAGTATCGTTGCGGTCGCGAACGCTCTTCCCGGCCCGGCCGACGTCATCGAGGTCAGCCACTTGGGGGTGTGTTGGGAGCGGTTGCGGGTGAGCCAGCGATACACGCCGAAGACGATCAGCGCGCTGCCGACCACGATGCGTACGTAGGCCGCCCACGAGGGGGTCTTGTCCAGTCCCCCGGCCAGGTCGGAGGCCGCCACGAAGGCGGCCGTGATGGCCCCGATGCCGAGGGTCCAGCCCAGCAGGAACGCCAGGCTGGTCGGCCGGGGGCGGGGGGTGTGCAACATGAGGATGCCCGGGATGACCGAAAGCGGCGACAGGGCGATGACGAGGGCCAGTGGGACGAGTTCGGCGATCTCGACGGCACCGCCACCGATCTGCATGCTCATCCGGGCAATGTATCGGGCCGGGGTGTGGGGTCGGGCGGGGGTGCGGGGTCAGGCCGCGGTGGTGAGTCAGGCCGCAGCGTCCAGGCTGGGACCCAGTGCGTCACCGATCGTCGCGCGTTGCCGTACCGGATGTCGTAGGTGACCAGGCCCCACCACTCGCCCTGTTCGCACAGCCCCCAACAACGGAGCGTTCCGGGAACGACAGCGTGCATCTGTAGGCCACCCGGGTGGAAACGGCCGACGCGGTGCGGTTGGCGGGGGAACAGCGCGCCCAGGTCGATCCAGACGGCCAGTGGGGGCCTGACCGGCCGGAACGGCGGGCGCAGTGGTTGACCGTTGTACCCGATCGCCGCAAGGCCACCCACGATTAGATCATATGTTCGAATAATGTCAGCGGCCGGTTCGCGGCCCAACAGGGGGCCGAAGGCTCTACCGTCGATCGGGGGTACGTCACTAAACTTGAGCGGAACAGACTCAAGGCTATTGGTGTTGTATCCGTCGGCAAGCTTCACGAGACAGAACGTCACGAGACAGAAATGGAGGTGTCGTGGACTCGTTCAACCCGACCACGAAGACCCAGGCGGCGCTGACCGCCGCCCTGCAGGCCGCCAGCGCGGCGGGCAACCCGGAGATTCGTCCGGCCCATTTGCTGATGGCGCTGCTCACGCAGACCGATGGCATCGCCGGCCCGCTGCTCGAGGCGGTCGGGGTCAACCCGGCAACGGTCCGCGCCGAGGCGCAGCGACAGGTCGATCGGCTCCCCACCAGCAGTGGCGCGACCTCGCAGCCACAGCTGTCCCGGGAGTCGCTGGCAGCGATCAACACCGCCCAGCAACTCGCCGTCGAGATGGGAGACGAATACGTCTCCACCGAACACCTGATGGTCGGGCTGGCCACCGGCGACTCCGACGTCGCCAAGCTACTCACCGGTGCCGGTGCTTCCCCCCAGGCACTGCGGGACGCCTTCGTGAAGGTTCGCGGCAGTGCCCGGGTCACGAGCGCGGACCCCGAAGCCCAGTACCAGGCGCTGGAGAAGTACTCCACCGACCTGACTGCGCGGGCCCGCGAGGGCAAACTCGACCCGGTCGTCGGTCGGGACAATGAGATTCGCCGCGTCATCCAGGTCCTGAGCCGTCGCACCAAGAACAACC
>JAGQTS010000238.1 GCA_020438895.1 Mycobacterium sp.
TCTGGCCGACCACGCCGAGCGGTTCGTGAAAGTGGTAGGCCACCGTGTCGGCGTCGATCTCGCTGAGGGTGCCCTCCTGCGCGCGGATCACCCCGGCGAAATAGCGAAAATGGTCGACGGCCAGGGGAATGTCGGCGTTGAGGGTCTCCCGGATCGGCTTGCCGTTGTCCCAGGTCTCGGCCAGCGCGATCTTGTCCAGGTTCGCCTCGATCACGTCGGCGATCCTGTTGAGCAGCACCGCACGCTGGGCCGGGGCGGTCTTACCCCACGCCGGGGCGGCGGCGTGCGCCGCGTCGAGGGCCGTGTCGATGTCGGCTCCGGTCGACCGGGCCACCTCGCAGAACGGCTGACCGTTGACCGGCGAGACGTTCTCGAAGTACTGCCCGCCCGCCGGCGGGACCCACTGGCCACCGATGAAGTTCTCGTAGCGGCTCTGGAATGACATCAGGGAGCCCGCAGCCCCCGGTTTGGCGTATTGGGTCACCACCCCATCCTCCACCGCCGGACCCGGCTACGGAAAGAGCGCGGAAAGAGCGCGGAAAGAGTTACTTCCCGTCGAGCCCGCGGCTGAAGCCGGGCGGCACCAGAACGTCGTCGGGGCCCAGGTCACCGACACCGGACTTGGCAAGTCCCCGTAGCGCGGAGTCGATACCGCCCTGCAGGATGTCCAGCACGTTCTCCACCCCGGCCTGGCCGTTGGCCGCCAGACCCCACAGGTAGGCCCGCCCGATCATGACCGCGCGGGCACCCAGCGCCAGTGCCTTGACCACGTCGCTGCCGCGGCGCACCCCGCCGTCGAGCAGCACCTCCACCTGATCCCCGACCGCGTCGGCGATCGCCGGCAACGCCCGGATGCTGGCCGGGGTGCCATCGAGGTTGTTGCCGCCGTGGTTGGACACCGAGATCGCCGAGACCCCGGCGTCCACCGCGCGCAGGGCATCGTCGACCCGCATCACCCCCTTGAGCATGAACGGACCGCCCCAATACTCCCGAAGCCAGGCAATGTCCTCCCAGGTGGGCGGAGGGGTGCCCATCCACTCGCCGTAGGCGGCGAAGAACGGCGGACCGTCCTCACCGGGGCCTGCCTGGTTGGGCACCGACAGGCCCGGTGGTTTCAGGGTTTTCGCCCACTGCACAAACCAGCGTGGCCGGACCAGACCCTGCGGGGACATCTTCAGCGCGGTCAGGTAGTCCATCTTCTCTGGGATCGTGGGGCTGCCCCAGTCCCGGCCGTGCGAGAAACTCCAGTCGGTGGTGACGATCAACCCCACCGCCCCGGCGGCGCGGGCCCGGTCGGCGCGGCGAGCGATGGCCTCGCGCCCGCCCAGCCAGTAGATCTGGAAGAACGTCTTGGGGTTGGCCGCGACGACCTCTTCGACCGGCTTACTGGCGAACGACGACAACCCCATCGCAGTGCCGCGGGCGGCGGCAGCCCGGGCGACGGCAACTTCGCCGTCGGGATGGACGGCCTGCACCCCGGTCGGGGAGATGACCACCGGCATCGCGATCTCCTGGCCCATCACCGTGGTGCTCAGGTCACGCTTCTCGGTGGCGCCGATGACATGCGGGGCGAACCCGATCTCCCCGAACGCCTCGACGTTGTCGGAGTAGGTCAGGCCCTTCTCGCTGCCGGCCAGCAGCGCGGCGTACACCCCTGCAGGGAGCCGTTTGCGCGCGCGCTCCTGTGCGACGGCGACGGTTTCGAACCAACGGTCACGGGCCATAAGTGATCGGACTCTCGTTGCAGGGCTTGGCCGGTGGCCGTTGCAGTGTCAGCAGCACCGTCCGGGAGTGGTCGGCGCGCGGCCGGGGCACCTCACGGGCGGCGGCCAATGCCGGGGCGCCGTAGCCTTCGATGCATTCCGGGTCGGGCCCGTCCATCGGCAGGCCGGTGAAGAACTTCGCCGCCATGCATCCGCCGCGGCAGGCGTCGTAGTGGCCGCAGCTGCCGCACGCGCCGGGTCCCTGCGGGGCCCGGAGTTCGGCAAACAGGGAGGAGTGCTTCCAGACATTGTCAAAACCACCGTCGGACACCACGTTTCCGGCGAGGAACTTCTCGTGGATGGCGAACGGGCAGGCGTACACATCGCCCACCGGGTCGATCAGGCAGACCACCCGCCCCGCGCCGCACAGGTTGAGCCCGGGCAGTGCGCCGGGTTCGCCCAGCCCGGACAGGTGGAAGAACGAGTCGCCGGTCAGCACCCGCTCCCCATGGTCGACCAGCCACCGGTACAACTCGCGTTGCTGTTCAGCGGTGGGGTGCAGGTCGTCCCACACGTCGGCGCCGCGGCCGGACGGGCGCAACCGGGTGATCCGCAGGGTGGCGCCGTAGCTGTCGGCCAGCGCGGCGAAGTCGTCGAGTTGGCCGATGTTGTGTCGGGTGACCACCACCGACACCTTCGGGCTGGAAAAGCCGGCGGCGGCAAGGTTTTTCAGCGCCCGTGTCGCCATATCGAACGATCCCGGGCCGCGCACCGCGTCGTTGACCTCGGCGGTTGCGCCATCCAGCGAGATCTGCACGTCGATGTAGTCGCTGACGGCCAGTCGGGCCGCCACCTCCGGGGTGATGCGAATCCCGTTGGTGGAGAACTTGACCCCGACATGATGGGCGGTGGCGTAGTCGACCAGTTCCCAGAAGTCAGATCGGACCGTGGGCTCGCCGCCGCCGATGTTGACGTAGAACACCTGCATGCGTTGCAGTTCGTCGATGATGTCCTTGCACTGTTCGGTGGACAGTTCGCGCGGATCGCGCTTGCCCGACGACGACAGGCAGTGCACACACGCCAGGTTGCAGGCGTAGGTCAGTTCCCAGGTCAGGCAGATCGGCGCGGCCAGACCACGTTCGAACTGATCGACCAGCCTCATCGGGCCACCAGCATGTGCGACTCGGCCAGCACGTCCAGCGCGTGCAGGTAGGGCCCTTGCTGGCCGGAGCCGACACCGGCCGCGTCGAGGGCCGCACCGACATCGTCGTGCTCATCCAACGAGGTGACGACGGTCAGGATGGTGCGGTTCTTCAGGAAGGACAGCTTGCGGGTGCCGAAGTGGTAGAGCAGCGCCCCGAACGGCTCGGGACGCACCGCCACCTGTGGGTGCAGCCGCCAGCGCCCGCTGCGGTTCACGGTCAGTAGACCCCGCACATCCCGTCGATGGACACCTCTTCGACCAGAGTCTCGGCCGCCGGATCGGCGTCCGTCTCCACCGTCGTGCGCTGTTCTGTCTCCATGGGTGCACCCTTTCGCGTCGTTCCGGCGACAGACGACGCCGAATGCCGCCAGAATATGGCATCAAGTGCCGAAAAGTAAGGGTGGGTGATGGCCACATCGGTCAGTCGGGTCGGGCGACGACGGTCCACCACCTGCGACCACATCACCGATGTGGCTCTGGACCTGTTCGCCGCCTACGGGTTCGAGCGGGTGAGCGCCGACGACATCGCCCTCAGTGCCGGGATCGCCCGTCGCACCCTGTTTCGCTACTTCCCGTCCAAGAACGCCATCCCCTGGGGCGACTTCGACTCCTACCTGCGGCACTTCGGCGCGCTGCTGGACTCCGCCGATCCGGCGCTGCCCCTCCGGGACGCGCTGCGGGCGGCTCTGCTGGACTTCAACACCTTCGACGACAACCAGATCACCCGGCACCGGCTGCGGATGAGTGTGATCCTGCAGACCGAGGAACTCCAGGCCTATTCGATGACCATGTACGCCGGCTGGCGGGCGGTGGTGGCCCGTTTCGTCGGCCGCCGGCTGAACACCGCCCCCTCGGAACTGGTGCCGCAGACCATCGCCTGGACACTGCTGTCCGTTGCGCTTGCGGGGCATGAACACTGGCTGGATCACCCCTGGACTCCGCTGCGCGAGTGCCTCGGGGCCGCGTTCGACACGGTGGCCGGCGGACTGCCCTGAGCCGGACGCGCCCCTCCTCCCCACCAGTGTGCGGTTTCGCTCGCAACACGCCGGGCGGGGCGGTGAAATCCGCACAGTCGTGGCGATCGCCGGCGCTACCCCAAGACGTCGGTGATCGAAACGCCGCCGGCGATCTTGGAGCGCACCTTCATCACCTTGCCGGGCATCCCGCCGCCGACCACACCGACGAGCACCCCGTCGCGCTCGTAGTACGCCAGGAATTTGCGTCCGTCGTCGACCACGATGTGCACGACGTCGTCGGCCGCGGGTTCGCCGAGGCACTGGATCTTGACGTCGTACTGGTCGCTCCAGAAGTAGGGCACCACCACCACCGACGGCGGCTGCTGTCCGAGCAGCGCCGGGACCAGCACCCGGGCCTGTTCGGCGACGTTGCTCCAGTGCTCCACCCGGGACTGGTGCCCGGCCGCGTCACGCCACGACGCGACATCGCCCAGCGCCCACACGTGCGGCTCACTGGTTCGGCCGTGCTGGTCGCAGAGCACCCCGTTGTCCACCGCGACCCCACTGCCCACCAGCCAGTCGGTGGCCGGCCGGGAACCCACGCCCACCACCACCAGGTCGGCGACCAGTTCGGTGCCGTCGGTGAGCACGACCGTCTCCACGTGCTGGGAGCCGCGCACCTCGGCCACCCCGACCCCGGTGCGCACATCGACCCCCTCGGCGCGGTGCACCCGGGCGACGAGCTCACCGATCCGCTCCCCCAGCACCCCGGCCAGTGGGGCGGGCTGCGGCTCGACCAGCACCACCGCGACCCCGAGCCGTCGCAGCGCGGCGGCGACCTCGCACCCGATGAAACCGGCACCGATGATCACCGCCCGGCGCGCACGGCCGGCGTGCTCGCGCAATGCCATCGCATCGTCGAAGGTGCGCAGCACCCGGATACCGGGCAGATCGGGAAGCGAGGGGATTCCCCGGGGCACCAGTCCGGTGGCGATCACCAGGTCGTCGTAGTCCAGTTCGGTGCCGTCGATGAGGGTGACGCTCCGCGCGGCGGGGTTCAGCGATCCGGCGGCCTTACCCAGCCGCACCGAGATGTCGTTGTCGGCGTAGAACTGGGCGGGCCGCAGCGAGACGTCCTCGATACCCTTGGCCTCCCCGATCGGGGCGTGCAGCACATCCTTCGACAGCGGCGGGCGGTCGTAGGGCAGGTGCTCCTCATCGCTGACGATGGTGACCGGCCCGGTGTACTCCGCGGTGCGCAGCTGCTCGGCCACCCGGGCGGCGGCCAATCCGCCCCCGACGATCACAATGCCGTTTTTGCTCACGAGGTGTTCTTACACGACCCGCGCGCCGAAGCCACACAGTAGGCATAATCGCTGGATGACGCAGCCGGACCCGATCACGCTGACCGAGCAGATGCTGCGGCGGCGGCCGGTGATCGGGGCCCCGGTCGCCCACGGGGCCTCGCCGACTCTCCGACGCTCGATCGGCACCTTCCAGCTGACCATGTTCGGAGTCGGCTCGACGGTGGGTACCGGCATCTTCTTCGTGCTGTCCCAGGCGGTGCCGGAGGCCGGTCCGGGGGTGATCATCTCGTTCCTCATCGCCGGGTTCGCCGCCGGGCTGGCAGCCATCTGCTATGCCGAACTCGCCTCGGCGGTGCCGGTGTCGGGGTCGACCTATTCCTATGCGTACACGACGCTGGGCGAACTGATGGCGATGGTGGTCGCGGCCTGCCTGTTGCTGGAGTACGTGGTGGCCACCGCCGCCGTCGCGGTCGGGTGGAGCCAGTACGTCAACAAATTGTTCAGCAATTTCCTGGGACACGCTCTGCCTCAGGAGCTTTCGGCCGCGCCGTGGGACCCGGAGCCGGGACTGATCAATCTCCCGGCGGTCGTCCTGGTGCTGTTGTGCGCCCTGCTGCTGATTCGCGGGGCCAGCGAGTCGGCGGCGGTGAACACCGTCATGGTGCTGATCAAGCTGGGTGTGCTGGTGATGTTCTCGGTCATCGCCTTCACCGCGTTCCAGACCGACCGGTTCGCCGATTTCGCACCCTTGGGCGCGGCCGGGATCGGGGCCGCGGCGGGCACGATCTTCTTCTCCTACATCGGCCTGGACGCGGTGTCCACCGCCGGTGACGAAGTCAAGGACCCGCAGCGCACCATGCCGCGGGCGCTGATCGGCGCGTTGCTCACCGTCACCGGGGTCTACGTCCTGGTCACCCTCGCCGCCCTGGGCGCCCAGAACTGGACCGAATTCGAGGACCAGTCCGCCGGCCTGGCCACCATCCTCGACAAGGTCACGGGCAGCAACTATTGGGGAACGGTGCTGGCGGCCGGGGCGGTCATCTCGATCTTCTCGGTAACCCTGGTGACGCTCTACGGTTCGACCCGCATCCTGTTCGCCATCGGCCGTGACGGCCTGCTGCCGTCGATGTTCGCCACGGTGAACCCGCGCACCATGACCCCGGTCAACAACACCGTGATCGTGGCGACGGTCATCGGTCTGCTGGCCGGCCTGGTGCCCCTCGATAAGCTGGCCGACATGGTCTCCATCGGCACCCTGGTGGCCTTCATCACCGTCTCCGTCGCGGTGATCATCCTGCGGGTGCGCGAACCTGACCTTCCGCGCGGTTTCCGGGTGCCCGGCTACCCGGTCACCCCGGTGCTGTCGGTGCTGGCCTGCGCCTACATCCTGGCGAGCCTGCATTGGTACACCTGGCTGGCCTTCGCGCTGTGGGTGTCGGTGGTGTTGGTCTTCTACTTCACCTGGGGCCGGCACAACAGCGCTCTGAACCGTTCCGCACTGAACCGAACCGCTAAGGAGTCATCATGACCGTCGTCGTCGGCTATCTGGCGGGAAAAAGCGGAAACGCGCCACTGCACCTGGCGGTCGAGGCCGCCCAGACGTTGCGCACCTCACTCTGCGTGGCCACCATCGTTCCCAAACCGTGGACCGTCCCGTCACCGGCCCGGGTGGACGCCGAGTACGCCGCCTGGGCCGACCAGCTGGCGGCGGACTCCGCCCGGGAGGCCGAGCGCGAACTGGCTGCCATTCCCCATGACGTGGAGGTGTCCTTTCACAGCCACGCCCACCGCTCGGTCTCCGGCGGCCTGGTGGACGTGGTCGCCGAAACCGATGCCGAGCTGCTCGTGCTGGGATCCTCGGCCAGCGGTGCGCTCGGCCAGGTGGTGGTGGGATCCACCGCCGACTACCTGCTGCACTCCTGCCCGATCCCCCTGGCGATCGCGCCGCGGGGCTACCGCGGCGCGCGCACCGGGGCGCTGACCCGGATCACCTGCGGCTACCCGGGGACTCCGGAGTCCATCGGGGCGGTCCGGCAGATCGCCGACCTCGCGGAGCGGCTGCGGATCCCGCTGCGCGTCATCACCTTCGCCGTACGCGGGCGCACCATGTACCCGCCGGAGGTCGGGCTGCACGCCGAGGACTCCATCCTGGCGGCCTGGGTGGAGCAGGCGCAGGCCCTGCTCGAAGAACTGCGCACCGACGGCGTCCTCGGCCCCGACGTAGACCTGGCCGTGGTCAGCGGCAACGGATGGGATCAGGCGCTCGACGACGCCGACTGGATCGACGGGGAGATCCTGGCGCTGGGCAGCTCACCGCGCGGGGACATCGCCCGGGTGTTCCTCGGGTCGCGGGGCGCGAAGATCCTGCGGCACAGTCCAGTCCCGGTGCTGGTCGTACCGGCCTGACGCGCGTGAATCAGTACTTCATCACCGCACGGTCGACGGCAACCTGCGATCCGGATATCACCCCGGACCCGTCCCCGGCCAGCCAGGCCACCACCTCGGCGGCCTCCTCCGGTGACATGAACACACCGCGGTCCCCCGCGCCGCCGGCGTTCAGCGGCTGGTAGGGCATCGGCGGGAAGCTGTACAGGTAGGACGGGTGCTTACCGAGCACCGCGAGCATGGCGTCGTTCTCGATCATCGGGGTGGCGATCGAGTAGGGATGGATCGAGTTGACCCGGATGCTGTACTCGCCCAGTTCGATGGCCAGCGTGTTGGTCAGCGAGGTCAAGCCGTGCTTGGACGCCGCATAGTGACCATTGCCCGGGGTGGCACGCAACCCGGCCGATGAGCTGACGACGATGATCGACCCGCCGTTGCCGGCCTGGATCATCGCCGGGATGACCGCCCGCAGGGTGCGCCAGGTGCCGGTCAGGTTGGTGTCGATGACGGCGTTCCACTGCTCATCGGACAGTTCCCACAGCCGGCCCCAGCTGAGCACACCGGCGTTGGCGACCAGGACGTCGAGGCGGCCGAAGCGATCGATGGTCTCGGCGACCAGAGCTTTGAGCGCGGCGTCATCACGGATGTCGAGAACCCGCGACACGGCGATACCGCCCTCGGCCTCCACCAGCCGCACCGTCTCGGCGAGATCCTCGGGGGTGGCCGCCGCATAGGGGACGGTGTCGGACACCGGTGCGCAGATATCGCTGACCACCACGTTCGCGCCCTCCCGGGCCAGCCGGACCGCATAGGCACGGCCCTGGCCGCGCGCGGCGCCGGTCACGAAGGCGACCCGTCCCTGAAGTCCAGCCATCCGCGGTTCCTCTCGCTCGTCCGCTGCAGGCTAGCAAGACCTGGAACGTGTTCTAGTCACGCCCCCCGCAGGTCGGCGTCAGAACGGCAGACCCATCAACCTGGTGATGCTGGGCGGCTGGAAGATCGCGCCGATACCACCGAGCACCGCGCCGGCAATCGCCAGTCCGACAATCCCGCCCGCGATTCCACCGACCACATCCTCCGGGCGGGGCAGCTGAGGAGGCGGGGGCAGACCCGGCATCGGGGGCGGCGGCAGC
>JAGQTS010000239.1 GCA_020438895.1 Mycobacterium sp.
GCGCGCGAGTGCAAGTACGACGATCTCGAGGCCGCCATCTATAAGGCAGCAGGGATCAATCGGCGGTGCGAGACGGTTCACCCGGGGGAGTGCTAACCGACCGCCAAGAAGGGGACCGTCGGAAATGACATGTAGAACTCCAGGGCCTCGGACTCCAGCGAGCGCTGTTTGGTCAGCCGCTGCCAGGTCTCATCGGGGAAGCGTTCGTGTGCAACGGGTCGCCTGTTGGCTGCCGGTGTCGGCAGCGCATGGCAAGGTATCCAGACGGAAGAATCCAGTTGCGAGCCAGCCGTCTGATGTTGGGTCCCGTCATCTTGGTGGTCGCGGCCGACTTGGAGCGGGTCAGCTGGGCGACAAGAGTCACTGGCGAGCGCGGTGTGCGCCGTGACCGCCCGGGCGCGGGTCGGCACTGCCAGGTCCGCGAATCGCGGCAATGGCCACGAGTGCCACGCCTGCGGTAGCCCAGCAGAGAAGGACCGCGACAGCGCTGGCAGCTCCCGCGCCGTCGAAGTACGCGGTGGATCGCAGGAGAGTGGCGTTGGCGCCCTGGGGGAGTAGCTGCCCGAACGCACCCCACCCGCGGGGCAAAACCTCAGGGGCGCTGGACAATCCAGAGAACGGGTTGCCCAGCAGCATGGTGACCGCCGCGCCGACGCCCAGACCGGCCTTGCCGAACAGCGAGCCCAGGCCGAGGACCGGTAGGCCCATCGCCAGTGCGCCGAGTACCAGTCCAGCGGTCACGCCCCAGAGGTTCTGGTCGATCGAGCCGAAGAGGTAGCGCAGCAGAAGGGCCACGGTCAGCGCGGCGACGCCGGCGAACACCACCGTGCTCGCGAATCTCAGCCACACCTCGCGTTTGAACAGCAGCACGAAGACGTATGCGGGGAGCAGGCCTGCGAGTGTCAACGGGAGGGCTGACGCGGCCAGGCCGACACCGCGGGGATCACCGGCCGGCAGTGGGGCAAGGTCCTGGGTCCGAAGGGGGGCGCCGCTCTGCGCGGCCAGGCCGGCGCCGACCTGATTGAGCAGCTGGGCGATCATCGGACTGGCGCCGCTCGCCGTCAACAGCGTCGGGCCGCCGCCCTCCATCGGTCTGTCCGCGTCGAACGAGATGCCGCCGTACGCCTCGCGGTTGCGGATCGCCGCGCGTAACGCCGCGTCGTCGGCATAGGCCGTCACGGCGAAGGCATCCGGCGACTTCTGATCCAGCAGTTGGCGCACCTGTTCGGTGACAGCCGCCGGACCGGAGACGCCGATGGGAACGTCGTGCGGCGCCGATCGCGAAGCCGGCAGGCCGAAGGCAACGAGGATGACGGCCAAGATCGCGGTCAGGCCGACGACGATGGCAGCCGCCTTGGTCGAGGGAGAATGTGTCGCACGCCTGATCGTGATGGGCCGCGCTTCTGGGCGTACTGGCGATTCAACGGTCACGGGAGCACTCTTTTCATCGGATGTTGAATTATATGGACCCAGCGTAAGCGGCCCTCCTGATAATTTCAACGTACGGTGAAATGTTATCGTTCGATGATGGCCTCATCAGGGAAAACGACGGTCCGCAGGGGCAGGCGCCACGGCGAACCGGTGCCACGGGAGGTGGTGCTTGCCGCCGCCACGGAGCGCTTCGCCCGGGACGGCTACGACAAGACGACGTTGCGCGCGATTGCCGGTGATGCCGCCGTCGACCCGTCGATGGTGCTGTACCTGTTCGGGTCCAAGGCGGACCTATTCCGAGAATCCCTGCGCCTCGTCGTCGACCCGAAGCCGCTCGTCGCGGCGATGACCGAAGGCGACGGACCGGTCGGCGAGCGACTCGTCAGGCAATACCTGCACATCTGGGAGTCACCGGCGACGGCGCCCACCATGGTGGCCACGCTGGCCTCAGCGACGTCCAATCCTGACGCCAAAGAAGCGTTCCGCAGCTTCCTGCGCGACTATGTGTTGACCACCGTGTCCGCGGTCATCGGCGGTGACGAGGAGGCGCGCTTGCGATCCCAACTCGTCGCGACGAGCCTGATCGGCACCTCGCTCATGCGCTACGTGATTCCGGTGCCGCCACTGGCCGACTTGCCGACCGAGGACGTCGTGAAACTCATAGCCCCCACGGTCACTCGCTACCTCACCTGTGACGCTCGGGAACTCGGGCTACCGCGCTAACTAAAAGGACCCAAGTCACTCGTCAGCGCCGCGTGCCACCGGCCTGAGGATCGTCGTCACCATCGGTCGGATCCGGCGGCACCCCGAATGCCAGATCCACGAAGCCTTCGAAGGCGTTGGCAGCGTTGATCGGGTTCTCGGGGTAGAGCCCGTTCCACAGCGTCGCCAGAATCGCCGGGGATAGCAGCAGCAGTGGGATCCGTTGCAGGGCATCGCTATCGACCTCACCGCGGTCCGCGGCAATCTGAGCCCACCGTTGGATCTGCGCAGCGAGGGGATCGAGGACCCGCTCCCGGTGCAGTCGTGCGATCTCGGGTGCCTCGCGTCCTTCGGTCATGACGAGCCGAAGTAGGCCCAACCACGGGGAGTTGCTCTCGAGGGCGGTGAGTTGGGGTAGCAGGGTGCGTTTGAGGAAGTCGCGCACCGACTCCCCGTCGGCGGGTTCGGCTGCGGCCAAAGCGGTGACCCGATGGTCGAGCACTTCTCCGATGACGCCGGCGAACAGTGCCTGCTTGTCGGGGAAATACAGATAGACGGTGCCCTTGGCGACGCCGGCCCGTGTTGCGACGTCGTTGATCCGGGTGTTGCGGTAGCCGTTGGCCAGGAATAACTCCAGGGCGGCACGTGTGACCGCATTGCGGGTCTGGGCCGTTTTCTGCGGGCTGGGCCCGCGGGTGCGCCGGGGGCCGGTGTCCTCCGCAACCACGCCCACCTGCCCTTACCTAAAAATGACCGCGAGGTCATTGCCATCCACCATTAGTGACTTTAAAGTCAGTTTTATCTTACCCAAGGAGGTCCAACGATGGAGCCGGTTTTGGTGGTGGGCGCAGGCCCGACCGGTCTGGTGGCGGCGTTGAGTCTGGCGCGCCGGGGCGTTCCGTTGCGCATCATCGACCGCAAGAGCGGTCCTGCCCGGGAGTCCCGGGCGATGGGGTTGCACGCACGAAGCCTGGAGTATTACCGGCAGTTAGGTTTCGCCGACGCGATTGTTCAGCGCGGTGTCGTCGCCGATTCCATTGCCTTTCGAGCCGGCACCCGCACCGTGACCCGCTTCTCGCTGGCCGACATGGGCGCCGCCCTGAGCCCGTACCCCTTCCTGCTCGCCTTCCCGCAGGACGACCATGAGCGGTTCCTGTTGGGCCGGCTGGGCGAGCTCGGGGTCGGTGTCGAGTGGGAAACGGCCCTCGAGGGCGTCGCAGACCTCGGTGATGAGGTCGAAGCGGCGTTGAGCTCAGCACACGGAACGCAACGAACCCGGCACCCCTATGTCATCGGCTGCGACGGCGCCCACAGCCGGGTGCGGGAGACCTTCGGGATCGGCTTCCCCGGAGGCGATTCCGACCAGCTGTTCTACGTGGCCGACGCGATGGTTCCTGGCATCGACCACGGACCCATCTACTTCGGCTTCCGGGAGGAAGGGCTCGCGCTGATGATGCCGGTCCGCTCGAACGGGACGCAGCGGCTCATGGGGTTCGCCCCGCCGTACGCCCGCTCCAAGGCCGACGTCACCTTCGAGGACGTCCGGAGCCATGCCGAGGGCCTGCTCGGAATCACCATCGGCGAGGTCAACTGGTTCTCCACCTACCGGGTCCACCACCGGGTCGCCGAGTCATTCCGGCGGGGCCGGATCTTCATCGCCGGGGACGCCGGCCACATCCACAGCCCGGCCGGCGGCCAGGGCATGAACACCGGGATCGGTGATGCGGTCAACTTGTCCTGGAAGATCGCCGAGGTGCTGCACCGGCGCGCCGATCCCGCCCTGCTCGACACCTATGAGGCCGAGCGGCTTCCCTTCGCTCGGTCGCTGATCGCCACCACCGACCGTGTCTTCAAGTTCCTCGTCGACGACGGCAAGGCCGCCCAATTCACCCGCGTCTACGTCGCGCCGCATGTCATCTCGACAGTGGCCAGGTTCACCGCCTCGCGACGGCAGATCTTCAAGACCGTGTCGCAGACGCGGCTGACCTACCGCGGATGCGATTTCAACCAGGGCCGCGCCGGAGCGATACGGGGCGGAGACCGCCTGCCATGGGTCAGCTTCCCCGGTGGGGACAACTTCGCCGCCCTGCAATCCCTGAGGTGGCAACTGCACGTCTACGGTGAGCCGGAAGCGGCGGTGGCCGATGCAGCCGCACAATTGGGTATCAATTTGCAGCGCTTCGACTTTGGCGATGACGCCCACCGAGCAGGGCTGCAACGCAATGCGTCCTACCTGATCCGACCCGACGGCTATGTCGCACTGGCGGCGGCGCCCGGCAACACGACGGACCTGATCAACTTCCTCTGCCGATGGGACCTGCACCCCGGCCCGATTCAGCCAACCGCTCAGTAACGACCAATCCGACCAAGGAGACCTGCATGTGGCGGCGACTGATCATCGACACCATCTACCGCCTGGGCACACCGCCCTGGGACACCCCTCCGCCGGAAGAACTCAGAGCAGTCTCCGAAGGTCCGGGTGCCCTGGCCCCGGGAAATGCTCTGGACGTCGGGTGCGGATCGGGTGCCAACGTGATTTACCTGGCCAAACACGGCTGGCGCGCTACCGGAGTCGACTTCTCACCGGTGGCCATCCGCATCGCACGCGATGCCGCGCGCGGTATTCCCAACGCCCACTTCATCGAAGGCGATGCGGCCAAGCTCAGCCAACTCGACATCTCCCAGCCGATCGACCTCGCCATCGACATGGGCGGCTATCACTCACTGCCGCACGACGCCAAACCGATCTACGTCGCGCAGCTCGCTTCGCTACTCAGACCCGGAACCCCGTTGCTGATGTGGCAGGGCATCGGCCTGAAACCCGGCGAGATCCCAGATGCGTTCGGCCGTGACTTCCTCATCGAAGACAGCAAGCCCAAGGACTTCGTCATCAGGAGAAAGTTCCTCCGTCGCAGGGTCGGCGGCCAGTTCTACTGGCTGCGCCGCCGATGATTCCGGCCTACGAACTGCTGATCGTCGTCCTCTTCACTTTCAGCTCGACAATCGTCTACATCCTCCTGCTCAGTGAGCGTCGGGTATGGGGACTGCTCGGGCGCAGAGCCGCTGTGGGGCCTGAGGGCGAGGTCGGCTTCGTGCACCGCGTACTCAATCTCTTCATCCAGATCTACATCGTCACCGGCGGACGGGTCGTCGCGGCGGTCCGCGCGGTCAAGGGCAAAGACAGCGACGGCCCCATCGACACGGTCAGCCGGGGAGTTGTCGATCTGGTGCCTGCTGCTTGTCGTGAGACTCCCGGTGCCGAGAAGCGGGAGTGTGAAGCTCCTTTTCCAGGTCCGGTCTTGGAGTGACCGTGATGGTACGGCCGTCCGCCACCCGACGATGCCACCACCGTTGTGCATGCGTGCCGTCTTTGCCGCAGGGGCCCCGCGCTGTCCGACCGTGGAACTGAAGCGATGACGTTAGGAGGTCCAGCGATGGGTGAATACATAGGCACACCGCCGGGCCGCCGCGAATTCAGATACCTCCGAACAGACGGTCCTGACGCGCTCCTGTCACCGCTGGTTGGTGAGGGCCCGCCGCGTATCTCAGGAGACTGCGCGACTCGGACCTGGCGCATTGTCTTACTGAGCCAACAATCTGTCCTGAAATGTCAAGTCCGGCGCGGCGTGGATGCGTCATCCTGTGTTGGTGCCAGAAGTGACCTACACCAGCCTCGTCTACGAGCGCCGGGCGGCGGTGGCTGTCGTGACGATCAACGACCCACCGCGCAACCGGATGTCCTTTGCCTTCATGAACGAGCTCGAATCGCTGGTGGACGACATCGCTGCGGACAGCGGCGTGCGCTCCGTCGTGATCACCGCGGCGGGCGACCAGAACTTCTCAGTCGGTATGAATCTGAAGGAACTGGCGCCGGTTCTCGATGACCGGGAGCGCGTCGACAAGCTTCTCGATCAACGTCTGCGCGTCTTGGCCGCCATCGAGAACATGGGCAAGCCCTGGATCGCGACATTATTCGGGAACTGCCTGGGCGGGGGTCTGGAGTTGCCGCTGGCATGCCACTTCCGGCTTGCCGCGCAGGACGGCGCCCACATCGGGTTACCTGAACTGCACCTGGGCTCGGTGCCGGCCTGGGGCGGAAGCGCACGACTCGTTCGGGCGATCGGCCGCGACCACGCGATGAACCTCATCCTGCGTGCCAAGTCCGTCTCGGGACCCGAGGCGTTGGATCTGGGCCTGGTCACCGAGGTGTACCCGAACGCCGAACTCAAGCAGCGAGCCCTGGACCTGGCCGGCGAACTGGCCGCACTCCCGGCTACCGCCATGGCGGCAATGTTGCGGTGCCTGGTCAACAGCGACGACCGTGCCCTTGAGGAATCTCTGCGGGATGAGCGCGCGGCCTTCCACGCCACTCTCGGCAGCGCGGACATGTTCGAGGGCATGACCGCCTTCCTGGAGAAGAGGCGGCCAAAGTTCAACCGCCCTGGCTAGCCTATGGCTGGCGTCTATTTTTCGCGTCGTGGGGTTCGGCGGTGCTGAACCCCGAAAGTTGCTTAGAAGTAGTCGCTTTGGGCTCAGCAATAACGACCGAGGATCAACCGTGTCGATACGAACATTTCCAAAGCGCGGTACGCCACTCGACGTGGTGCGTTGGCCGGCTTCGAGCCGGGCCCGGACCGCCGCCAGTCGTTGCCGCGACGTCTGGTGCCAAACAGTCGTCGTGCAGCGCTGCCGCATGCGCCGGTGCACATTCATCCCACAATGCGCGATTGGCTGCCTGGTGTTCCTCCACGGCAGACCCTCGCGCATATTTCTCCATGCCTGCAGAGGCTTCCTACTCGGTAACCGACGGGATGGGGTGGGAGCAAGCTGATGCCTTCGCGGTTGCAACCCGTTCAAACGTCTAACCTGACGCAATGGCTGTCAACTCTGAGGTTTCGCGCTCGTGGCTCCTCGTCAACCCCTCTCGGGAACCTGATCTCGATGCCGTGCTGATGAACACCAAGTCCGACGAAGTGATTCTGGATCTGGAAGATGCGGTCGCTCCCAACGAGAAGTAGGCTGCCCGCGACCGAGTCCTGAACTTGCTCAACTCCGGAGCGCGGGCATGGGTCCGGATCAACGACGCTTCAAGTGAATTCTGGTCTGCGGATTGCCGGGCTTTGGCTGACTGCCGCGGTATGAAGGGCGTGGTGCTGGCCAAGACTGAAGGCGGCAATCACATGTGGGATACCGCAAACCGGCTCGGCGGCGAGGTGCGAGTCATCGCGCTGATCGAAACAGCGCGGGGGTTATCCCGTGCCAATGACATCGCCGCGGCGCGACCGTGCTTTCGAATAGCGTTCGGCGTCAACGACTTCACGTTGGACATCGGCGTGGAGCAGGATCCGTTGGCACTAGCCTACAGTCGTTCCCAGCTTGTGGTGGCGTCGCGCGCGGCGCACATTCCGGGCCCGATTGACGGCCCGACCCGTGACCCCGACCAACTAGCCGAAGGTGTGGCGCTGACCCGACGGATGGGCATGACCGGCAAGCTCGCGCTGCGTTCAGCTGACGCCGAGGCCATCAACAGTGGCCTGAGCCCGTCCGACTCGGACATCAGTTGGGCGCACGAGTTCGTCGATCAGTTCAACAGCAGCGGCGGGAAGCCCAAGGACGGTAGCGACTTACCGCGATTGAGCCGCGCCAGGAGCATTCTGAAGAGGGCCAGGCAACTCGGACTGATATCGAGTTGACGACATTTCGACGCATCACGCCCCCGAACGCGATCCCGAGTCGGGGGCAGCCCCCAGGCATGACCGGCTGAACAGCACAATATGTGGCCAGTACCGGTTGATCGCCATCACGACCGGATTGGGGACAAGTGAGCAGGCCGGAAGCACGATGCCGGCCGTAGTGTCTCTAGCCCCCCAGTGCGTCGTCGCGCACCGGCCGGTCAGCCAGCTCTTCGCCACGGCCGAACAGCACCGGATACAGCGCTCCGGCCAGCGCAGCACCCACCAGGGGCGCCAGCCAGAACAGCCACAGCTGACCGGGCGCCCCGGCCCCGTTGAAGAACGCGACGCCGGTGGACCGGGCCGGGTTGACTGAGGTGTTGGAAATCGGGATGGAGATCAGGTGGATCA
>JAGQTS010000240.1 GCA_020438895.1 Mycobacterium sp.
GACGCGATCGTCGTCGACCCCGGTCAGCGGGCGTTTGCCCCGCTGCGTCGGATCCTCGACGAGAACCGGCTGACACCGGCCGCGGTTGTGCTCACCCACGGTCACATCGACCACATCTGGTCGGCTCAGAAAGTCGCCGATACCTTCGGCTGCCCGGTCTACATCCACCCCGCGGACCGGCCCATGCTGACCGATCCGATCCGCGGGATCGGGCCGCGAATCGCGCAGGCGGCATTCGCCACGATGTTCCGCGAGCCGCGTCAGATGATCGAACTCGACTCCGACGGTCAGACTCTCGACCTCGGCGGGATAGCGGTGACCGTGGACCACACCCCCGGACACACCCGCGGATCGATCGCGATCCGGGTGTCCGGTGGTCAACACCGAGCCGGGCCTGCCCCGGGCTCGGATGCCACCCCGGACGGACACGACCTCGTCTTCACCGGCGACACCCTGTTCAGGGGTTCGGTTGGCCGCACCGACCTGCCCGGCGGCAGCGGGCGGGATCTGATCGGATCGATCGTGTCCAAACTGCTTGTCCTGGATGACGACACCCGGGTACTGCCCGGGCATGGCGCGACGAGCACCATCGGCGTGGAGCGCCGTACCAACCCCTTCCTCCAGGGGTTGGTGCTGTGAGCGCATTTCAGGCGCCCAAGGGCGTGCCGGATTACCTTCCGCCCGAATCGGCCGCGTTCATCGCCGTCCGGGAGTGTCTGTTGGGCGCCGCCCGCCGCGCCGGTTACGGCGACGTCGAGTTGCCGGTTTTCGAGGACACCGCGCTGTTCGCCAGGGGTGTGGGGGAATCCACCGACGTCGTCTCCAAGGAGATGTACACCTTCGCCGATCGCGGGGAGCGGTCCGTGACGCTGCGCCCCGAGGGCACGGCCGGGGTGATGCGCGCGGTGATCGAGCACGGCTTGGACCGCGGCGCGCTGCCGGTCAAGCTGTGTTACGCCGGGCCCTTCTTCCGCTACGAGCGGCCCCAAGCAGGTCGGTATCGGCAGTTGCAGCAGGTCGGGGTCGAGGCGATCGGCGTCGACGATCCGGCGCTGGACGCCGAGGTGATCGCGGTGGCCGACGGTGGATTCCGTTCGCTGGGGCTCGACGGTTTCCGGCTGGAGATCACCTCGCTGGGTGACGACAGCTGCCGACCGCACTATCGGGAGTTGCTGCAGCGGTACCTGCTCGGTCTCGACCTCGACGAAGCCACCCGTGAGCGCGCCGTCGTCAACCCGCTGCGCGTTTTGGACGACAAACGGCCGGAGGTGCGGGCCATGACCGCCGACGCCCCCGTGATGCTCGACCACCTCTCCCGGTCTGCGCGGGCACACTTCGACACCGTGCTTGCCCACCTCGACGCACTCGAGGTTCCCTACACGGTCAACCCGCGTCTGGTGCGCGGCTTGGACTACTACACCAAGACCACGTTCGAGTTCGTCCATGACGGTCTCGGCGCCCAGTCCGGCATCGGCGGAGGCGGCCGCTACGACGGCTTGATGGCTCAACTGGGCGGTCAGGACCTCTCCGGGATCGGTTTCGGCCTCGGGGTGGATCGGACCATGCTGGCCCTGCGCGCCGAGGGCAAAGTCGTGGGCGACGCCTCCCGCTGCGACGTCTTCGGGGTGCCGTTGGGCGCTTCGGCGAAGATCGAGCTCGCCCGGCTGACCGCTCAACTTCGGATCGCCGGCGTGCGTACGGACCTGGCCTATGGCGACCGGGGAATCAAGGGTGCCATGCGGGCCGCCGACCGGTCCGGCGCCCGGATCGCGCTGGTCGCGGGCGATCGCGACATCGAGGCCGGCACCGTGGGCGTCAAGGATCTGCGAGCCGGTGAGCAGATGGACGTGGCCGCTGATCGGGTTGTCGGAGAGGTTCTCTCCAGGTTGTCGAGGGGTGGCGTCGCGGGCTGAGCACCGCGGGACCGCAGTCCGCCGCGGAGATTTAGCAATCTCTTAGCGGGGTGCCGGAACACCGGGTTCGGGTGGGCACGTTAACCAGGTATGAGCGACTTGATCGCGGAGTGCCTACGAGCCAAGGGTGTGCGTTACTTTCACGGTCACCACGACCGCGAGTACTTTTTTCTCCTGGACTACCTGGATCAGCAGACGACTGGCCACTCGGCAACGTTCCGCCACGGCAAACTGCATGTCCACATCGATCAGTCCGGCGTGCCCGCCGAGATCACCGTGACCGTGACCCCGGATCGCTACTACCCGGCTGCCAGCCGGGCGCCCTTGACGAAGATGGCCCAGCGCTGGTCGGCCGGTGGAATGGGAACCGCGACGGTGCATTCCTCCAGCGACCCGCACGTGGTGGGCGTCGATGTCCAGGCGGCCGGGAGGCCCACGACAGCCGCCGAGTTGACCGCGCTGGTCGACTGCACGGTCGCCGCCGCGCTGGATCTGTTCGGCCGCATGCGGCAATTGGCGACCCGTCCGGAGCAGGGCCTGCGCGACGCCGGGTGAGTTGCCGACGTAACGCGGCCCGTGCGTCAACCGATGTACCCGGCATGCGACATCGGACTGTGTGCACTGTCGTGAGCGCCGTCGTGGCGGCGGCCGCTCTGACCGCGGGACCCGCCGCCGCCGAGCCGGACGGAACCGATCCGAGCGCCCCGCCGACCACGTCAGCGACACCCACGCCGGACGCCACAGCAGAATCGGCCGCCCCTGAGCCGAGTACGCCAGCCGGTCCGGATGCGACGACCACGCCCAGCGCACCTCCTGTCGACGGGGCGCATCAGGTCACCTACACGGTGACCACTACCAGTGACCTGACCGCCAACATCTACTACGTCAGCGCCGACCCACCGGATCAGGGCGCTGCCAATGATCCCCAGTACATGCCGATGGCCCGCACGCTCGTCGGCCCGGGTGCCCCCTGGAGTTTCCAGGCCAGCCTCAACGACCCGACCCAATGGGCGTTCGTCAGCGCCAGCGGTGGCTTACGGGTGAACCCGGAGTTTCGCTGCGAGATTGCCGTCGACGGCCAGGTCGTGGTCTCCCAACAGGGCGGCAGCGGCGTGCAGTGCTCGTTGCGACCGTGGTGACACCTGAGTGGTTCAGCTGAGATTACGGGCGTTGAACGTGTCGCACTGTTTCGGGTCGCCGGTCTGATAGCCGACCGTGAACCACTTCTGACGCTGCTCGGATGACCCGTGCGTCCAGCGCTCCGGGTTGATCCGCCCGGTGGTCTCGGCCTGGATCCGGTCATCGCCCACCGACGACGCCGCGGAGAGCGCATCGGCGATGTCCTTGTCGGTCAGCGGTTGGAGGAACGGTACGCCGGTGCCGGCCTGCTTCGTCGTCGCCGCGTAGTGCGCCCATACCCCGGCGTAGCAGTCGGCTTGGAGTTCGGACCGCACACCGTTTCCCTGGGCGCCTTGCGGGCCCTGCTGCGCCTTGCGCAGGTCACCGAGCAGGTTCTGGACGTGGTGGCCGTACTCGTGAGCCACGACGTATTCCTGGGCCAGCGGGCCGCCACTGGATCCGAACTGGGTCTCCAGCACCTTGAAGAAATCGGTGTCGA
>JAGQTS010000241.1 GCA_020438895.1 Mycobacterium sp.
TGGTCATGCTGCGCCCGGCCAGCCCGGGTACCGGCGTCATCGCCGGCGGCGCGTGCCGCGCGGTGCTGGAATGCGCCGGTGTGCACGACGTGCTGGCCAAGTCGCTGGGCAGCGACAACGCCATCAACGTGGTGCATGCCACGGTTGCGGCGCTGAAGCTGCTGCAGCGGCCCGAAGAGGTGGCCGCGCGTCGCGGTCTGCCTATCGAAGACGTCGCGCCGGCCGGCATGCTCAAGGCGCGGCGGGAGAGCGAAGCGCAGGCGCGCCATGCCGTCGCGGCTGCGGAAGGACACGCATAGTCATGGCCGAACTGAAGATCACCCAGGTCCGCGGAACCGTGGGGGCGCGCTGGAAGCAGCGCGAATCCCTGCGCACACTGGGCCTGCGCAAGATTCGCCAGTCGGTGATTCGCGAGGACACCCCGCAGACCCGCGGGCTGCTCAAGGTCGTGCATCACCTCGTCGAGGTTGAAGAGGTTTCCCAATGAGCGGCGTCATCAAACTGCACGACCTGCGTCCCGCACCCGGGGAGAAGAAGGCCAAGACCCGCGTCGGTCGCGGTGAGGGCTCCAAGGGTAAGACGGCCGGTCGCGGCACCAAGGGGACCGGCGCCCGCAAGAACGTCCCGGCGGCGTTCGAGGGCGGTCAGATGCCGATCCACATGCGGTTGCCCAAGCTGAAGGGCTTCCGCAACCGCTTCCGTACCGAATACGAGGTCATCAACGTCGGCGATATCGGCCGGCTGTTCCCCCAGGGTGGCGACGTCACCCTGGCGGATCTGGTCGACAAGGGTGCGGTGCGCAAGAACACCCTGGTGAAAGTGCTCGGCGACGGAAATCTGATGGTGTCGGTCAACGTGACCGCGCACAAGTTCAGCGGTAGCGCCCGGGACAAGATCACCGCCGCCGGCGGATCGGTAACCGAACTGTCCTGATCGGTGACCAGTAGCTTGGGGGGCATGTTCGCCTTCCTGCCCGGGGTGCCGGACGAGGTGCGCGATCTGGCCCGCCGGATCGACACCGCCTACCATCGGGGTGTCCCCCGTGGCTGCATCCTGGAATGGGACGTGCAGTCGGCCCCGCCGGAAACGGCCGGGTTCGATCCCCTGCGGTTGATCAGCGGCACGGGTCGGCCGATGCGGGTGCGTGATGCCGTCGATGCCCTGCACCGGGCGGCCGAGGATCCCAGGGTCGCCGGGCTGATAGCGCGTGTGCAGATGCCGGCCGCGGCGCCTGCGGTGGTCCAGGAGCTGCGCGAGGCGATCGTCGCGTTCACCGCCGTGAAACCCACCCTTGCCTGGGCCGAAACCTACCCCGGCACCCTGTCGTACTATCTTGCGTCGGCGTTCGGCGAAGTCTGGATGCAACCGTCGGGCACCGTCGGCCTGATCGGCTTCGCCACCAACGCCCTGTTCCTGCGCGACGCCCTCGACAAGGCCGGTGTCCAGGCCCAGTTCGTGGCGCGAGGTGAGTACAAGTCGGCGGCGAACCTGTTCACCGAGGACCGTTACACCGAAGCGCACCGGGAGGCCGACAGCCGCCTGATCGAGAGCCTGCACGCGCAGGTGTGGCAGGCAATCGGTGCATCCCGAGGGATCGACCCGGCCGATCTCGACGTACTGGCCGACCGTGCGCCACTGCTGCGCGACGATGCACTCACGGCGAAACTGCTGGACCGCATTGGTTTCCGGGACGAGGCCTACCGCCGGATCGGTGAGATGGCCGGCCCGTCCACCGCCGATGCCCCGGCGGTGGATGCCGACTCCGATGGCGCCCCGCCGCGTCTCTATCTGTCCCGCTATGCCCAGACCGGCGCTGCCGGCCTACCCCTTCCCGGCCGCGGCGCCAAGCCCGTCATCGCGGTGGTGACGGTGGCCGGCCCCATCGTCTCCGGTCGGGGCGGGCCGCAGGTCCTGCCGCTGTCCCGGTCCAGCGCCGGTGCGGACACCATCGCCGCGGCGCTGCGGGAGGCCGCCGCCGCTGACGACGTCACAGCCGTGGTGCTGCGGATCGACAGTCCGGGCGGCTCGGTGACGGGTTCGGAGACCATCTGGCGGGAAGTCGGCCGCACGCGCGCGGCGGGCACACCGGTGGTGGCCTCGATGGGCTCGGTGGCGGCCTCAGGCGGCTACTACATCGCGATGGCGGCCGACACGATCGTCGCCAACCCCGGGACGATCACCGGCTCGATCGGCGTGGTGACCGGCAAGCTCGTCGCCCGCGACCTCAAGGAGCGTCTCGGGGTCGGTTCGGATGTGGTGCGCACCAACACCAATGCCGACGCCTGGTCGGTCAACGCACCGTTCACCGCTGAGCAGCAGGAGATCGTCGAAGCCGAGGCCGATCTGTTCTACGACGACTTCATCGGCCGCGTGGCAGAGTCGCGCTCGATGACCGTCGAGGAGGTCGATTCGATCGCCCGGGGCCGGATCTGGACCGGAGCCGATGCCCGCGAGCGGGGCCTGGTCGATGAACTCGGCGGTTTCCGTGCCGCGGTGCGGTGCGCGAAGACGCTCGCCGGCCTCGACGCCGACGCCGAGGTGAGGTTGGCCGAGTACCCCGGCTCGTCGGTGCGGGATGTGTTGCGGCAACCGTCGTCGTCCCGCCCGGCCTCGCTGGTCGATATGGCTGCGGTCCTGCTGAGCGGTAGAACCGCCGCGCTGTGGTTGGGGGAGTGGCGGTTCTGAGGGTTATCCGCGGGTGGCGCTGACGTAGGTGATCTCGCCGAGCGGATCGCGGTCGGTGCGCTCGCGCGGGGGTAGGCCTGCGCGAGCGAACAACTCCGTTTCGGAGACACCGGTGACCTGCCAGCCGCGCGCGGCGAGGTAATCCATCACGTTGCTGCGGGGACCGGAGTAGACCAGCGCAGGCATGTCCAGGTTGAGCCCCAGTTGCTGGAGGGGAGCCGCCATCTCCCTGGCCTGGGCGGCGTCGAAGTCGACGATTCCCGGCACGTATTCGGTGGCCACCGCGCTCCCCCGGGCGCTGAGGTCGGTGATGGTGTCCAACAGTCGGTCCTGGGCATCCGGCGGCAGGTAGATCAACAGTCCTTCGGCCAGCCACGCGGTGGGAGCCGTCGGGTCGAATCCGGACGCCCGAAGCGCGGCCGGCCAATCATCGCGGAGATCGATGCCCACCGTCCTCCTTTCGGCGGTGGGGGTGGCGCCGAGGCCGGCCAGGGTGTCGGTCTTGAACTCGACGACGGCCGGCTGGTCGACCTCGTAGACCACGGTGCCACTGGGCCAGGACAGGCGGTAGGCGCGCGAGTCCAGCCCGGCGGCCAGGATCACCGCCTGCCGGATGTCGGCGCTGACTGTCCCGGTGAAATAGGTGTCAAAGAATCTGGTGCGCATCGCCATCCCGGCGATCATGGCGGCCGCGCGTTCGGCGCCGTCCTCGCCGAACGCCGAGGTGTCCACCCGGCCGTCGAGCATATCGACGAAGAACGGCACGCCCACCGCGCGGACCAGGGGTTCGGCGAAGGGATCGTCGATCAGACCCCGTTCGTCGCGGGTGCCCATCGCTCGCGCCGCCGCCACCAAGGTGGCCGTCATCCCCACGCTGGACGCCGGGCCCCATGAGTCGCCCTCGTACCGTGTCATCAGTCGTTTCTCCGGATTACTGTCGTGCGATTCGGCCGCGCTCGTACTTAGCCAATATAACCAGCTGTCGGCATGGGCACGGATTCCCGGCGGGCGGTGGGTAACTGTTAGTCTCGTAGACTGTCCAAGCGCACCAGGTGCGCGCTGACGACTTGTTACCGCCAACGCTGGCCAGCCCAGCCCCATCGGCACGCCGCGACTACCGACGGCTGCCCAGGAGGAAGAGTGCTTTCGGCTTTCATCTCGTCGTTGCGTACGGCTGACCTGAGGCGGAAGATCCTCTTCACCCTGGGCATGATCGTCATCTACCGGATCGGCGCCGGTCTGCCGTCACCAGGCGTGAACTACCAGAACGTCAATCAGTGCATCGAGCAACTCAGTGGCGGTGCCGGAGCGCAGCTGTACTCGTTGATCAACCTGTTCTCCGGCGGCGCGCTGCTGCAGCTGTCGGTGTTCGCCATCGGCGTGATGCCCTACATCACGGCGAGCATCATCGTGCAGCTGCTGACCGTCGTCATCCCGCGCTTCGAGCAACTGCGCAAGGAAGGCCAGGCCGGCCAGGCCAAGATGACGCAGTACACCCGCTACCTGTCGGTGGCACTGGCGGTTCTGCAAGCCACCAGCATCGTGGCGCTGGCCGCCAACGGCGGGCTGCTGCAGGGCTGCTCGGAGGAGATCCTCTACAACCAGAGCATCTTCACCCTGGTCGTCATCGTGCTGGTGATGACCGCCGGCGCGGCGCTGGTGATGTGGATGGCCGAACTGGTGACCGAGCGGGGCATCGGCAACGGGATGTCGCTGCTGATCATGGCCGGCATCGCGTCGCGCATCCCGATCGAGGGCAAGAACATCCTCGATACCCGTGGCGGCCCGGTGTTCACCGCGGTGTTAATCGGGGCGATGATCATCCTGGTCGGCGTGGTGTTCGTCGAGCAGGG
>JAGQTS010000242.1 GCA_020438895.1 Mycobacterium sp.
CGCTGGTGCCGCTGTGGCTGTTCCGTAATCGCAACCGGGTGGCCACCTTCACCTCGCTGTTCCTGGCCGGCGGGGTGATGCTGGCGCTGACCGTCATGATCGGGCTGTATGTGCAGGACGTGCTCGGCTACTCGGCGCTGCACGCCGGAATCGGCTTCATCCCGTTCGCCCTGGCGCTCGGCCTGGGCAATCTGGTCACCGCCCGGCTGGCACCGCACATCGCCCCGCGCTGGCTGATCATCGGCGGTGGCGTCTTCGTGTTGGGCGCGATGCTGTTCGGGTCGACCCTGACCCGCACCATCCCCTATTTTCCCGATCTGGTTCTGCCCATCATCGTCGGAGGGTTCGGCATCGGGGTGATCTCGGTGATCCTGCCGCTGTGTGCAGTGGCCGACGTCGGCCCCCGGGAAATCGGCCCGGTCAGCGCGATCACCCTGATGGCGCAGAATCTTGGCGGTCCGCTGGTGCTGGTGGTCATCCAGGCCGTGCAGATTTCCCGCACCTTGTATCTGGGGGGCACCACCGGTCCGATCGGCGGCATGACTGCGGCTCAACTCGACGCGCTCGACGCCGGGTACACGTACTCCCTGTTGTGGATCGCCGCCGTGGCGGTGCTGGTCGGCGCCAGCGCGTTGTTCATCCGCTTCAGCGCCCAACAGATCGCCGCCGCCCAGCACGCTCGTGAAGCCGTCGAGGCCGGCGAACTCTAGTCGAGGAGATTCCGATGGTCATTCTCACGGCATCGTCGGTGATCACCATGAACCTGGAGCAGCCCCGGGCTGAGGCGATCGTGGTGGACACCGACTCCGGTTGCATTGTCGTGGTGGGATCATTGTCGGAGTGCCGGGACCTCTACCCGGATGCGCGGGTCGAGGATCTGGGCAGCGGGGTGATGATGCCGGGATTCATCCAGGCCCACGACCACCCCGTTCCGGCGGCGGTGCTGTGCCAACTTCCGGCACACTGGATCGCGCCGTTTGTCGGCTTCCCCACCTGGAATGACGTCGAAGCGCTCTTCGACCGGTTGCGCCGTCAGACTCCTGCCGGGCAGCCCCTGCTCTTCAACGGCCTGGATCGCCTCCTGCTCTCGATTCCGATGCCCGACCGCGCCAGTCTGGACCGGTATTTCCCCGATCACCCGGCGCTGATCTTCGACATCACCGGCCATGCGTTGTACTTCAATTCCCGAGCGACCGGGTTGTTCGGCTGGAAGGACGCCACGCCGCCGCCGGACACCCCCGACGCCCGGTGGTCGCGACGCCCGGACGGCACGGCCGGTGGTGTGGGCTACGAGACCCAGGCCACGCTGATGGCAATGGCAGCCTTTCTGCCCGGCGTCGTCCCGTCGCCGCTGCTGAACCTTGCGGCGTGGTATTCGACCCTGGCTCACAACGGCTTCACCGCCGTCGGTGACCTGGGTTTCCTGGACAGGTTGCGGGCACCGATGGAGGCGCTGGCAGGGTTGCCGGGTTGTCCGGTGCGTTACTCGCTCTACCAGGCCACCTACGATCCCGCTGCCCGCTCGAAGCTGGACTTCGGAGCGTTGTCCGGCATGATCCGCCGGGTCGGTTACAAGATCTGGATGGATGGCAGTCCGTCGATCGGCACCGCCGCGATCAGCGTTCCCTATCTCGATTCGGCGCGGGCCCGCATTGCCGACGTTCCCGTCGGGACGGCACCCGGACTGTCGGTCCTGAACTACACACCCGATCAGTTCATCAGCCTGGTCGAGCAGTTCGCCGATTCAGACACCCAGATCGCGACCCACATCAACGGCGACGCCGGCATCGACGTTGTGCTGGACGGCTACGAACAGGCATTGTTTCGACTGGGGCTGACGGGCTCGGACCACCGCTGGCGGGTCGAGCACTTCGCCACTCCGACCCGGGAGCAGTGCATCAGGGCCGGCGCTTTGGGCGTGAGCGCCTCGATGTCGCCCTTCCAGTCGCTGTACTGGGGCGATCTGTATGACGGGGTGATTTTCGACCCGGCCTATGGCGCGCGCTGGCAGCCTTACCGGGACGCCTACGACGGGGGCGTGCGGCCCACGTTCCACAACGACGGCTACCTGTCGCCACCGTTGCCGTGGCTGAACATTCAGAACGCAGTGACCCGTGCCAGCACCTCCGGAGCGGTGCACGGGCCCGAGCAGGCGTTGTCGCTGGACGAGGCCCTCGAGGCGCACACCATCAACGCCGCCTGGCAACAGAAACGGGAGAACGAGATCGGTTCCATCGAGGTCGGAAAGCTCGCCGACCTCGTGCTGTTCAACACCGACCCTTACACCGTGGACCCGTCCCGGTTGCAGGACACCATGGAGGTCCAGGGGACCTGGCTAGCCGGCCGGCGCGTAGACCTCGACGGTTTCATGGCCGCGGCCCAACTTCTGGCACGTCGATTCGACCAGGTGCTGCTGGGCGGGTCAGCCCCCCATCAGTGCTAGCGCGACCCTCACCCGCCCCTGGAGCGTGTTCCCCGGCGTGTCGGGGCTGCCGCACTGACTAAGCTGGCCCGCTGTGATCACCCGCATGTCCGAGTTGTTCCTGCGCACGCTTCGCGACGACCCGGCCGACGCCGAAGTTCCCAGCCACAAGCTGCTGATCCGGGCCGGCTACATCCGGCCGATCGCACCCGGCCTGTACAGCTGGCTGCCGCTGGGGCTGCGAGTACTGCGCAGGATCGAGAACATCGTCCGCGAAGAGATGGTCGCCATCGGCGGCCAGGAGATCCTGTTTCCGGCGCTGTTGCCCCGGGCGCCTTACGAGACGACCAACCGCTGGACCGAGTACGGCGAGGGCGTCTTCCGGCTCAAGGACCGCCGCGCCAACGACTACCTGCTCGGGCCCACCCACGAGGAGCTGTTCACCCTGACCGTCAAGGGTGAGTACAGCTCCTACAAGGACTTCCCGGTCCTGCTGTTCCAGATTCAGACCAAGTACCGCGACGAGGCTCGCCCGCGCGCCGGGATCCTTCGTGGCCGGGAGTTCGTCATGAAGGACTCCT
>JAGQTS010000243.1 GCA_020438895.1 Mycobacterium sp.
CCGGCGTTGTTGACCAGGATGTCCGCGGTGCCGCCGTTGACATCGCCGAAGTGCTCGCGCAGGTGTGCGCTGATTCGGTCGACCGCGTCGGGGGCGGTGACGTCCAACGCCAGCGCGGTGCCGCCGACCCGGGCGGCGGTCTCGTCGAGTGCCGGCGCTGAAGCCTCGATGTCGACGGCCACCACCTGAGCCCCGTCCCGGGCGAACACCTCGGCGATGGTGGCACCGATACCACGCGCCGCACCGGTGACGATGCCGACCTTGCCGGCCAATGGCCGGTCCCAGTCCTGCGGGGGCGTGGCGTCCTGCGCGCCGACGTGGAAGACCTGCCCGTCGACGTAAGCGGACTTGGCCGACAGCAGGAAGCGCAGCGTCGATTGCACGCCCCCGGCGCCCGGGGCGGCGTCGGGCGAGACGTAGACCAGCGCCGCGGTCGCGCCCCGGCGCAGTTCCTTGGCCAGCGAACGGGTGAACCCCTCCAGGGCGCGCTGGCAGATCTGCTCATGTGTCCCGGCGGCCTGGTCGGGTGTCGTGCCGAGGACGACGATGCGTGCGCAGGACCCCAGGTTGCGCAGCAGTGGGGTGAAGAACTCCGGCAGCGCCTTCAGCCCGTCCGGTTCGGTGATGCCGGTGGCGTCGAACACCAGGCCGCCGAAGGTGTCGGCCCACCGCCCGCCGAGGTTGTTGCCGACGATGTCGTAGTCCTCGGCCAGGGCGTCTCGCACCGGTTCGGTGAACCGGCCCTGTCCACCGATGAGCAGCGGACCTGCCAGGGGGGGTTCGCCGCGGCGGAAACGGCGCAGCGTCTCGGGCGCCGGTAGGCCGAACTGTTTGGCCACGAACGACCCCGGCGCGGAATTGATCACCTGGGACAGGATGTCGGAAGGCATAGCCCTAAACCTACAGCCCTAACTTACTTGAGAGTAAGGAGGCTACGTAGGATGGCGAACGTGCATACACGCAGGGTCGCAGTCCTCGGCGGAAACCGCATCCCGTTCGCGCGGTCCGACGGCGCCTACGCCGAGGCGTCCAACCAGGACATGTTCACCGCCGTGCTCAACGGCCTGGTGGAGCGGTTCGGTCTACAGGACGCCCGACTCGGTGCGGTAATCGGCGGGGCGGTGCTCAAACACAGTCGTGACTTCAACCTGATGCGCGAGTGTGTCCTGGGTAGCGCGCTGTCCCCCTACACCCCCGCATTCGATCTGCAGCAGGCCTGCGGAACCGGTCTGCAGGCGGCGATCTCCGCGGCCGATGGGATCGCGGCAGGCCGCTACGACGTGGCCGCCGCGGGTGGGGTGGACACCACCTCCGATGCGCCGATCGGATTCGGTGAGAACCTGCGCCGCTCGCTGTTGGCGCTGCGCCGGTCGACGTCGACGCTGGAACGGTTGAAGCTGGTCGGCCAGTTGCCGGCGGCGATCGGTGTGGAGATACCGACCAACGGGGAGCCCCGGACCGGGCTGTCGATGGGTGAGCACGCCGCGATCACCGCCCGTCAGATGGGGATCAAGCGGGTCGACCAGGACGCGCTGGCCGAGGCCAGTCACCGCAACATGGCGGCCGCCTACGATCGCGGCTTTTTCGACGATCTGGTGACCCCGTTCTTGGGGCTGTACCGGGATGACAACCTGCGTCCGGATTCCACCGCGGCCAAGTTGGCGACACTGCGGCCGGTGTTCGGTGTCCGGGGCGGCGACGCAACGATGACCGCGGGAAACTCCACCCCGCTCACCGACGGGGCGTCGGTGGCCCTGCTGTCCAGCGAACAGTGGGCGGCAGAGCGGGGACTGGCGCCGCTGGCGTACTTCGTCGATGCCGAGACCGCCGCTGTTGATTACGTCAACGGACCGGACGGTTTGTTGATGGCGCCCACCTTTGCGGTACCCCGGCTGTTGGCCCGTCACGGACTCGCCCTGCAGGATTTCGACTTCTACGAGATCCATGAGGCCTTCGCCTCGGTGGTGCTGGCCCATCTGCAGGCCTGGGGGTCACCCGAGTACTGCACCGGGCGGCTGGGTCTGGATGCTCCGCTGGGTTCGATCGACCGCAGCCGGCTCAACGTCAACGGGTCCTCACTGGCCGCCGGGCACCCGTTCGCCGCCACCGGCGGACGGATCGTCGCGCAGCTGGCCAAGCAACTGGCGCAGAAGAAAGCTGAAACCGGCGCCCCGGTGCGTGGCCTGATCTCGATCTGTGCAGCCGGCGGTCAGGGCGTGGCCGCGATTCTGGAGGCCTGACTCACCGATCCGGTGGTGCGCTCGCGTCCGCGGAGCTGACCAGTCCCGACGTGACCAGCGCGGTGTCGACGTAGCGCTGCACCGGACGCGCTTCGAAGAAGCCGGTGTGACCGCCGTGGTACCAGCCGACGTCCGGTCGGCCCCAGTGGTTCCACAGCGCAAGCACCTGCTGGCGCGGGTGCACGATGCGGTCGGCCAGCCCGGCGTAGATGAAGCGGCCGTCCAGCGGCACCTTCGGCTGCAGCGACAGCGGCGAGATCATCGTACCGATCGGCCGGGCGAGTTCCACCGTCCGGCGCCGGGGATCGTCGCTGGGCAGTCCGGAATGCCGGCCGAGCAGTTCGACCAGGTTCGAGGGTGGCACCCCGAGGATTGCGCAGGTGAGATCGTCGTCGAGGCCGGCGAGCAGGGCGGCGATGTAGCCGCCCAGGGAGATGCTGTTCAGGCCGATGCGGGCGCCGGGCTGCTCAGCCCGGATCCAGGCCAGGATCCGGCGGACGTCCCAGACCGCCTGGGCGGTGCCGTGGACGTCGTCCATCACATCCTCACCGGGAAACACCGCCCCCTTGGGCAACCCCCGCGCCCGCGGACCGTGCATCGGCAGCACCGGGAGGGCGATGTTCAGACCGAGATCCCGGTGCATGTGCCAGGCCCGGAAGATGGTGAGGTCGAGACCGGCGCGGCCCATCTCGGTGCCGTGTACGCAGACCAGCCACGGTCGGGGTTCGCGGTGCCGCAAGACCACGGCGTACTCGCGGTGATTCCCGGCGTAGCTCAGCCACCGCCCCGCCCCGGGTTCCCCGGGATGGGGCGCGTACCCGCTGTCGAACGACAGCCGCTCATGGGTGCGGTTGCCGTTGCCGTAGGACCGGATCGAGACATTCTCGGGTTCCGGGGGCGCGGTGAAGAAGCCCGCCGGGTCGTCCAGCCAGCCGCGGTCGGCGTAGAAGTCGACCGCCTCGGTGATCTCGGCGTTGATCCGCTGGTAGGCCTGCGGGTCGCTGAGAGGCCGGCGCCACAGCAGGCCGAGCAGGACCAGCTCGTCGCGCAGGGCGTGGGTGGCCAGGGAGAGGGTGGGCCGGGCCACCGGGACATCGCCGTCGGAGCCACCGAGAAACGCCCCCCAGGACCGGGCGTAGTAGCGACCGGCCCTGGTGAATGGGCTGACGATGTTGGACGTCACGGGCTGTCACGCTAGCAACGGCGGTGCCGCGCGCCAGGGTATTTGGTCATCTGACGCCGTCGACGACGATGGCCCCGAGCTCTGGAAACCATCCAGCCCGGGGCCATCGAATGCGTATCGAGAAAGATCAGAACGCGGCTTCGTCGAGTTCCATGACCTCGTTGTCCAGTGCCTCGAGCACCTGCCGGGTGCCGGTGAGCAGAGGCAGGAAGTTCTTGGCGAAGAACGACGCCACAGCGACCTTGCCCTCGTAGAAGGAGCGGTCGGCACCCGACGCGCCGGCATCGAGGGCGGCCATGGCCACCGCCGACTGGCGCAGCAGCAGCCAGCCCATGACCAGATCGCCGACACTCATCAGGAAGCGCACCGACCCCAGTCCCACCTTGTAGATGCTCTTGGAGTCCTCCTGGGCGGCCATCAGGTAGCCGGTCAGTGCCGCAGCCATGCCCTGGACGTCCTCCAGTGCCTTGGCCAGCAATGCCCGCTCGGTCTTCAGCCGGCCGTTGCCGGACTCGTTCTTCACGAACTCGTCGATCTGGCCGGCCACGTGCGCCAGTGCCTGACCCTTGTCGCGGATGATCTTCCGGAAGAAGAAGTCCTGGGCCTGAATTGCGGTGGTGCCCTCGTACAGCGAGTCGATCTTGGCGT
>JAGQTS010000244.1 GCA_020438895.1 Mycobacterium sp.
GAGGTGATCCACGATGTGGACTACTGGAAGAAGGGACTGCGGCACAGCGTCTACTTCACCCAGGGCATCCGCAATGCCGTCGACAACGGTCACACCACGTTCCTCGAGTTGGCGCCGAACCCGGTGGCGTTGATGCAGGCGGGCCTGACCACAGCTGCGGCGGGTCTTCATGACGGCCAACTGATCGCGACCCTGGCCCGCAAGCAGGACGAGGTCGACTCGATGGTCGCCGCCATGGCCCAGCTTTACGTCTACGGCCACGACCTCGACTTCCGCACCCTGTTCACCGCGGCTTCCGGACCTGACGACTTCGCCGACATTCCGCCGACCCGGTTCAAGCGCAAGGAGCACTGGCTCAACGCCCAGTTCTCCGCAGACGGGTCGTCGATGATCCCCGGCTCCCACGTGGCGATGCCGGACGGACGACACGTCTGGGAGTACGCCGCTCAGGGCGCAACGGACCTGGCCGCTCTCGTGAAAGCCGCTGCGCTGCAGGTGCTTCCGGACGCCAACCTGGCCGCATCCGAGCAGCGGGCGGTGCCCGGTGACGGTGCCCGCCTGGTGACCACCCTGACCCGGCACCCCGGTGGCGCCTCGGTCCAGGTGCACGCCCGAATCGACGAGTCCTTCACCGTGGTCTACGACGCCATCGTGACGCGCTCAGCCGGCGGTTCCGCCGCACTGCCCGCGGCCGTGGCCACCGGCGTCGCCGTGCCCGCCGAAGCCGCTGCGGCACAACCCGAGACCGAAACCGAGGACGCCGAGATTCTGCACGACAACCTCGCCGCCGGCGCCGGTGTCGCCGCGACACTGGGCAAGTGGTCTGCAGACTCCCCCGAGACCGTGCACGACCGGCTGGCGTTGATCGTGGGCAGCGCCATGGGTTACGAGCCCGAGGATCTGCCCTGGGAGGTTCCGCTGATCGAACTCGGCCTCGATTCGCTGATGGCGGTTCGGATCAAGAACCGCGTCGAGTACGACTTCGATCTGCCGCCGATTCAGCTGACTGCGGTGCGCGACGCCAGCCTCAACAACGTCGAGCAGCTCGTCACCTATGCCGTCGAGCACCGCGACGAAGTCGCTGAACTCGCCGAACATCAGAAAGGCATGACGCCCGAGGAGATCGCCGCCGAGCAAGCCCGGATCGCCGCCGGTGAGATCACCCCGGAGTTGGCCGAGAAGCTGGCCGCCAAGCACCCCGAGGCACAGGGCGTCCCGGCGGCCCCCGTCCCGCCACCGCCGACCGACCCGGCCGGACCGGTTGTTCCACCCCCTCCGACGGACCCGTCGGGACCGGCGGCGAACGCCCCGGCGGGGGGCAACCCCGTCGACTCCGCGGCCGGCGCCGCTGCGAAAGTCCTGACCCAGCAGGCCGTCGTGGACGCTCTGGGCAGCGACGTCCCGCCGCGGGAGGCCGCGGAACGCGTCACCTTCGCCACCTGGGCCATCGTGACCGGCAAGTCCCCCGGCGGCATCTTCAACGAACTGCCCACAGTCGACGCCGACACCGCCGCCAAGATCGCAGCGCGGCTCACCGAACGGTGCGAGGGCGTGATCACCGCCGAACAGGTGGCGGCGGCGAGGACCATCGAGCAACTCGCGTCCACGGTGCGTGAACACCTCGAGTCCGGCGAGCTCGACGGCTTCGTCCGGACCATCCGGGCCAGGGCGGAAGGTTCGAACCGGATTCCGGTGTTCGTGTTCCACCCGGCCGGTGGCTCCACCGTCGTGTACGAGCCGTTGCTGAAACGGTTGCCGGCGGATACCCCGATGTACGGCTTCGAACGCGTGGAGGGTTCCATCGAGGAGCGCGCCGCCGAGTATGTGCCCAAGTTGATGGAGATGCAGGGCAAGGGACCCTACATCCTGGTGGGCTGGTCACTGGGCGGGGTGCTGGCCTACGCCTGCGCGATCGGGCTGCGCCGCGCCGGCTGCGACGTCCGCTTCGTCGGCCTCATCGACACCGTCCGGGCCGGTGAGGAGATCCCCCAGACCAAGGAGGAGATCCGCGCCCGCTGGGACCGCTACGCGCTGTTCGCCCAGCGGACCTTCAACGTGGAGATCCCCGAAATCCCCTACGAGGAACTCGAAGCACGTGACGACGACGGACAGGTCCGGTTCATCCTGGAGGCGGTCAAGCAGAGCGGGGTCGACATCCCGGGCGGGATCATCGAGCATCAGCGGACGTCGTACCTGGACAACCGCGCGATCGACACCGCCACGATCGAACCGTTCGACGGGCACGTCACGCTGTACATGGCTGACCGCTACCACGACGACGCGATCATGTTCGAGCCGCGCTACGCCACCCGCAAGCCCGACGGAGGATGGGGCGAGTTCGTCGCCGACCTGGAGGTGGTGCCGATCGGGGGCGAGCACATCCAGGCCATCGACGAGCCGTACATTGCCAAGGTGGGTGCGCACCTGAGTGCGGCGCTCGACCGGATTCAGATCGAGACATCAGTGCAGGAGAACAACGGGAAGTGACCGAAAAGCCCACCGCCGATCTACTGGCCGAACTGCGCGAGAAGCTGGAACTGGCCAAGGAGCCCGGGGGCGAAAAGGCTGTCGCGAAACGGGCCAAGAAGGGTCTGCCCAGCGCGCGGGCACGCATCCACGAGTTACTCGACCCGGGCAGCTTCCTGGAGATCGGTGCGCTGGCGCGCACGCCCGGGGACCCCAACGCCCTCTACGGCGATGGTGTGGTCACCGGCCACGGCACCATCAACGGCCGCCCGGTCGGGGTGTTCTCCCACGACCAGACCGTATTCCAGGGGACCGTCGGAGAGATGTTCGGCCGCAAGGTCGCCCGGCTGATGGAGTGGGTGGCCATGGTCGGCTGCCCGATCGTCGGAATCAACGACTCCGGCGGTGCCCGGATCCAGGACGCGGCCACCTCGCTGGCCTGGTACGCCGAACTGGGCCGGCGCCACGAACTGCTCAGCGGCATCGTCCCGCAAATCTCCATCATTCTGGGCAAGTGCGCCGGCGGGGCGGTCTACTCCCCCATCCAGACAGACCTGATCCTCGCCGTGCGCGACCAGGGCTACATGTTCGTCACCGGGCCCGACGTCATCAAGGATGTCACCGGCGAAGAGGTATCCCTCGACGAACTCGGCGGCGCCGACTACCAGGCCCGCTACGGCAACATCCACCAGGTCGTCGACTCCGAGAAGGATGCCTTCGCCTACGTCCGGGACTTCCTGGAGTTCCTGCCGGCCAACACCTTCGACGATCCCCCGGTGATCAACCCCGGTCTCGAACCCGAGGTCACGCCGCACGATCTCGAACTCGACAGCCTCGTGCCGGACGCCGACAACACGGCCTACGACATGCACGAGATCCTGATCCGGATCTTCGACGACGGGGACTTCCTCGACGTCGCCGCGCAAGCCGGCCAGGCGATCATCACCGGCTTCGCCCGGGTCGACGGCCGACCGGTCGGAGTCGTCGCCAACCAGCCGATGCACATGTCCGGAGCCATCGACAACGAGGCCTCCGACA
>JAGQTS010000245.1 GCA_020438895.1 Mycobacterium sp.
ATGAAGTGCGGCAATAGGTATCGGCCGTGCAGATTCTCCCCGTGCCGGATCAGCGGGGCGCGCAACGGTTGTTCCCAGAATCTGGCCACCAGCGCGCGAACCAAGAGCGACTGGACCATCGCCATCTGGTGATGTGGGGGCATCTCGAAACCGCGCAACTCCAGCAGGCCGAGTCGACCGCGCGGCCCGTCGGGGCTGTAGAGCTTGTCGATGCAGAACTCGGCGCGGTGGGTGTTGCCGGTGATGTCGGTGAGCAGGTGACGGAGGGCGCGATCGGCGACCCACAAACGGGGTTCGGCGGACTCCGACGTCAGCCGGTCGATCTCGGCGAAAGCGATCTCGAGTTCGTAGAGCGCTTCGGCGCGGCCTTCGTCGACCCGGGGGGCCTGCGAGGTGGTGCCGATGAACTGGCCGGCGAACAGATAGGACAGTGACGGGTGCCGTTGCCAGTAGGTCAACAGCGACACCAACAGGTCCGGCCTGCGCAGCAGTGGCGAGTCCGCAGGGGTGGCACCGCCCAGCGTGATGTGGTTGCCACCGCCGGTTCCGCCGTGGCTGCCGTCGAGATCGAACGACTCGGTGGACAGCCGGGCCAGTCGGGCCTGCTCGTAAAGGGTGCGCAGCTGGTCGTCCTGCTCGGCGAAACCACCGGTCGGCGGCACATTGACCTCGATCACCCCGGGGTCGGGGGTGATCGACATCGACCGCAGACGGGGGTCGGGAGGCGGAGCGTATCCCTCGACCACCACGGGATGTCCGCTCCCGGATGCGGCGGCCTCGACCCGGGCCAGTAGGTCGATGAAATGCTCGGCTGCGTCGGTGGGCGGCAGGAAGACGTGCAGGTGCCCGTTGCGGACCTCAGCCACAACGGCGGTCACCGGTGCGGTGTCGGCGTCCTCGACGAGGGCCTCGATGTCGTCGTGTCCCGTCGGAAGGTCGTCCCCGGCCGCCAGTGGGTCCGCGGTGAACGTCTCGCGGGGTGGCTTCCAGCTGATCGAATCCAGCGGCAGCCGCAGGCCCGCCGGTGAGTCGCCGTCGAGCAGAACGATCCGGCCCCGCCGCATTCGCCAGTCGGCGCTGGCCCAGCCCGCGTCGTCGTCGCGGCGATGCAGTGGCAGCACCCACGCCGCGGGCTGGGCGGTGTCCGCCTCCAGCCTCGTCAGCAGGGCCTCCCGGTGGGTCGGGGAGTCGCGTTCGAGGTCGTCCTCGGGGGGGACCGGCGGGCCGTCTGGCAACCGCACGGCGGTGCTCAGGTTGGCCAACGCATCGGGGTAAGCGGGGCGCACCTGGCTGTCGGGCAGACCGAGTCCGGCGGCCAACGCGGTGAGCAGGCGCCGGGGGCTGTCGGCGGGTGCGGGCACGACGGCCGGCTGCCACGGATCGTCCAGAAGTGCCGGGTCCCGCCACAGCGGTTCGCCGTCGCCACGCCAGTGCAGTCCGATCTCCCAGCGTGGCAGCGGCTCTCCGGGGTACCACTTGCCCTGGCCGTACCTGATCAGGGCATGTGGCGCCCACGCCGCGGTCAGCCGGGCGGCCAACGCCGAAGCCAGCTGCCGTTTGTGTGGACCGTCAGCCTCGGTGGTCCACTGTTCGGAAACCTGGTCGTCGATCGAGACGAACGTCGGCTCCCCACCGATGGTGAGCCGGACGTCGCCGGCAGCGAGTCGCTCATCGACCTGCGCTCCCGCCGCTGTGATGGCAGCCCATGCCGCGTCGGTGTAGGGCCGGGTGACGCGCGGATCCTCGTGGATGCGGGTCACGGTGTTGGAGAACTCCAGGGTGGTCTCGCACACATCAGTGGCCCCGCTGATCGGGGCAGCGGAGAACGGGTGCGGAGTCGCCGCCAGGGGAATGTGACCCTCGCCGGCGAACAGCCCCGAGGTGGGGTCCAGTCCGATCCACCCGGCGCCGGGGATGTAGACCTCTGTCCAGGCGTGCAGGTCGGTGAAGTCGGCCGCCGGGCCGGACGGGCCGTCGAGCGCTTCGACGTCGGAGGTCAGTTGCACCAGATAGCCGGAGACGAACCGGGCCGCCAAGCCGAACTGTCGCAGGACCGACACCAAGAGCCACGCCGAATCCCGGCAGGAGCCGATCCGGGTCCGCAACGTGTGGGCGGGGCTCTGCACACCAGGCTCCATCCGGACGCTGTAATTGACGTCCTCATACACGGCGTGGTTGAGACCGACCAGGAAGTCGATGGTCCGCATCCCCTTGGTGAAGGGGTGGTCGCGTACCCAGTGCCGTACCAGCTCCGCCGGGCCGGAACCCTCTGCCGCGTCGTCGACCGGCCGAAGGTAGGGCTCCAGATCGTCGCGCAGCGCCTTGGGATACGCGAACGGGAAGGTTTCGGCGAACTCCTCGATGAAGAAGTCGAACGGGTTGATGACCTTGAGGTCTGCGATCAGCCCGACGGTGATGCTCAGGGTGCGGGTCGGATTGGGGAAGACTAATCGTGCCAGGAAGTTGCCGAAAGCGTCCTGCTGCCAGTTGATGAAATGCTCGGCCGGCTCGACGATCAGTGAGTAGGCCTCGATCGGGGTGCGCGTGTGCGGTGCCGGCCGCAACCGGACCACGTGGGGGTGTACCGCCACCAATCGGTCGAAGTCGTAGCTCGTCCGATGCTCCAGCGCCACCTTGATGCCCACGGGGTCATATCATCACAACCTGCGGTGCTGCGCAGGGCGTCGGCATCTCCCAGTCAGCCGGGGCTCCGTGGACGCAGGCCGTTGTCGAACGGGCAGGCCGTCAGCGCACGCAGTGCGCGGCTGAGGGCGGCTTCGTCGGCCACTGGCCGATGGAACGGGACGCGGGCATCGCGATGTCCGGTGGGCTGCCCATTCGGGGTCTCGGTTCTCACCGTGAGGCCGTAGCGGTCCAGGCCGAGCAGGCGGATTCGGCCCTGGCGCTGTCGCCGGGGCAGATGCAGGCGTAGGCGTTCGACCATCTCCGGGTGGTGCTGCTGGATGTGGTGAACCCAGGCGAACTCCGCATGGCAGAACGGGTCCGGTTGTGCGGCCAGCACCTCGGCGTGGTCGACGTGCTCGGCGCCGCTGGTGTCGGCGAAGACGATCGAGTCGACGGTGACCACCAAGAGGGTGTCGCGGTGGCCGACGTCGAGTAGTGCGCCGTGCGGGTTGCACGCGGCCACGGCGTCGAGCAGTGACCGCGTCTCGGCCACTGAGGGTCGTCGAGTCGTTCCACGAATCCACACCAGCGACTGCGCCGCCTCCTGTCCCGCGGTCGGCGGACGGTCCAGAAGTTCGACGACGACGGGGGTGCCCCGTTCGGTCCCGGCCAGGGCAGAACGGTGGGGAACGGTGACCACGAACGACCCGTCGGCGAGCAGATGCTGAACCGGGCACCGTACCGGAGCGGCGACGGATTGCCCGGCACAGCCGGCGATCTGGGCGGCGGCGGCGCGTGCGCACACGGTGCGCACCCGTTCGGCCGCGGAGGGTCGCGGGTCGCCCTGTGATGTCGTCAGCACCGATGTCCTCCCATCGCGCGGATCAACCGCGCCACCGCCCGATATCTGAACTTAGTGTCACCTTAATTAGGTAAGGCAAAACTAATATACACATCAGGGGGCCGGCTTCCGCTGACCGTCGCGACACCGCGGATCGGGGACAGCCCGGCAAAGGCCTAATTACGGCGGATGGCTGGTCCGGCGGCGCCGGCCGCCGCGCTGGGCGAATGCCCCGGCCACGACGACGAGCGTGATCCCGACCATCTGCGCCGGGCTCGGCTGTTGGTGCAACACGATCAGTCCCAGCACGACGCCGATCGCCGGCTCCAGTGCCATCAGCGTTCCGAAAGCGGTGTGGGTCATATGGCGAAGAGCGATCAGCTCCAGGGCGAAGGGCAGCACGGGTAACAGAAGCGCCAGTCCCACCGCCATCGCCAGAACCTCGATGGTGATGTGACCGGCCGCCTGGGGCACTCCGGCGACCGCCGCGGTGGCTGCAGCAACCGGGATGGTCAGGCTGAGTCCGGTGATCCCGGTGAACCGGTCACCGATGTGCTGGGTGAGCACGATGTAGGCCGCCCACCCGAGGGCCGCGGCCGCGGCGAGGCCGATTCCCACCAGGTCGACCGAGCCGCTCCAGGGCTCGGTCAGCAGGAGCACCCCGACCAGGGCCAGGGCCGGCCACAGCAGCGCTGCGCGGGTGTGTGCGCGCAGGGCCGCCACCCCGAGGGGGCCGAGGAACTCGATGGCAACCGCCGTCCCCAGCGGAATTCTGGTGATGGCGGCCAGGAAGAACGTCGCCAGCAAGCCGGTGGCGACCCCCAGGCCGATCAATGGCGGAATGTCGGCTCGGGGCACCGAACGCAGCGACGGGCGGGCGACCGCCAGGAAGATCAACGCTCCCACGCTGAGTCGCAGCCACGCCGCTCCGGCGGGACCGACCTGCGCCATCAAGGGCATCGACAACGCGGAGCCGAGCTGGACCGAGAACATCGCCACCACCGCCAACAGCCAGGGGGGTACCGGAGGCGCGCTGGTGCTGGTCGGCGTCATGTCGATAAGGGAATAACACGACGCGTCCGGCAGCGCGGGTCTGGGGTCGGTCGAGGCTCGAGATCAGCGGACATAGCCGAACCTAAACCGAAGGCCAGCCGGGCGCTCGGCCACAATGAGCGCATGTCCGTTCCCCGTCGTGTCCGAGAAGACAATGAGCTCAAGCCGTATCAGGCGGAGTTACTGAAGTTGCAGCGGTTTCTGGAAACGGAGAACCGTCGGATGATCGTGGTGTTCGAGGGCCG
>JAGQTS010000246.1 GCA_020438895.1 Mycobacterium sp.
GCCGCTATTTCGAGGTGGAGCCGCGGTACCTTCCGATGGCCGAGGACCGGTACGTGATCACCCCGGAGCAGGTGGTCGCAGCCGTCGACGACGACACCATCGGGGTGGTCGGGATCCTGGGCACCACCTACACCGGTGAGCTGGAACCGATCGCCGAGATCTGCGCGGCGCTGGACACGCTGGAGCATGAGACCGGACTGGACATTCCCGTTCACGTCGACGCCGCCAGCGGTGGTTTCGTGGTCCCGTTTCTGCAGCCCGACCTGGAGTGGGATTTCCGCTTGCCCCGGGTGGCCTCCATCAACGTCAGCGGGCACAAGTACGGTCTGACGTACCCGGGTATCGGATTCGTGGTGTGGCGCAACGCCGACCAGTTACCCGAGGAACTCGTGTTCCGGGTCAACTACCTCGGTGGCGATATGCCCACCTTCACGCTGAACTTCTCCCGTCCCGGTAACCAGGTGGTGGCTCAGTACTACAACTTCCTCAGACTGGGCCGGGCCGGCTATACCCAGGTCATGCAGACACTGTCGGAGACTGCCCGGTGGTTCTCTGATCAGCTCGTCAAGTCGCACCACTTCGAGGTCATCTCCGATGGATCACAGATCCCGGTGGTCGCGTTCCGGCTGGCCGGGGGCCACGCCGATTCGGCCGGGGGGCGTGCCGATTCGGCCGGGGGGCGCGGCTTCAACGAGTTCGACGTCTCCGCCGCGCTGCGCAGCTACGGCTGGCAGGTGCCTGCCTACACCATGCCGGACGGTGCGCAGGACATCGCCGTGTTGCGGGTTGTGGTGCGGGAGGGATTTTCGGCGGATCTGGCCCGTTCGCTGTGGTCAGACCTACAAGCGGCACTCGCGCATCTCAGCGAAATCCAACCGGGTGGCTATTTCACCCAGGAACACTTCGCGCACTGACATCGGTCGGAGCAACTCCGTCGGGCTGCGCTGACCGGTCCCCAACCGGCGGGTCGGTCTGGGACAATTGATGGCGATGACATGGACATGGACACCCAATCCCTGACCCGGGCGGCGCGATCTGCCCCCGGTGTCAACGGAGAAGTGGTCGTTGACCTCGACGCCATCGCCCACAACGTGGCGGTGCTGCGTGAGCACGCGGGTCCGGCGGCGGTGATGGCGGTGGTGAAAGCCGACGGTTACGGCCACGGTGCCACGGCCGTGGCCCGAGCCGCACTGGCCGCCGGGGCCGCCGAACTGGCCGTGGCGACCATCGACGAGGCGCTCGCGTTGCGCCGAGACGGTGTCAACGCGCCGGTCCTGGCCTGGCTGCACCCGCCCGGCGCCGACTTCGGGCCCGCCCTGCAGGCCGGTGTGCACATTGCGGTGTCGTCGAGCGGTCAACTCGCCGGCGTCCTCGATGCGGTGCGGCGCACCGGGCGCACCGCCGATGTCACCATGGAGGTCGATACCGGACTGAGTCGCAACGGGGTCGGCGCGCGTGAGTATCCCGATGTCCTCGAAGCGTTGCGGCGCGCGGCCGTCGACGGAATGATCCGGATCCGCGGGATCATGTCGCACCTGGCTTCCGGTGATGAACCGCATAACCCGGTCAATGATCTTCAGGCCCAACGATTCACCGCGATGATCGCTGAGGCGCGAACCCTCGGCGTGGCTTTCGAAGTGGCACATCTGTCCAACTCGCCGGCGGCGATGACCCGGCCTGACTTCCGGTTCGACATGGTGCGACCCGGGATCGCGGTCTACGGTCTGAGCCCGATCCCGAGCCGGGGCGATATGGGGCTCCGGCCCGCGATGACGCTGAAATGCCCGGTTGCTCTGGTCAAGGCGTTACGGGCGGGTGAGGGAGTTTCCTACGGCCACACCTGGATTGCCGAACGCGACACCACGGTGGCGCTGTTGCCGATCGGGTACGCCGACGGGGTGTTCCGAACGCTGAGTGGGAGGATGGACGTGCTGATCAACGGCAGGCTCCGGCCGAACGTGGGGCGCATTTGTATGGACCAGTTCGTCGTCGACCTCGGGCCGGGAGCCACCGACGTCACCGAGGGTGACGACGCTATCCTTTTCGGCCCGGGCACCTCCGGAGAACCGACCGCCCTGGACTGGGCTGAGATGCTGGGCACCATCAACTACGAGGTGGTGACCAGCCCACGCGGCCGGGTGCGCCGAAGCTACCGCGGGGGTCCCACCGATGTCCGGTAGGCGCGAGGACAAGGCGGAAAAGCCGGAGAAGGAAACCAAGCGCGACAGTGCTGCGATGGCTGCCGGCAAGAAGGCTGGGTTGATGGCCGGGGTGGCCGGTATCGGCGCGGTGAGCACCGCCGCGGGGGTGTCGGCGGCGAGGTCGCTGCGCCAACGTAAACATGTCGAGGACGCCTATGAGGGTGAGGACTTCAGACTCCTTGAAGCTGACCGCGGTTGCGTGATCACCACCCCGGACGGAATCCCACTGGTGGTGCGCGAGGTCGGTCCGGTGACCGCCCCGCTGACGGTGGTGTTCGCGCACGGCTTCTGTATGCGGATGGGATCGTTCCACTTTCAGCGCGCGGCGCTGGCCGAACGGTGGGGCAAGCAGGTCCGGATGGTGTTTTACGATCAGCGCGGCCACGGCATGTCCGCCTCGGCGCCTATCGACACCTACACCGTCGAGCAACTCGGTCAGGATCTGGAAACCGTTCTGCAGGTGATGGTTCCGCGGGGGCCGGTGGTGCTGGTCGGGCATTCGATGGGCGGAATGACGGTGCTTTCGCACGCTCGGCAGTTCCCGCAGCACTACGGCCGCCGGATCGTCGGTGTGGCGCTGATTTCCTCTGCTGCCGAAGGGGTTCCGCGTTCGCCGCTGGGGGAGATCCTGCAGAACCCGGCCCTGGAGGCGGTCCGGTTCACCGCACGGTACGCACCCAAGCTGGTCCACCGCACCAGGGGTGCGGCCCGGGCCGTCCTGAGGCCGATCCTCAAGACGGCTGCGTTCGGCGACGACGAGGTCAGCCCGTCGGTGGTCGCCTTCTGCGAGGCGATGATCCACGAGACCGAGATCGCCACGCTCGTCGAGTTTCTGCACGCCCTGGAAGTCCACGAAGAGACCGCGGCACTGCCGGTACTGGCATCGATCCCGACCCTGATCGCGTGTGGTGATCATGACCTGCTGACCCCGGTCAAACACTCCGAGGAGATGGCTGCCGCACTGCCCGACTGCGAGCTGGTGATCCTGCGGGGCGCCGGGCATGTCGCGATGATGGAGCAACCCGACGTCGTCAACGATGCCCTGGTCCGCCTGGTCGAGAAGGCCACACCGTCACCACTGGTGGCTCTGGCGCGGCGCATCAAGGGGTTGGGCCGTGAGTGACCCGGTTCGGCGTCGTGGCTGATTCGGTAGCCGGTAGGCACACCGCCGTCTTGGTGACTGTCGAGGACACCATCGCGCTGGGGGAGCGGCTTGGTCGTGATCTCCGGGCCGGTGACGTGGTCGTGCTGTCCGGTCCGCTGGGGGCGGGCAAGACCGCACTCGCCAAGGGGATCGCTTTGGGAATGGATGTCGAGGGCCCGATCACCTCGCCGACGTTCGTGCTCGCCCGGGTGCACCGGTCGCTGCGGGCGGGCGGTCCGGCGATGGTGCACGTCGACGTCTACCGACTGCTCGATCACACCGGCGCCGATCTGCTCGCTGAACTGGACTCGCTGGACCTCGACACCGATCTCGATGACGCGGTGGCTGTCGTCGAGTGGGGTGAGGGGCTCGCCGAACGCCTGTCCCCACGGCATTTGGACATCGAACTCAGCCGGTCGCCCGACAGTGAGGTCCGCACGGCGGCCTGGCGATGGCAGCAGACGTGACCCAACCGATCCTGACCATCGACACCTCGACGTCCGCCGTGGTGGCGGGCGTGGTGTCCCGCGCGGGTGACGGGGCGGTCACGGTGATGGCCGAGCGGTCCGTGCTGAACTCCCGTGGGCACGCGGAGTTGTTGACCCCCAACGTCGTTGCTGCTGTTGCCGATGCCGGGCTGACGATGGGGGATCTGCGAGCGGTGGTGGTCGGCTGCGGGCCCGGGCCGTTCACCGGTCTGCGGGTGGGCATGGCCACCGCCGCCGCCATCGGGCACGCGCTGGCGATCCCGGTGCACGGGGTGTGCTCGCTGGACGCCATCGGGGTGTGGACTGTCGGTGCGGCCGTGGTGGTGACCGACGCCCGCCGGCGGGAGGTGTACTGGGCCCGCTATCACGACGGGGTGCGGGTCGCGGGACCCTTCGTCGATGCCCCGGGTGATGTGCCGGTGGGTGGTGCCCACTCGGCGGCGGGTTCCCCGGATCACGCCGCCCTGATCGGGCTACCCACGTCGGGCCCGGCGTTTCCCACGCCGGCCGGGCTGTTGGGTGTCGCCGACCTCAGCGCGGAACCACAGCCGCTGGTGCCGCTGTATCTACGTCGGCCGGACGCCAAGACGCTGGCTGAACGTGGCGTCCGGTGACCATGCCCGGCATCGTCTACGACCGGCTGACCCGGGCCGACGCCCGGCGGTGCGCGGATCTGGAGGCACTGTTGTTCGACGGCGACGACCCCTGGCCGGAGTCGGCGTTCGTGCGGGAGCTCTCCTCCCCGCACATCCGCTACGTCGCCGCCCGGGCTGACGGCCACCTGGTCGGCTACGCCGGCATGGCCCGGTTGGGCCGCGTTCCGCCCTACGAGTACGAGATTCACACCGTCGGGGTCGACCCGGACTATCAGGGCCGTGGTATCGGCCGGGCGATGATGATCGAGCTGCTGGCTGCCGCGGGCCCGGAGGCGACGGTATACCTGGAGGTGCGCACCGACAATGTGGCCGCGATCGGGCTCTACACCGGACTGGGCTTCGAGAGGGTCGGGTTACGCAAGCGCTACTACCAGGCCAGTGGCGCCGACGCCTACACCATGAGGAGACAGCCAACGCCGTGAGTCTGATTCTCGCGATCGAGAGCTCGTGCGACGAGACGGGTGTCGGCATCGCTCGGCTGCGCCCCGACGGTTCGGTGGAACTGCTCGCCGACGTGGTGGCCTCCAGCGTCGATGAGCACAGCCGCTACGGCGGGGTGGTGCCGGAAATCGCCTCGCGGGCCCATCTCGAGGCCCTTGGCCCGACCGTGCGCCGGGCGCTGGCCGAAGCGGGGATCGGCCGGCCGGACGTGGTTGCCGCCACGATCGGGCCCGGACTGGCCGGAGCCCTCCTGGTCGGGGTGGCTGCCGCGAAGGCGTACGCGGCGGCTTGGGGGGTGCCGTTCTACGCGGTCAACCACCTCGGCGGGCATCTGGCGGCCGACGTCTACGATCACGGTCCGCTGCCCGAATGTGTGGGACTGCTGGTGTCTGGTGGGCATACCCATCTGCTGCATGTGCGCTCGCTGGCCGACCCCATCGTCGAACTCGGCAGCACAGTCGATGACGCCGCCGGAGAGGCCTACGACAAGGTGGCCCGGTTGCTGGGCCTGGGGTACCCGGGGGGACGGGCTCTCGACGACCTGGCCCGAACCGGTGACCCGGCGGCCATCGCGTTCCCGCGGGGGATGACCGGGCCTCGCGACGCGCCCTACGCGTTCAGCTTCTCCGGCCTCAAGACCGCGGTGGCGCGCTATCTCGAAGCACATCCGCAGGCCTGCACCGCCGACGTCGCCGCTGGATTCCAGGAGGCTGTCGCCGATGTCCTCACCACGAAGGCGGTCCGCGCCGCAACCGATCTTTCGGTGTCGACGCTGCTGATCGCAGGCGGTGTGGCGGCCAACTCACGGCTGCGAGAACTGGCCGAACGGCGTTGCGCTGCAGCGGGTGTGGAACTGCGGATCCCGCGGCCCCGGTTGTGCACCGACAACG
>JAGQTS010000247.1 GCA_020438895.1 Mycobacterium sp.
ACCTATGCCACCTGGTGGATTCGGCAGGCCATCACCCGCGGTATGGCCGATCAGAGCCGCACCATCCGCCTTCCTGTCCACCTGGTGGAGCAGGTCAACAAACTGGCCCGGATCAAGCGCGAACTCCATCAGACTCTGGGCCGTGAAGCCTCCGACGCCGAGCTCGCCGAGGAGTCGGGCATCCCCGTTGAGAAGATCAACGACCTGCTCGAGCACAGCCGTGACCCGGTGAGCCTGGATATGCCCGTCGGCACCGACGAGGAGGCACCGCTGGGTGATTTCATCGAGGACTCCGAGGCGATGTCGGCGGAGAACGCGGTGATCTCAGAACTGCTCCACACCGACATCCGCCACGTGCTGGCCACGCTCGATGAGCGCGAGCAGCAGGTCATTCGATTGCGGTTTGGGCTCGACGACGGCCAGCCGCGAACCCTCGACCAGATCGGGAAGCTGTTCGGGCTGTCGCGGGAACGTGTCCGGCAGATCGAACGCGAGGTGATGAACAAGCTGCGCAACGGCGAGCGTGCCGAGCGATTGCGTTCCTACGCCAGCTGATCCCGTCCACAGTGTTGCGGTGATGCCCGCCGGTTTTCCGGCGGGCATCGTTGTTTGCGGCCCGGACTGCTCATCCAAGGAACCTCATGGCAGGGACACACGTAGACTCGCGAAGCGAAGAAGGGTGCCCTAATGAATGATCTGGTCGACACCACGGAGATGTATCTGCGCACCATCTACGACCTCGAGGAGGAGGGCGTGGTTCCCCTGCGGGCGCGCATCGCCGAACGCCTCGAGCAGAGTGGACCCACCGTCAGTCAGACGGTGTCGCGAATGGAGCGCGACGGGTTACTGCATGTGGCCGGCGACCGTCATCTCGAACTCACCGAGAAAGGCCGCCGGCTCGCGGTCTCGGTCATGCGGAAGCACCGACTCGCCGAGCGCCTCCTCGTCGACATCATCGGTCTGCCGTGGGAGGAGGTCCACGCCGAGGCATGCCGCTGGGAACACGTCATGAGCGAGGACGTCGAGCGTCGACTGATCGCGGTGCTGGACAACCCGACGGTGTCGCCCTTCGGAAACCCGATCCCCGGCCTTTCGCTGCTGGGCGTCGACGATTCACCGGTCAGCCAGGAGAGTGCCGCGCTGGTGCGGCTGACGGAACTCCCGGCCGGGGCCTCCGTCGCGGTGGTCGTGCGCCAACTCACTGAACATGTCCAGGGCGATGCCGCGCTGATCGGGCGGCTGAAGGAGGCCGGCGTTGTGCCCAACGCCAGGGTGTTGGTCGAAACGAACTCACACGGGGACGTCACGATCGTCGTCAGCGGCCACGAGAACGTCGAACTGCCTCACGAGATGGCCCACGCCGTCAAAGTCGAGAGGGTTGTCGAAAAGGTCTAGCACCACGCTCACACCGCACGCCTGCCGAACGAACGCCGCGGTGGCAGTTGAACGCCAACCCTTTTCGCGATCCGGTAGCCCGTCCCGGCAAGCTCGCGAATCTGTTCGGGCCGCATGCCCGACTGGAGGGCGGTGTCCAACATGCCCGCCATCCTGTGCGCCGGAGCGGTACGTAATGCCGCTTCCAGACAGACGCCGGCCAGGGGGCCATCCCCGCGGGCGTAGGCCGAGAATGCCAGCAGGACCAGCGCTTCCACTCGCCACGGATGAGGCAGTTCACGGGCTAGCAGCGCCCACAGCGCCTCCGCGCGGTCACAGTCATCGCCGACCGCCAGGGCGTACAGGGTGTCCCGCACCGCCACATCAGTCAACGCGCACGCCAGGGTCGCCAACTGCGCGTCGTCAAGCTCGGTTCCGTCCCAGGCCAGGGATGCAGCGGCCAACGCAGTTCCCACCTCGCGCCGTACGCAAGCGTCGGGGTCAGCGCTCCACTCTGCGTCGCGTCCCTTTCGGCGACCAGCGATCGCTTCCGCCCGTCCCGCTGATCGCGCCGCGTCCGACGGCCCGATGACGGCCTGCAAGTCTGACCGGCGGGAGTACAGCCTCCTTCCTTCCAATACCGCTGCTGCTGCCAGGGGTGAAGCACTGGGGTCTTCGACAGTGCCGCGATGGCCGCACCCGTCGACGCAATGCCAGTTTCCTTCGGCTGCCACACGATCGACAACGTGCACCGCGTGGAGGCCCACGCCCCGATTCCTCAACGCTGACTCCAACGCGCCGGCCAATCGGCGGTGTTCATCGCAGCACATCGGGCAGAGTGCGCCGTCCTCGTCGACAATCACGGCCACCACCCGTTCGGCACCCGAGGACTCGGCGATCTCGGCAAGGCGGTCGACGTTCGCGGCAAGCTCGGCTGACAGGTCGGCCCGCATGACGGCACCCAGGAGGCCGGCTTCGATGGACACCAGCACGAGGGATTTCTCCGGGACGAAACCGAGGACGGCGGGCAAGGCCGCGATAAGCGCGCCCGGACTGGTGAAGCTGAAGCCGGGCGGTGTTGTGTGTTCTGATGTCATGCCGCCGACGTTGTCAACTGCCGCTGTCATTTGCGGCTGCCGACGGGCACCGCCACGCTCTACCTGTGGACTAATGCGGAATTGGGGAGACAATGAGCACGACGGGAACCACCGGCGCTCCTGCGGCGTTTTACGAGCAGTACCGGTGATACTCGCACCATTCGATGGAGCTGTAGAGGACAGGAGGCGCGACAGTGGCGGACGAATCCGGCCGTAAGCACCCGTCCGAGCACATTTTCGATTTGGAGTTTCCCGCACCCCGGCTCACCTTGAGCGACGGCAGTGGCCCGGTGATGATTCACGCACTTGAAGGGTTCTCCGACGCCGGACACGCCATCCGACTCGCCGCCGAGCACCTGAAGGACTCGCTGGACACTGAACTCGTCGCCTCATTCGCTATCGATGATCTGCTCGATTACCGTTCTCGGCGTCCGGTGATGACGTTCAAGACCGACCACTTCACCAGCTATCAGGAACCACAGCTATGCCTGTACGCACTACGTGATTCTGCGGGCACGCCCTTTCTCCTTTTGGCTGGGCTGGAACCGGATTTGCAGTGGGAGCGGTTCGTGACCGCCGTGCGCCTGCTCGCCGAACGCCTCGGGGTCCGACGAACGATTGGTTTGGGAACGATCCCGATGGCTGTGCCGCACACCCGTCCTGTGTCGATGACCGCCCATTCGAACAATCGTGAGCTCATCGCCGATCACCCGCCGTGGGTGGGGGAAGTCCAGGTTCCGGCCAGCGTGTCCAATCTGCTTGAGTACCGGATGTCCCAACATGGGCACGAGGCCGTCGGATACACCGTCCACGTGCCGCACTACCTTGCTCAAACGGACTATCCCGCGGCGGCCGAAGCGCTGCTCGAGCAGGTCGCAAAATCGGCTGCCCTGCAGATTCCATTGACCGTGCTCGCAGAAGCCGCCGAGTCAGTCCGGCAGAAGATCGATGAACAGGTGCAGGCCTCACCCGAAGTTGCACAGGTCGTTGGCGCACTGGAGAGCCAATACGACGCATTCGTGTCCGCGCAGGAGAACCGCTCTCTATTGGCACGCGACGAGGATCTACCCAGCGGTGAGGAACTCGGTGCTGAGTTCGAGCGTTTTCTGGCCCAGCATGCCGAAGACTTCAAGGATGGCGACAGCGAGGGCTGACTCGCGTTGAACCTACGGTACTGACCTGCCCCGTCCCTCAGCTTCCGGAGCCGACTGAACGGTGCGACCGCAAGGTCGCAATCTCACGTTCGAAATCCTCGGCCGAGGTGAATGAACGGTAGACCGAGGCGAATCTCAAGTAGGCCACCTCGTCGAGATCGCGAAGCGGACCGAGGATCGCCAAACCGACGTCGTGGCTCGGTATCTCCGGCGACCCGGCAGCACGGACGGCGTCTTCCACGTGCTGCGCAAGCAGATTGAGGGCATCGTCGTCCACGTCGCGGCCTTGGCACGCTCGTCGCACACCGCTGATGACCTTTTCCCTGCTGAACGGTTCGGTGACGCCGCTACGTTTCACCACGGCTAGCACAGCGGTTTCCACCGTGGTGAAGCGGCGGCCGCATTCGGGACAGGACCTGCGCCGCCGAATGGCCTGGCCTTCGTCGGTTTCTCGGGAATCCACAACCCGCGAATCCGGGTGCCGGCAGAACGGGCAGTGCACAGGCAGCGCTCCCTCCGGCCGAACCACTCATGTGTCAGCGTGACCGACGGCCACGGGCCTCGCACCTGACCGGAGGCGACAACCGCGACGTCAATGTCCGAGCGTACCTCCGCAGATCCGCCGATCAACTGAACGGCCGGCCAGGTTTTCATTCGAGGCATCGCCGTCAGCTGATCGGGGCGATCAGCGACTGTCCGGCCTCGATCCCCGCCGAGTCGAGCTTGTTCAGATCGCGGATCCTATCCACCACCCGATCGACGGGGCTGTCCGGAGCCACTCGGAGAGCGAGGCTGCTGAGCGTCTCCCCGTCCTGAACGTGGACCACAGCCAGCACTTCGCCGGCCCCCATGGGACGGACCTCGGCCTCGGCGCCGCCGAGGCCGGACTGAGACAACAGAGCCAGCCACACGGTGATCAGCGCCGACAGACCGGCGAGTGCGACGGTGACAGCGTTACTGACCCTGCGCCCGGAACGGGCCTGATGCGCCGTAGCGGACACACCCAATCCGGTTCCCCGATAGCGCAGCGGCATACCAGCCGGCCGGGAATGCACCCGCGGGGAGCTCGGCGGCCTGCGATCCTGCCCGCCGACCCGCACCCGCCGCGGACACGCAGCAGACCGGCCCACGAGGTCACGATCATCAAGAATTGTCATGGCGGCCCCTTCGTTCCTATCGCTCAACTGTTCGAAACAGTACTCGCCTATGTGTTCGAATACGAACACGTGAGCGAGCGTGTCGCCATGACCGTATCGCCGCCCACCGACACCGCAGCGCCGTCGACGACACGTCGAACACATGTTTGATTTAGTCGTCGCCGCGCGTTACATTCAGCACCATGAGCAACAGCACAGGAAGCACCGGCAACGGCAGCGAGACCGCCGGGGCAGGTCTGACCGAACGCCAGCGGACCATCCTGGAGGTGATCCGCGCATCGGTCACCACTCGCGGCTATCCGCCAAGTATCCGTGAGATCGGCGACGCGGTGGGCTTGACCTCGACTTCCTCTGTCGCCCACCAGCTGCGCACGCTGGAACGGAAGGGGTACCTGCGCCGTGACGCGAATCGGCCGCGGGCCGTCGACGTTCGCGGCGCCGATGAGCTGGCCACCCCCGTCACCGAGGTCGCGGGATCCGACGCGCTACCAGAGCCGACATTCGTTCCGGTGTTGGGCCGGATCGCCGCCGGCGGCCCGATCCTTGCCGAGGAGGCCGTCGAGGACGTCTTTCCCCTGCCCCGCGAACTCGTCGGAGAAGGCTCACTGTTCCTGCTCAAGGTCGTCGGCGAGTCGATGGTTGACGCGGCGATCTGCGATGGCGACTGGGTCGTCATCCGCCAGCAGAACGTCGCCGACAACGGCGATATCGTGGCCGCCATGATCGACGGTGAGGCCACCGTCAAGACGTTCAAGCGGGCGGGCGGTCAGGTGTGGCTCATGCCGCACAACCCGGCTTTTGACCCGATTCCGGGCAACGACGCGATCATCCTGGGGAAAGTGGTCACCGTCATTCGGAAGATCTGAGCGGCCCGGCACGCTGCCCGTGCGAGGGGCTCGGGCAGCGCGGACAGCGGGAGTGTTACTCAGGAGCCCGGACGAAACCGTTCGCCTGGGCAACCTCCTCGCTGGCGAACCAGACTTCGGGCAAGGTGTTCTCGTACAGGGCCGAATCCGGCAGGTAGTAGAGCCCCGAATGGGTGGTGGCCTTGATCACATAGCCTTCCGGCGCTTCGTAAGGGTCCGCCAGCGGCAGGTGAATGGCCGGACGCCACGGTTCCGGCTCACCGACCGCCGAAGCCGTCGAAAGCGGTCGATCAGCAATGACCGACTCCTCGACTTCTTCGGCGACGACAGCCATTTCCTCCCTCACATCGGCGTCGGCGGCTGACTCGTCGGCTGCGTGCCGATGGCGCGGTCGATCGGACTCCTCGACCGGCGTCTGCCACAGTGGTGCCGCATCTTCTGAGTGGATGCGGGCATGCCGTCCGGAGTCGATATCCGCCGACCAGCGGGGCGTCTCAGTGACACTGGCAGTGACCGATTCGGAAAACCTCGCCAGCTCCGATTCCGTCGGAACCCTCGTCGGTGCCGTGTCGATGGCGTCTTCGTCCGCTTTGAATTCCTGGTGGGGCGTCTGGTCGGGCGTGGAGCCCGGCCAACCCGACGCCGCCGTGGCATGCGGGTCGTCACCGGGCCAGCGGCCGGCCCCGGATTCCCCGTCCACCGCGCCGTGACCGGCATCGGGCCCACGGCCGCTTTCGTAACCGCGGTTGAACGGTTCGTCGTCGTGGGCCCGGCGGTCCGACGTCCCCGAACGACGCGAGGCCCACAACCCGAGCAGGCCCAGCAGGACCACCAGCGGGATGATGATGGCCAGCCACCACCAGCGCCAACCACCCTTGGCCGCACCGTCGCCCGAGCCGTTATCCGCGGGCGCTTGTGCCACCGCCTCGGTCAGCTCAAGTCCTGTCAGGTCGGCGGCAAGATCAGCGGGCTCGGTCGTGAACTTCTTTTCCGTGGGATTCCAGGAGATTTCTCCCCCGCTGAACTTCTGGGTGACGACGTCACCGGAGACCGACTGCTCACTGGTCGGCACACCAAGCTTTCCCGCGCCCGCCCCGAGTTTGTTCCACGCAACGTTGATGGCGCCGCGCACCACGATCGCACCGGAGTCCGGGGTCCAGAAGATCACCGGACCGTCAGGCGCACTGAAGGCGCTCACCCGGCTGTTGGGAACACCGCCATCGGACTCAGTTCCTATGGGCAGGCCCAGGTCACTGGTTGGCCCGCCCACAGACTCGTATTTGGCCAGGATGGCGCCGGTGAGCGCATGCGCCCCGGTTTGCGGGGTGTAGAAGATCTTCCCTCCGGCGTACCCCTGGGCGGCGCCGTCCGATCCGATCGGCGTCTGATCGCCCTGTCTGGCTCCAAGCGGTCCGCTCAGCCCACCGGTTGCCCGCCAGGCCTGATTGATCAGCGTCGTCGGATCCAGCGGAACCTCAAGTCCGACCAGACTCTCGGCCAGTTCGGCGGGCACCGTGGTGAATGACTTGGTCGCCGAGTTCCACGACAATTCTCCGCCCGTGAACTTCTGGCTGACGACGTCGCCGTCGTACCGTTCGTCCTCGATAGGCACCCCGAGTGTCCCGGCCGAACCACCGAGTTTGTCCCAGGCGACGTTGATGGCACCACGCACAGCCCAGGCACCGGTGTCCGGGGTCCAGAAGATGGCTGGCTTGTCGCTGGCGCTGAAGGTGCTGACGCGGCTGAAGTCCCCGATGAGACCTGGCACCTCATCGATGGTGGGGAAACCGAGATCGCTGTCGGCGGGCCCACCGAGGGATTCGTACTTGTCCAGAATCGCACCGTAGATCAGGTGGGCGCCGGTATCGGGGGTGAAGAAGATCATCCCGTCGGTGAACTTCTGCGCGTATCCGGCGCCGACCTGGTAGACGTCACCGTCCTGCGCGCCGATCACCGAGTCCGGCCCGCCGGCGGCGTTCCAGACCTGGCTGATGGCGTCAGCGGCATCACTCTCCGGAGTGGCCAGGGCACTCGGAACCGCCAGCAGAGCCGCCGCGGCGGTCACCACGACTCCGAGCGCCAGCCGTGTGGCCGTGCGGCCCAGGCATATTTTCAGCCGTGTCATGCAACCGTCTCCCGCGTTTCGGTCTATATCACTGTGACGTAACAAGACAATAAGGCGTTTTTGCTCGCGCAAGCTAACCATGACACGCGGGCAGGGTTGGAATTGGAATCCAAATCGAGATAAAACGCGAATTGATCCGATATCAGGCTGAGGGTTTGCTCCTGCGGGAGTGCGGGGTTCAGACGCCCAGACTGCGGCCGATGATCTCTTTCATGATCTCCGTGGTGCCACCATAAATGGTCTGCACTCGCGCATCCAGGAATGCTCGCGCCACATTGTATTCGCGCATGTATCCATAGCCACCGTGCAATTGCACGCAGCGGTCGACCAGTTTCACCTGGGCCTCGGTGGTCCACCACTTGGCCATTGCGGCCTGATCGGCGGTGAGTTTGCCGTCGAGGTGCAGCCGAATGAATTCGTCGGTCATGATCCGGACCGCGGTGGCTTCGGTTGCCAGCTCGGCAAGCATGAAGCGGCTGTTCTGGAACGAACCGATCGGCCTGCCGAAGGCCTTGCGCTCCTTGACGTAGTGGATGGTCTCCTCAAGCACGGACTCCATTGCCGCGGCAGCCATCACTGCAATCGACAACCGCTCCTGAGGCAGGTTCTGCATCAGATAGATGAAGCCCATTCCCTCCTCGCCGATCAGGTTCTCCGCCGGCACTGTGACGTCGGTGAAAGAGAGTTCGGCGGTGTCCTGGGCGTCGAGACCGATCTTGTCGAGGTGCCGGCCACGCTCGAAACCCGGCATTCCGCGCTCGACTCCGAGCAGCGAAAAGCCCTGCGCACCCTTCTCCGGATTGGTCTGCGCCACCACGATGACCAGGTCGGCGTTGATGCCGTTGGTGATGAAGGTCTTCGACCCGTTCAGGACGTAGTGGTCACCATCTTTGACCGCGCGGGTCTTGATGCCTTGGAGGTCGCTTCCGGTGCCCGGTTCGGTCATCGCGATTGCGGTGATCATCTCACCGGTGCAGAACTGGGGCAGCCACCGCTGTTTTTGCTCTTCGGTGGTCAGATCAAGGAGATAAGGAGCGACGACGTCGTTGTGCAGGGGGAAGCCCAGTCCGCTGTAGCGCCCGGCGACCGTCTCCTCACAGACGATGGTGTTGTACCGGAAGTCGGCATTTCCGCCGCCGCCGTACTCCTCGGGTACGGCCATACCCAGAAATCCCTGCTTGCCGGCCTCCAGCCAGACCCCCCGGTCGACGATTTTGTCCTTTTCCCATTGGTCGTGATGAGGCGCGACATGCTTGGCGAGGAACGCCCGGTAGGACTCCCGGAACAGATCGTGTTCGGACTCGAACAGCGCGCGGGAATACTTGACAGCGTTGCCCATTGTGGTGGCCTCCAAGACGAGCTAGACGGTACGCCCCCGAGGATAGACCAACCGGATGGTTGGGAAAGAATGCGCTGTTCAACGCTTTGTCACCGGTCAGAGCACCACTGCGCGCCGGATCGGTGGGATGGATCACCCGGTGACGAACGGCCGCAGAACCGCTGCCAGCGCCACCGGTACGCCGGCCTTGACCCGGGTTCCGGAGTCTGTGTGTTCGGTGGCGTCGATCCGCCCCTGCTCGTGTAGGCGCGCCACCAGATCTCCCCGCCCGTAGGGAATGGTCACGTCCACGGCAACTTCGCTGGGCTCGACCAACTCCCCCAGGCGTGCGCGCAGCCGATCCACACCCTCGCCGGTGCGGGCCGACACCAGCACGGCGGCGGGCAGCGCGCTACGCAGTTGCGCGAGGGTCAGCTCATCGGCAGCATCAATCTTGTTCACGACCAGCAGCTCCGGCGCGGGGGCGGCATGGTGGTCTGCCTGCACCTCCCGGATCACGTGATGAACGGCGTCGATCTGCGCCAGTGGGTTGGCGTCCGACCCGTCGACCACGTGCACCAGAAGGTCGGCGTCGACGACCTCTTCCAATGTGGAGCGGAATGCCTCGACCAATTGGGTGGGCAGATGCCGGACGAATCCCACCGTGTCGGTCAGGACGAAAGGACGACCGTCGTCGAACTCTCCTCGACGGGTGGTGGGTTCCAAAGTCGCGAACAGCGCATCCTGGACGAGGACGCCGGCGCCGGTCAGCGCGTTGAGCAGGCTGGACTTCCCGGCGTTGGTATAGCCCACGATGGCAACCGACGGCACATCGCTGTTCCTGCGGCGACTGCGCTGGGTGTCACGGACCTGTTTCATGTCCCTGATGTCACGGCGCAGCCGCGCCATCCGCTCACGGATCCGGCGTCGATCGGTCTCGATCTTCGTTTCACCCGGGCCGCGGGTGCCGACACCTCCCCCTGCGCCACCCGCCCGGCCACCGGCTTGCCGAGACATCGACTCACCCCACCCGCGCAATCGGGGCAGCATGTACTCCATCTGCGCCAGTGCCACTTGGGCTTTGCCCTCCCGGCTGGTCGCATGCTGGGCGAAGATGTCGAGGATCAGGGCGGTGCGGTCGATGACCTTCACCTTGACGACCTTCTCCAATGCGTTGAGTTGCGCGGGGCTGAGTTCCCCGTCGCAGATCACGGTGTCGGCACCGGTGGCGACCACGACCTGCCGCAGTTCGGCAGCCTTGCCGGAACCGATGTAGGTGGACGGGTCTGGCTTCTCGCGGCGTTGGATCACTCCTTCGAGAACCTCCGAACCCGCGGTCTCGGCCAGTGCGGCCAGTTCGGCCAGACTGGCCTCCGCATCACGGGCGGTGCCTTCGGTCCACACGCCGACCAGCACGACCCGTTCGAGCCGCAGCTGGCGGTACTCCACCTCGGAGATGTCGGCAAGTTCCGTGGACAGGCCGGCAATACGGCGCAACGCGGCACGATCCTCGAGAGCGAGTTCACCGGCGCTGGGATCGGCACCAGCGGGAGCGTCGATGGTTGGTTCGTTGTTCGACAGGTCAGTCTTCCTCATGATTCGGCGTCGATGGTGTCAGGTCATACAACGTCGCGCACCTGAAAATCATCCCCACCCCTCAGGTCTGAGCCGCCCACCAGCCATCGCTGATCTCGCCGTGAGCGACCAACACCGAGGGACCACGCAAGTAACTGGTCGCGTCGGTGATCCGGACCTGCACCTGTCCGCCCGGCACACGAACCTCCACGACGCCGGTTCCGGCGCCCCGGTGGACCAGGGCAGCGACGGCCGCAGCCACGGTCCCGGTTCCGCACGAACGGGTCTCACCGACACCGCGCTCGTGGACCCGCATCGCGACGGTTCCATCGACACCCGGGCCGGGCGCCGGCGGCGTGAGGATTTCAACGTTGACACCGTCGGGAAACCGTGAGCGATCGAAGGAAACGGGCTCCGCGACATCGAGGGCCTCTAACGCCTCCACGCTCAATCCCGGCACCAGGCAGGCCAGATGCGGATTTCCGACGTCGACCGCGATACCGGCGAATTGGCTGCCGCCGACGGTGGCAACTGACGTTCCGATGACCACCGCCGCGCCCATGTCGACGGTGATGTCGGCCGCGACGTAGTCGATGCGGTGGACCACAACTCGCCGCGGCCCGGCGAGGGTGCCCACGACGAACTCCGCGCGGTCCTCCAAGCCGGCCGCGCGCAGGTAGTGGGCAAAGACCCGCACACCGTTGCCGCACATCTGGGCGACTGAGCCGTCGGCGTTGCGGTAGTCCATGAACCA
>JAGQTS010000248.1 GCA_020438895.1 Mycobacterium sp.
GAGCCGGCTGGGTCCGATGGCCGGCTTCAGTGCCCGAGCCGGCTGGGTCCGATGGCCGGCTTCAGTGCCCGAGCCGGCCGCGCCCCATGCGCAGCAGCAGCATTGCCAGGTCCTTGCCGTCCTGGCCGAGAGCGCTGTAGCGCTCGATGACCTTCATCTCGCGGCTGTGCACCAACCGGGTGCCACCCGAGGCCATACGGACCTTGCCGATAGCCTGGGAGACCTCGGTGCGCCGCTGAACCGCGGCGAGGATCTCCGCGTCGAGGCGGTCGATCTCCAACCGCAGGGCGTCGATGTCGGTCAGCTGGTCGGTGGTCATCTCGTCGGTCTCCTCGTGTGGGGGTGGTGGCTTCATAGGGCTGATCCGTTCCGGGGCGGGCCTCACACAAGAAACGAGCCCCGGATCGCCGATGCGGACCGCGGGGCTGTAGGAAGAGCAGCTACGCCACGGGTACCGCGGACCGGTACCCGTAGAAAAATCGGCGCTGCGATGTCACAGACAGAAGTGTGCCATCCGGTGGTGCGCCGACGCAAAGGGCTGTCCTCGGCCGGCGGTAGGTTGGGAACGTTATGAGTGTCCAGACCGGCTTCCGCGCCCCCTCAGGGGGAGGTGAACTGCTCGACGGGCTCAACCCGCAGCAGCGCGCCGCCGTCCTGCATCACGGCTCGCCGTTGCTGATCGTCGCCGGCGCCGGCTCAGGGAAGACGGCGGTGCTCACGCGGCGCATCGCCCACCTGCTGGCCGCCCGCGAGGTCGGCACCGGCCAGATCCTGGCGATCACCTTCACCAACAAGGCCGCCGCTGAGATGCGCGAACGGGTGTCGCAACTAGTCGGCCCGAAGGCTGCCCGGATGTGGGTATCGACGTTCCACTCCACCTGTGTGCGAATCCTGCGCAACCAGGCCTCGCTGATGCCGGGTTTGAACTCCAACTTCTCGATCTACGACGCCGACGACTCGCGGCGGCTGCTGCTGATGATCGGCCGGGACATGGGTATCGACGTCAAGCGATACTCGCCGCGACTGCTCGGCACCGGAATCTCCAACCTGAAAAATGAACTGGTCACCCCGGAGAACGCCGTCGCCGCACTGGAACCCGGCGACGATGAACTGACCCAGACGGTTGCCGCGGTCTACGGCGAGTACCAGCGCAGGCTTCGCGCTGCCAACGCCTTGGATTTCGACGACCTGATCGGCGAAACCGTGGCCGTGCTGCAGAACCATCCCCAAATCGCCCAGTACTACCGTCGGCGGTTCCGACACATCCTCGTCGATGAGTACCAGGACACCAACCACGCGCAGTACGTCCTGGTCCGCGAACTCGTCGGAGTCGGAGCGCCGGACACCGCCACCGTTCCGCAGTCCGAACTGTGCGTGGTGGGCGACGCCGACCAGTCGATATACGCATTCCGCGGCGCGACGATCCGCAATATCGAGGACTTCGAGCGCGACTTCCCCAACGCTGCCACCATCCTGCTCGAGCAGAACTACCGCTCGACCCAGACCATCCTGTCGGCGGCCAACTCGGTGATCAGCCGTAACACCGGGCGGCGGGAGAAACGGTTGTGGACCGACGCCGGAGACGGCGAACTGATCGTCGGTTACGTCGCTGATAACGAACACGATGAGGCCCGCTTCGTCGCAGGCGAGATCGACAGCCTGGTCGAGGGGGGTGTCGGAGCGGCGAATCGGTTCTCCTACGGGGATGTCGCGGTGTTCTATCGCACCAACAACTCCTCCCGCGCCCTTGAAGAGGTGTTCATTCGCGCCGGTATCCCCTACAAGGTGGTCGGCGGTGTCCGCTTCTACGAACGCAAGGAGATCCGCGACATCGTCGCCTACCTGCGGGTACTGGACAACCCCGGGGACACCGTCAGTCTGCGGCGCATCCTGAACACTCCGCGGCGCGGCATCGGCGATCGCGCCGAGGCGTGTGTGGCGGTGTACGCCGAAAACACCGGGTGCACGTTCGCTGAGGCCCTGGCCGCCGCGGCCGAGGGTAGGGTGCCGATGCTCAACACCCGCGCGGAGAAGGCCATCGCCGGGTTCGTCGGACTGCTCGACGATCTGCGCGGCCGGCTCGACGGCGAACTGGGCAACCTGGTCGAGGCCGTTCTGGACCGCACCGGCTACCGCTCCGAGTTGGAAGCCTCCCACGACCCGCAGGATCTGGCGCGGCTGGACAATCTCAACGAATTGGTCAGCGTTGCACACGAATTCAGCATCGACCGGGCCAACTCCGCCGCGATGGCCGACCCGCCCGAGCCCTCCGATCGGCAATCCGAGGCCCCCGAAGCCGAGGATGATGACACCGCGCCCGCCGGAGTGCTCGCCGAGTTCCTCGAACGGGTGTCGCTGGTCGCGGATTCTGATGAGGTGCCCGAGCACGGGGCCGGCGTGGTCACCCTGATGACCCTGCACACCGCCAAGGGCCTGGAGTTCCCGGTGGTGTTCGT
>JAGQTS010000249.1 GCA_020438895.1 Mycobacterium sp.
ACTTCATCCGTACCGCGCGGGCCAAAGGCCTCACCCGCCGGCAGGCGCTGTTCCGGCATGGGTTGCGAACGGCGCTGATCCCGATGGCCACCTTGTTTGCCTACAGCGTCGCCGGACTGGTGACCGGCGCGGTGTTCGTGGAGAAGATCTTCGGCTGGCACGGGATGGGCGAATGGGTGGTGCAGGGCATCGGCACCCAGGACACCAACATCATCGCCGCCATCACCGTGTTCTCCGGAGCGGTGGTGCTGCTCGCGGGACTGCTGTCCGACGTGATCTACGCCATCCTCGACCCGCGGGTGCGGGTGACATGACCGGTCAGAAACCAGCGGCCGCGGCACCGGCCGAGTTCACCTCCCGCCGTGCGCTGGTGATCCGCCGGTTCGCCCGGAACCGGCTGGCCCTGGTGTCACTGGCGGTGCTGGTCGTGTTGTTCGCCGGCTGTTATCTGCTGCCGCCGCTGCTGGCCTACTCGCACACCGACTTGGACTACGCCGCACTGCAGTCACCGCCGAGCCCAGAACACTGGTTCGGTACCAACGGTATCGGGCAGGACGTGTTCGCCCAGGTATTGCGCGGGATGCAGAAATCCCTGCTGATCGGGTTGTGCGTCGCCGTCATATCCACCGTGGTCGCGGCCACCGTCGGTTCGATCGCCGGATACTTCGGCGGCTGGCGGGACCGGGTTCTGATGTGGATCGTCGACCTTCTGCTGGTGGTACCGAGCTTCATCCTGATCGCCATCACCAGTCCGCGGACCAAGAACTCCGCCAATATCGCCCTGCTGATCGTCCTGCTGGCGTCGTTCAGTTGGATGATCAGCTCGAGGATGGTGCGCGGACTGACCATGAGCCTGCGGGAACGCGAATACGTGCAAGCGGCGCGCTATATGGGCGTGCCCCATCGCCGGATCATCTCCCGCCACATCCTGCCCAATGTCGCCTCCATCCTCATCATCGACACCGCCTTGAACGTCGGGATGGCGATCCTGGCCGAAACGGGTTTGAGCTTCCTGGGTTTCGGGGTGCAGCCGCCCGACGTCTCACTGGGCACCCTGATCGCCGACGGCACCAAGTCGGCGACAACCTTCCCGTGGGTGTTCCTCTTCCCCGCAGGTGTTCTGGTGCTGATTGTGCTGTGCGCCAACCTGATCGGTGACGGATTGCGGGACGCGCTGGACCCTGCCAGCACCGGTCTGCGGCGGAAGGCCGACCGCTGATGAGTGCCGGAGCGGGCGAAGGACCCGACGGCCGGGGCGCCCTGCTGAACGTCTGCGACCTCCGTGTCAGCTTCCCGACCGATCACGGCGAACTGCGCGCCGTGCGCGGGCTGAGCTACCAGGTGGCCCCCGGCGAAGTGGTGGCGATGGTCGGCGAGTCCGGGTCGGGCAAGTCCGCCGCGGCCATGGCGGTGATCGGGCTGTTGCCCGAGTACGCCTCGGCGAGCGGATCGGTGCGCCTGAGCGGGGAGGAACTGCTCGGCAAGTCCGATGGTGAGCTCTCGGCGATCAGGGGTACCCGGATCGGCACGGTGTTCCAGGATCCGATGTCGGCGCT
>JAGQTS010000250.1:0-436 GCA_020438895.1 Mycobacterium sp.
CACCCGGCGCAGATAGTCGAGGTCGATCTTCAGGGTGGTCTCCGGGGCGGTCATCCCCGAACCGTATCGTCCCGCGCCACAGCAGACGCGCACGGCTGTGGCCGGCGCATCAACGCGTCGCGCCGGTGCCGCGTCCTCGCCGCACCCGCCGGCGGTGCTTGGTGGACGGCTCCGCTCGCGCGGGTGATGCGGTGGTCGGGAACAGCAGGTCGATGAAGCGCTCGGCAGTCGGCTGCGGCTCGTGGTTAGCCAAACCCGGCCGCTCGTTGGCCTCGATGATCACGTACCCCGGCTGGTCGGGGGCACTGGCCAGCACGTCGATCCCGGTCACCGGGATTGCCAGCGCCCGACTCGCCGCGACACATGCCTCCGCCAACTCCGGATGCAGGTCGGCGGTGACGTCGTGGATGGTTCCACCGGTGTGCAGATTGGCGGT
>JAGQTS010000250.1:511-1761 GCA_020438895.1 Mycobacterium sp.
GTGGCCCCGTCCAACGGAATCTGCGATTCGCCGCCGGTCGCCGCACTCCGGCGCCGCGATTGTCGTTCGATCAACTGCGCGATGGTGTGGACGCCATCGCCGAGGACGCTGGCGGGCCGTCGTACCGCCGCTGCGACCACCTTGTGGTCGATGACGAGCACCCTGATGTCTTCGCCGGTCACCATTTCCTCGATCAGGACGTCGGGACAGTGCGAACGCGCCTCGGCGATCGCACGCCGCAGTGTGTCGGGGTCGTGGACTCCCACAGTGATCCCCCGACCCTGCTCACCGCGGGCCGGCTTGACGACGACGTTGCCCACCTGCTCGAGGAACTCGGAGTTGTCGGCCTCCTCGCCTGCGGTGATGCCACGCGGAACCCGCAGACCGGCCTCCGACAGCACCCGCCGGGTGACCCGTTTGTCGTCGCACCGGGCCATCGCCAGCGCGGAGGTCAACTCCGACAGCGATTCGCGGGTGTGCACGACGCTGGCGCCGTGCGTGAGTTTCAGTTCGCCCCACTGCGGGTCGGTGACCTCGACCCGGATTCCCCGTCGCATCGCCTCGTCCGCCACGATCTTGGCGTAGGGGTTCAACTGCTCGTAGTGGGCCGGCGGGGAGGCACGAAACAGTCGCTCGTTGATCGGGTTCTTGCGTTTGACCACCAGTTCGGGAACCTGACGGAAACCCAATCGCTCGTACAGGCGGATCGCCCCGGTGTTGTCCGCCAGCACGGACAGATCCACGAAGGCGCGCCCCCGCGCGGCCATCTCGGCTGCCAGACGACCGAGCAGTGCCTGGCCCAGACCCATGGGAGCCGCGTCGGGATCCACCGTCAGGCACCACAGCGAGGATCCGTTGGCAGGATCGTTGAACAACGCCACGTGGTCCACCACGGTGACGGTTCCGACGACCCGGCCGGTGGACAGGGACGCCACCAGGTGCACGACCTCAGGGCGTGATGCCACCTGCAACAAGACACCCGGCGGCGCGACGACCATGCCGTTGCGGGCGTAGATGGCGTTGACGGCGTCCGCCTCGTCGATGGTGCGCAACTCGCCGATCGTCACATTGGGAGGCGGTTCGGGGCTGACCTGCTGGGCAGGCAGGTCGAGGCGGTAGGTCAACGACGGGTCGACGAAGAACTCGTCGGGGTGCTCGGCGACGAAGACGTGGGCGTCCCGCAGGTAGATGCAGATGTCGCGGGTGCCCTCCACCTCGGTGCGCAGCACCTCGGCAGCCTCACTGCGATG
>JAGQTS010000250.1:1841-2313 GCA_020438895.1 Mycobacterium sp.
GCGATCCGCGGATCACCGCCCGGACCGATGACCTCGCGGGCTCCCGGTTTGTGCGCGTCCATCTCCGGCTCAGATCCCATGGGCCTGCAGCCACATCTCCAGCAGACCGAGTTGCCAGAGCTTGTTCCCCCGCAGCGGAGTCAGCTCAGTGTTGGGGTCGGCCAACAACGCGTCGACGTACTCGGTGCGGAACATCCCGCGCTTCCGCGCTGCGGGATCGTGCAGGGCGTCTCGGACCCGGGTGAGCACCTTGCCCTCGAGGTGGGTGATGCCGGGAACGGGGAAGTATCCCTTGGGACGGTCGATCACCTCCCAGGGCAACATCCGTCTGCCGATGGACTTCAGCACTCCCTTTCCACCCTGGGCGAGTTTCAGCTCCGGCGGACAGGTCGCGGCCAGTTCAACGAACTCGTGGTCGAGGAAGGGCACCCGGGCTTCGAGCCCGTGAGCCATCGTCATGTTGTCGACCCGC
>JAGQTS010000251.1 GCA_020438895.1 Mycobacterium sp.
GCCTGGCGATCCACTCTGCTCTACGGGTGCTACGCGATGTTCGGGATGTCGCTGATCGCCGCGCTCATCATCATCGCGATGATCTGGAGCAGACTGGCCCACTTCGGGACCTCGGGTACCGCGCGGGTGCCCACGCTGTGGATTGTGCTCGGACCGTTGGGGCAATCGATTACCGCGGCCGGCCTGCTGGGGCTCAATGCCGCATTGGTGGTCGATCCCGACCTGGCCGATGCGATGGATGCGTTCTCGATCCTGTTCGGGGTGCCGGTATGGGGCTTCGCGGTGCTGTGGATCGCATTGGCGACATCGCTGACGGTGCGAACCCTGCGCGGCGGTATGCCGTTCGCTCTGACCTGGTGGAGCCTCACCTTCCCGGTCGGCACCTTCGTCACCGGAACCACCCAGTTGGCCATTCACACCGGCCTGCCGGCCTTTCGGGTCGCGGCGGTGGTCGGCTACTGCGGCTTGCTGGCCACCTGGCTGCTGGTGGGTATCCGCACAGCGCGGGGCAGTCTACGAGGCGGGTTACTGACTACTCCGCCAGCCACCGCGCCGGTACACGCCCGCAAGGAAGCCCGGTAGGCCGACCTTCGTCCCGCTTCGACGTCCGGATTGGTCGTGCCAGAATCGCTGGCGTGCAGATAGGCATGACGATGCCGGTGATGGAACCCGACATCGACGCCGGGGTGCTCAAGGACTGGGCGCGCGCCATCGATGATGGCCCGTTCTCGTCGTTGTGTTTCGGTGAGCGGATCGCGTTCGGCAATCCCGAGGTGCTGACCCTGCTCGGTGCGCTGGCCGCCTGGACCGACCGCGTGCCATTGATCACCACCGTTGTGGTGCCCCAGCTGCATGACCCGGTGCTGCTGGCCAAATCGCTTGCCACCGGCGACATGCTTTGCGGTGGACGATTGACTGTCGGTATCGGGGTCGGTGGCCGACGCGAGGATTATTTGGCCGTCGGGGCTGATCCGGCGACTCAGACCATGCGCGAGATGGCCCGCCGGGTGTCGGTGATGCGTCAGGTGTGGACGGGGGAGAAGGTCACCGAGTCAGTGCTCCCGGTGGGACCTCCGCCGACTCGGGACGGCGGGCCCAGGCTGCTGGTCGGCACCATCGGGCCCAAGACCCTGCGCCATGCGGCTGGCTGGGCCGACGGACTCGCCGGAATCACCCTCGATCTGGACATCGCCAAGCAAGAGGACCTCTTCGACGTCGGGCGTGCCGCCTGGGCGGCGGCCGGTAAGCCGGAACCTCACCTGGCCACCTCGTTCTGGTTCGCGCTCGGGGATCGGCGGGACGCCAGGGCCCAAATCCACCGACACCTGCGGCACTACATGAACTGGATCCCACCGGAGGTCGTGGACGCCATGGCACCCGGCACGGGCTGGGGCGGCACGGAGGACGAACTCGCCGACACGCTGCGGTCCTTCGCCGCGATCGGCGCCACCGAAGTGCACTTGATCCCGACCAGCTCTGACATTGACCAACTGCACCGCGTCGCCGACGTGGTCGCCGACCTGCACAAGGAGATGGCCTCATGAACCAGCCTTTCGGCAATTACCAACTCGAGATCTACTTCCAGGGCCTGGCAGGGATCCTGCCCAGCCTGCCGATGTGCTACGACGAACTGGCTGCCCGCGCCGAACAGGCGATGTCGCCGTCGATCTGGTCCTATGTGGCCGGTGGGGCCGGTGACGAGCTGACCCAGCGCGGCAACGCCGCGGCGTTCGGGAATTGGGGATTGATCCCGCGGATGCTGGTCGGTGCCACCGAGCGGGACCTGTCGGTGGAGCTGTGGGGCCGGCGTTGGCCCGCACCGGTTTTCATGGCGCCGATCGGAGTGATCGGCCTGTGTACCACCGACCGGCACGGTGACCTTGCCGCCGCGCGGGCCGCGGCAGCCACCGGGGTCCCGATGTGCGTGTCCACCCTCACGATGGACCCGCTGGAGGAAATCGCTGCCGAATTCGGCGACACCCCAGGGCTTTTCCAGCTCTACACGCCGACAGACCGAGAGCTGGCCGAGAGCCTGGTCAGGCGCGCCGAGGCCGCGGGGTACGTCGGAGTCGTCGTCACTCTGGACACCTGGGTTCCCGGCTGGCGCCCGCGGGATCTGACGACCGCGAACTTTCCGCAGTTACGTGGTTTGAGTTTGGCCAACTACATCAGCGACCCGGTCTTCCGGGCGAAGGCGGGAACTGACCTTTCCGATCCGCGGAACGCGGTGATGCACTGGGTCAGTGTCTTCGGGAATTCGTTGACCTGGAACGATCTGGACTGGTTGCGGTCGATCACATCGCTTCCGCTCATCCTGAAGGGAATCTGCCACCCCGACGACGCGCGCCGCGCGATCGACGCCGGAGCCGACGGTATCTACTGCTCCAATCATGGGGGTCGGCAGGCCAACGGGGGGTTGCCCGCGATCGACTGCCTGCCCGACGTGGTGGCGGCCTGTGGCGAGGTCCCGGTGCTCTTCGACTCCGGGGTCCGGTCGGGGGCCGATGTGGTCAAGGCGTTGGCCCTCGGTGCATCCGCGGTCGGTATCGGGCGACCCTACGCGTACGGAGCGGCACTGGCGGGTACTGAGGGCATCGTCCACGTGCTGCGATCGATGTTGGCCGAGGCGGACCTCATCATGGCGATTGACGGCTACCCCAGCCGCGTCGACCTGACGCCCGAGGCGCTGCGCCGGGTCCGCTGATCGGCGGGGCTGACCTCGAGATGTGACGAATGGGACATCGGTCTGCAGGGCGCGTGATGGAATTCTCCCTATGACCGCGACGACTTCTGCGGCCAGTATGCCCATGCAGACGTTCCCCGGCTGGGCCGGCTGGGCCATCGTGCTGACGATCGGTTTCATCACCGGTGCGCTGGTGGACCGCATTCCTCGAGTCCGGCGGTCGACCGGTCGGCATCGGTGGGCGGTCGGTGCGCTCGCTGGGTTCGTGGCCGGCGTGATCGCCTGGAGTGCGGCGCGACTCGTGTTTGGTGTCGATCTGCCGTAAACGAGGGGCGCGGGATGCCTGATGTCGGTGAGGTGCAGTCGAGATTTCGGTGAGGTGCAGTCGCGCTGGTGCCCGGCCTTGTGTCCCGGGACTGCGCGGATCGGTCTTCGTGCTGGTCAGACGATGCCCCCGGCAGGAATCTTTCTTGATGTCTGAGGAACTTTCTTCGCTCACGCATGTTCGGCCGAGGTCGGTCGAGGAAAGCAAGAATTCCCTCCAATTCCAGCACGAACGCCAGGGCCACCAACATGAGAATCGCGAAGATTGCGACGGGCATCGAGCCCAGCAATAACAGTATTTCGTCCATGATCACCCGAAGGGTAGGCGGAATTGAGACGCGTCATGAGGGTCTTTCGCCGCCGGCGAGTCAGGACGAAGGTCCCCTCTTGGCAGGCCCAGAAGCTTCGTATTGGTGCCGACGGGCCCACATGAAGGGTGCGTCGGAGCACCAGGGGTGAATGCCTGCGGGTGCAGGTGCCGGTTTCGGGTTGGCATCCTTCGATGTGACCGACACCGTGTCAATGCCGTCTTCGGGGCAGGGCCAAGCCGGCCCGCGGTCCCAACCGCCCCCGTCGAGACGCTAGTTCCATCTCGGTGATCTGCTCGGGGTGAGCCGGTCGGTGAGGCCACGCCAGTTGTAGGTGGTACTGGTCCTGGTCGGTTCCTCCAATGTGGTTGGAGCCGAGCCGGTTCAGTGATCAAGTTGTGCAAATCCTGTGCAGATTCGCGTTTGTGCTGCTTGTGGGGTGCCCCCGGCAGTATGTGATTCCAGGGTGCCCCCGGCAGGAATCGAACCTGCGGCCTTCTGCTCCGGAGGCAGACGCTCTATCCCCTGAGCTACGGGGGCGTTGACGGGAGGGTCGGCTCCCACGCCATGGGCTCCCGAAGCCTAACGCATTGCTCAATGGGTCCCCAACCCGTGCGGGACCGTCGCCCGACGATGCGGATGCAGAAGATGGAACTGCCGGACCATAGGATGATTCCCCGTGACCCCCGCCGACCTCTCCGAGTTGCTGGGCCGCATTGCCGCCGCCGTGCTCGCCGAGCATGGCCTCGACCAGGCGGCGTTGCCGGAAACGGTCACCGTGGAGCGCCCGCGCAACCCCGAGCATGGTGATTACGCCACCAACGTGGCGCTGCAAACCGGCAAGAGGGCCGGTGTCAACCCCCGTGAACTGGCCGGGTGGCTGGTGGATGCCCTCAAGGACGCCGACGGGATCTCGGCGGCCGAGGTGGCCGGCCCCGGCTTCGTCAATCTGCGCCTCGAGGCGGCGGCGCAGGGGGTGATCGTCGGCAACGTCCTGCGTGCTGGTCAGGAATACGGCCACTCCACCCTGCTGGCCGGGCGTCGGATCAACCTGGAGTTCGTCTCGGCCA
>JAGQTS010000252.1 GCA_020438895.1 Mycobacterium sp.
CCTCGCCCTTGTCCTGGATGTCGGCGACCTCGGAAACCACCGACAACGAACCGGCCGGCGGCAACGGGGACGCCAACCGGACCTCCTGCGAACCGTGCAGGAGCATGCCCCAGTTGAAGGTGCCGACCAGCGGTGCGGCGGCGAAGCCCATGCAGCAGATCACCGCGAAAGTGGGGAGCACCTGCTGCGGGATCTCGTGGCTGTTTTCGGTCGTGTACGCCAGGTCGGAGGTACCGGCACCGACACCGAGCGCATAGAGCAGTGTGTCGCGGTCTGTCCATTCATAGATCCGCGGCTCGGTCACCGCGCCGATAGCGGAGGGATCGATTGCCATAGACAGAGATTGCCATAGACAGCGGAAGTCACAGCAACCGCCCGAAACGTGCCCGCCGGGGCGGCGAAAAGGGCACCCTGTTTCCTATGACCGTTTCGGCGAACGTTTCCCGGGTCCGATACCTGCGTGCGATGGCCTGCGGACTGCTGGCGGCCCTTGTGCTGGCGGCCTGCAGTTCGGCACCGCCGGAGCCGCGAAGCATCACACTGACGTTCATTCGCCATGCCGAGTCCGAAGCGAACGCCGAAGGTGTGGCCGCCACCACGGTGCCCGGACCACCACTGACCCAGCTCGGCAAGAAGCAGGCCGCCACCATGGCCGACCAACTCAAGGGCGAGGGCTTTGACGGCATCTACGCCTCCCAGATGGTGCGTACCCAGCAGACCGCGGCCCCGGTCGCCAAGGCGCTGGGTGAGCAGGTGACGGTGCTGCCCGGTCTCAACGAGATCTCCGCCGGTTGGTTTGAGGGCGTTCCGGTGTCGGACACCTCGGGGACTTTCCTGCTGGGGCCCGAGGGGTGGCTCAGGGGCGACCGGCGTTACGGTATCCCCGGCTCGGTGGATGGAAACCAGTTCAACAACGCGTTCAGCGCCGCTGTCCAGACGATCTACGACAGCGATGACAAGAAGCCCTTGGCCTTCTCCAGCGGGCTGGCGATCATGATGTGGACGCTGCTCAACGCCCAAAACGGCAAGCCGAGCCTGCTGACGGACCATCCGCTGCCCAACACCGCACGTGTCGTGGTCGAGGGCAACCCGATAACGGGCTGGACCCTCAAGGAATGGGACGGGATCACCGACTTCGCCCTGCAATCTGACTGAGCCGACGGCGGACCTGGTCGTCGCGGCCGCCGGCGACTACCGGAAGCGGGAATGACCGGACTGGTTTCCGGGAACTGCTGGCGGCTCACTCGTAGATGCCCTCGGCATGCCAGCACCGTCGGCGGTAACACAACAACAGCGCCCGGGGCGGGTCGGTCTTGAGAAGTACCTGGGCTCGCGCCGTAGGCCCGCCCCGGGAATTCCGATCATCCTGGTCCCACCACCGCTCGTCCACCGGCCACGGCCCGGTCCACCACCTGAGCTCACCCCGGTACGCGGTCTCCGCACCGTGCAGCCGGACCGGCTCGGCGGTGAACATGCCGCGGCCGGTCACCCGCACCGGATTGCCTTGAGCGTCAAGCAGTTCCACCAGCGCGTCACCCTCCGGGAGCACCGCCGGGGCGGGTTCCGGCAGATGCCCGGGCCACGGCCGGTCCGGGTCCTCGCGGGGTGTTACCTCGTCCCCCATCGGGATCAGCGTGATCCGCTCGGCCGGGCCACGGCCGCCGCTGAGCACCGGTACCCGCACCGCCTCCGCACCCAGCAGACCCTGCACCCGGACCAGTGCGCGGCGGGCCCGCATCCGATTCTCTTCACCAGGTCCACCCCACAGCGGTAACTGCAGTGCCTCAGCGGACACCACCTCCACCGGTTGAAGCCTGAGCATGACCACCGGGCCAGTCGGACCCGCCCCTGCCCGCGGGGTCTCCTCCCCGGGTCGCTGCGCTCCTGCCCGCCGGGTCTCCTCCCCGAGTCGCTGCGCTCCTGCCCGCCGGGAATCCAGCCAGCCGTCCAGTTGCCAGCGCACACGATCGGCGGTGGCATCCTCGGTGAGCGGTTCCGCGCAACGCCACACCCGGGCGAGTTCACCGCCTCCGGCGGTGACGGCATGGATGGCCAGTCGGGTGCAACCGAGCCCTACTGCCTCCAGGCTGCGGTGCAGCGCGGCAGCCAGCGTGCGGCCGGCGAATGCGGCGGCGTCCACCCGGTCGATCGGCGGGTCGCACTGCAGCACCGCATCAAGATCGGGAGGCAGCTCCCGCCCGGACGGAGCGCGGTCCGGCTCCCCGCAGACCATCCGGTGCGCCACCACCCCATCCGCACCGAACCGGGACGCCACATCCGGCCGTGGCAATGCCGCGAACTGGCCGAACGTCCGAACCCCCAAGCGCCACAACAGGTCCGCGAGTTCCACCCGGCCCGGTCCGGACAGGCCCGGCTCCGCGGGAAGCTGGCGGATCGAGAGTCCCGAGAGGAACTCCGCATCCCGGCCAGGGGGCACCACCCGCCCGGCCCGAGCCGCGAACACCGCAGTCGCAAGCTGATCGGCGACTCCGGTCTGACACTCCGCACCGGCCGCGGCAACAGCGTCGACCAGGCGCTCGGCGGCCGCCTCCTCAGAACCGAAGTAGCGGGCCGCCCCGCGCACCGGGAGCACCAGCAGACCTGGACGCAACACCTCCGCGCGCGGCACCACGTCGTCCACCGCCGCCGTCACCGACTCAAAGAACCGTGCGTCACGGGCCGTGTCGGCAGTGGTGACATGCACCCCGGGGCAGCGGGCCTGGGCTTCCCGACGACGTAGACCACGGCGTACCCCGGCCTCCCGCGCCGCTGCCGAGCAGGCGACCACCCGGTTGGCCAAGGTGACCGCGACCGGTGTGGTGGCGGGCAGCCCGGCCGCCGCCGCCGCGGCCACGGCGGGCCAGTCCATGCACCACAACGCCAACACCCGGGCGGTCATCGCACCCGAACCGAAACCCGCACCTTGCTGATCCGGCCGCCGTGGCGCCCGGGCCGGCCCGCGCACCCGCCGGCAATCTCGTAACCGCAGATCTGCGCGTGCATTCGCAACGACGCCCCCTGCCAGTCCCCATGGGTCACCAGCAGGGCGCAGCCACGTTGACGGGCCCGAGCCATCACCGCGCGCGCCCGGGTGACCGGTACCGACCGACCGGCCAGTCCGAGCACCACCAGGTCCATCCCGTCGGTCAGCACCGCGGCAACCTCAACCGGATCGGTTCCCGGGTTGGGGATCACCGCGATCCGGCTCAGGTCGGCACCCATCTCCGCAGCAGCCAGTAGCCCGAAGTCCGGCAATCCGACGACGGAGACGTTTCCGCCGGCCGCGGTCACCGATGCGACCAGCCCCACCGCCAGCGACCTGGCTCCCGAGAGCACCGTCACCGTCCCCCTGGGCAACCCACCGGGAAGCAGCCCAGCCAGCGATTCGGGCACCGGCAGCAAACTTTCCGAACTGGTTGCGACAGCCCCCGCAGGATCCGGAGCCCGCCAACCGGAGCCGACCTTTCCGGATACGGCCGCCATCTGACGACGCAACTGTCGTAGCTGTTCAGCGCGGTCGGAAGGACTCTCTGCGGGGGCAACCGCCGCCCTCATCGCAGGCCTCCACGCGCCATCGAGATCCCCCATGTTCGAATGTATGTTCGATACATGGAGTAAACACCGAGGTGCCGACAGCAGTCAAGAGTTTTCCCGCGGAAGCCGAACCACGCAGATCTGCGCCGGTCACTCCCACTCGATGGTGCCGGGCGGCTTGCTGGTGACGTCCAGCACGACCCGGTTGACCTCGGGCACCTCGTTGGTGACCCGCGTCGAAATCCGTTCGAGCACCTCGAACGGCACCCGGGTCCAGTCCGCGGTCATGGCGTCCTGGCTGGACACCGGGCGCAACACGATGGGATGGCCATAGGTACGGCCGTCACCCTGCACCCCCACCGAGCGGACATCGGCCAGCAGTACCACCGGGCACTGCCAGATCTGCTGATCCAGTCCGGCCGAGGTCAGCTCCTCCCGGACGATCAGGTCGGCGCGGCGCAGGATGTCCAGTCGGACGGCGTCGACCTCCCCGACGATCCGGATACCCAGACCAGGCCCCGGGAAGGGTTGGCGGGCAACGATCTCCTCAGGCAAGCCGAGTTCGCGTCCGACCGCACGGACCTCGTCCTTGAACAGCAGTCGCAGTGGCTCGACAAGGCTGAACTTCAGATCGGGGGGCAGACCGCCGACATTGTGGTGACTCTTGATGTTGGCTGCTCCCGCGCCACCGCCGGATTCGACGACATCGGGATACAGCGTGCCCTGCACCAGGTACTCGATCTGTTCGCCGGTCACCAGATCCCGCACCGCCGCCTCGAAAGCCCGGATGAACTCCCGGCCGATGATCTTGCGCTTACCCTCGGGATTGCTGACCCCCGACAGCGCCTCCAGAAATCGGTCGGCGGCATCGACGGTCACCAGCCGGGCCCCGGTAGCGGCGACGAAGTCCCGCTGGACCTGCTCGCGTTCTCCCGCGCGCAGCAGGCCATGATCGACGAACACGCACGTCAGCCGGTCCCCGATGGCGCGCTGGACCAAGGCTGCCGCCACCGCCGAGTCCACTCCCCCGGACAACCCGCAAATCGCGTGGCCCGCACCGATCTGCTCACCCACCGCCTCGATCAGGGACTCGGCGATACCTGCCGGTGTCCAAGTCGGGGCGATACCGGCGAAATCGTGCAGGAACCGGCTGAGCACCTGCTGGCCGTGCGGGGAGTGGATCACCTCCGGGTGGTACTGCACGCCCGCCAGGCCACGAGAGCGGTCCTCGAAAGCGGCAACCGGCGCCCCGGCCGTGGTGGCCACCACCTCGAAGCCGGCGGGAGCGGCGGTCACCGCGTCGCCGTGGCTCATCCACACCGGCTGCGTGCCGGGGAGCCCCGAATGCAGGTCGCCGCCCAGAACGCTGAGATCGGTGCGGCCGAACTCGCTGGTGCCGGTGCGTTCGACCGTTCCGCCGAGAGCCGCCGCCATGGCCTGGAAGCCGTAGCAGATGCCGAAAACCGGGACTCCCAGCCCGAACACCCCGGAGTCGAGTTGGGGGGCGCCCTCGGCGTACACGCTGGCTGGTCCGCCGGAAAGCACGATGGCCTGCGGATCCCTGGACTTGATCTCCTCGACGGTCGCGGTGTGCGGGATGACCTCGGAGAACACCCGCGCCTCTCGCACCCGTCTGGCGATCAGCTGGGCGTATTGGGCACCGAAGTCCACCACCAGGACCGGGCGCGGGGAACGGGAGTCAGGAGACTTCACCGGCATAGTTTAATGGCGGGGAACTCACGGGCTCGATCGGAAGGCTGCGCAGCGCTCCCGGCGCCGACGCCGGGACCACCGGGCTCGTCGGCGCCACCGGGTCCAGCCGCCGGTACGGCTCGCCTTGCTCGGGGCGCTGGTCGGCCTCACCCTTGTTGGGCCACAGCGCCGCGGCCCGTTCAGCCTGGGCGGTAATCGACAGTGACGGATTGACACCGAGGTTTGCCGAGATCGCCGCACCGTCGGCCACGTACAGCGTCGGATAGCCGTACACCCGCTGATAGGGGTCGATGACACCGGTCTGCGGGCTGTCGCCGATCGCCGCACCACCGAGGAAGTGGGCGGTCAGCGGGATGTTGAACAGTTCGCCCCAGGTTCCCCCGGCCACCCCGTCGATCTTCTCGGCGATACGACGGGTCACCTGGTTACCGGCCGGGATCCAGGTCGGGTTGGGTTCACCATGCCCCTGCTTGCTGGTCATCCGCCGGCCCCACGGCCCCTTCTTGGTGAACGTGGTGATCGAGTTGTCCAGATGCTGCATCACCAGCGAGATCACCGTCCGCTCGCTCCACTGCCGCACCACCAACATCCGCGCGACGTCGCGCGGCCGGGTGGCGACGGCCCGCAGCAACTGCCTCCAGCGCGGGACGTCGCTGCCGCCCGGTCCGGCGCCGTCGGTCATCAGGGTCTGCAGCAGACCCATCGCGTTGGAGCCTTTGCCGTAGCGGACCGGCTCGATATGGGTATCCGCGGTCGGGTGGATGGACGAGGTGATCGCCACCCCGCGGGTGAGATCGAGGTCGGGTGAGGCGTGATAACGCGCCGCACCGACGATGGATTCGGAGTTGGTGCGGGTCAGCACGCCGAGCCGGTCGGAAAGCTTCGGCAGCCTGCCGGTGTCACGCATCGCGAACAGCAACTTCTGAGTGCCCCAGGTGCCGGCGGCCAGGATCACGTGATCGGCGGTGAAGGTCGAGGCGTGCTTGCGCACCCAGCGGCCGGTACGGACGGTCTCCACATTCCAGACGCCGTCGGGGCGCTGCTGTACACCGGTCACGGTGGTCATCGGAATGACCTGCGCTCCAGCCCTTTCCGCCAGCGCCAGGTAGTTCTTGACAAGGGTGTTCTTGGCACCGTGCCGACAGCCGGTCATGCATTCGCCGCACTCGATGCACCCGGTTCGCGCTGGACCGGCCCCGCCGAAGTAGGGGTCGGGAACCGTCTTTCCGGGCGTTTTCTGTCCGTCTGGACCGAAGAACACCCCGACCGGGGTCGGGGTGAAGGTGTCGCCGACCCCCATCTCGTCGGCGACCTCTTTCATGAGTCGGTCGGCGTCGGTGAATGTGGGGTTCTGCACCACGCCGAGCATCCGCTGCGCCTGGTCGTAGTGCGGCATCAACTCGGCGCGCCAGTCGGTGATGTGCGCCCACTGTTGATCCTTGAAGAACGGATCCGGCGGGATGTAGAGCGTATTGGCGTAGTTCAACGAACCGCCTCCCACGCCGGCCCCGGCCAGGATCATCACGTTGCGCAGCAGGTGAATTCGCTGGATGCCGTAACACCCGAGCCGCGGCGCCCAGAGGAACTCCCGCAACCGCCACGAGGTCTTGGCGAACTCGTCGTCGGCGAATCTGCGACCCGCTTCCAGGACACCGACCCGGTATCCCTTCTCGGTCAGCCGCAGCGCGC
>JAGQTS010000253.1 GCA_020438895.1 Mycobacterium sp.
GGCTTCACGGTCTGAGGGACCCTCCCCCGGGAACACATCGGGCAACCGGCGCGTTGCGGTAGTCATGGCTACCCGTGACCTCACAGCTGAGGACTTCAACGACACCATCGCCGGGAACGACATCGTGCTGGTCGATTTCTGGGCGTCTTGGTGCGGTCCGTGCCGCGCGTTCGCACCGACCTTCACCGCGTCCTCTGAGAAGCACCCCGACATCGTTTTCGGCAAGGTCGACACCGAGGCGCAAGAACAGCTCGCCGCCGCCGCCGAGATTCGGGCAATCCCCACTCTGATGGCCTTCAAAAAAGGTCACCTGGTGTTCAACCAGGCCGGTGCTCTGCCGCCTGCTGCGCTGGAGGACATCATCACCCAGCTGCGTGAACTCGACATCGACGCCGCCGTCGCAGCGGAAGCCGCGTCCCGGGACACCTGACACCGAGCACGCGATAGCGTGCACCGGTGAACGAGTCCGAGTTCGTCGTCGTTGACCGGCCCCGGGCCGGTGTCGCGCAGCTGACCCTGAATCGCCCGGAGCGGATGAACTCCATGGCGTTCGACGTCATGGTTCCGCTCCGGGCCGCATTAGCCGATGTGCACCATGACAACGACGTCCGTGTCGTCGTCCTGACTGGAGCGGGCCACGGCTTTTCCTCCGGCGCCGACCACAAATCGGCCGGCGCAGTTCCGCATGTTCAGGGTCTCACCAGGCCGTCCTACGCGCTGCGGTCGATGGAGATTCTGGACGACGTCATTCTGGCCATGAGGCGGATGCACCAGCCGATCATCGCGGCGGTGAACGGGGCTGCGATCGGTGGGGGGCTGTGTTTGGCGCTGGCCGCCGACATCCGGGTCGCGTCCGAAGCCGCGTACTTCCGGGCGGCCGGTATCAACAACGGGCTGACCGCCAGCGAGTTGGGTCTCAGCTATCTGCTGCCCCGGGCAATTGGCAGCTCCCGGGCGTTCGAGATCATGCTGACCGGCCGTGATGTCGACGCGGCCGAGGCCGAACGGATCGGGCTGGTGTCCCGTCACGTTCCGCCAGAGGCGCTACTGCCGGCCTGCTACGACATCGCCGAACGGATTGCATCCTTCTCTCGGCCCGGTACCGAACTGACCAAGCGGACATTATGGACCGGACTCGACGCCAGTACCCTGGAGGGACATATGCAGGCCGAAGGCCTCGGACAGCTCTATGTGCGTCTCCTCACCACAAACTTCGAAGAGGCGGTGAGCGCACGCGCTGAGGGGCGAGCCCCGGCCTTCACCGACGAGAAGTAAGCCGAGAAGCAGGCGCGGGGGAGGAGGCGAGACACGTGATTACCGCAACGGACCTGGAGGTTCGGGCCGGCGCACGCACACTTCTGCTCGCTGAAGGTCCTGCGCTGCGGGTGCAACCCGGTGACCGGATCGGTCTGGTCGGACGAAACGGCGCGGGCAAGACGACGACCATGCGAATCCTCGCCGGGGAGGGCGACCTCTACGCCGGCACCATCACGCGCAGCAGCGAGGTCGGATATCTGCCGCAGGACCCACGCGAGGGTGATCTGGAGGTACTCGCCCGTGATCGCGTTCTTTCCGCCCGGGGTCTGGACACCCTGCTCGCGGACCTGGAGAAACAACAGGCACTGATGGCCGAGGTCGTCGACGAGGACGCCCGTGACAAGGCCATCCGCCGCTACGGACAACTGGAGGAGCGGTTCGCGGCACTGGGTGGATACGCCGCTGAGAGCGAGGCCGGCCGAATCTGTGCCAGTCTCGGGCTTCCCGACCGGGTGCTCACTCAGCCGCTACGCACCCTGTCCGGTGGCCAGCGCCGCCGGGTCGAACTGGCCCGGATCCTGTTCGCCGCCGCTGAGGGCAGCGGTGGAGGCTCAGGTTCTGCACCTACCTTGCTACTCGACGAGCCGACCAACCACCTCGACGCGGACTCGATCGGATGGCTGCGGGACTTTCTGAAGGTCTACGGTGGCGGACTGGTCATCATCAGCCACGATGTCGGGTTACTTGCCGATGTGGTCAATCGGGTGTGGTTCCTCGACGCGGTCCGGGGCGAGGCCGACGTCTACAACATGGGCTGGCAGAAGTACCTCGACGCGCGATCCACCGACGAGCAGCGTCGTCGGCGGGAGCGGGCCAATGCCGAGAAGAAGGCCTCGGCTTTGCGCACCCAGGCCGCGAAGATGGGCGCCAAGGCGACCAAAGCAGTTGCAGCGCAGAACATGTTGCGCCGAGCAGAGCGGATGATGGCAGCCCTCGATGCCGAGCGGGTCGCCGATAAGGTCGCCAGGATCAAGTTCCCGACTCCGGCTGCGTGCGGCAAGACCCCGCTCATGGCGAAAGGTTTGACGAAGAACTACGGTTCACTCGAGGTGTTCACGGGCGTCGACCTTGCGATCGACCGCGGCTCCCGAGTCGTCATCCTCGGGCTCAACGGGGCGGGCAAGACGACTCTCTTACGTGTCCTTGCCGGTGCCGAGACGCCGGATGCAGGGGCGGTCGAGCCGGGCCACGGCTGCAAGATCGGATATTTCGCCCAGGAACACGACACCCTCGACAGCAACGCCACCGTCTGGCAGAACATCCGCCACGCCGCCCCGGACACCGGTGAACAGGACCTGCGGGGACTGTTGGGCGCGTTCATGTTCACCGGTCCACAGCTTGAGCAGCCGGCAGGCACCCTGTCCGGTGGGGAGAAGACGCGACTGGCGCTCGCCGGATTGGTTGCCTCCACGGCGAACGTTCTGCTGCTCGACGAGCCCACCAACAATCTTGATCCCGCATCGCGGGAGCAGGTTCTCGACGCACTGCGGAGCTACCTCGGCGCCGTGGTGCTGGTTACCCACGATCCGGGCGCGGCCGAAGCCCTTGATCCGCAGCGCGTGGTTCTGCTGCCTGACGGCACCGAGGACCACTGGTCGCAGGATTACGCCAGCCTCATCGAACTGGCTTGAGGCCGTGCCTGCCGGCCTCGGCGGAGGATACTTCCGGGCATGACGGTTCCTGAGCTGTTCGGCATTCACCATGCCGCAGTCATCTGTTCGGACTACCGGCGTTCGAAGGCCTTCTACACCGATGTGATGGGCTTGCCCGTGGTGGCGGAGAACTTCCGGGAACCGCGCAGATCGTGGAAGCTGGATCTGGCATTGCCCGACGGCAGCCAGATCGAACTGTTCTCCTTCCCGGGTGCGCCGCCGCGTCCGAGCCGGCCCGAGGCGCAGGGCCTGCGCCATCTCGCGTTCGCCGTCGACGACGTGGATCTCTGGGTGGAGCATCTGCGGGAGAACGGCATCGCCGTCGAAGCCATCCGAATCGACGAGTACACCGGCCGACGATTCACCTTCTTCGCCGACCCTGACGGACTGCCCCTGGAGTTGTACGAAGTCGGCTCATCCGCGGCGGCGGCGGGTCCCCCGTCAGGCTGACGAACCCGCCCGCAGCATGTTGCGCAGCACGAACTGCAAAATGCCGCCGTTGCGGTAGTAGTCGGCCTCGCCAGGGGTGTCGATGCGCACCACCGCGTCGAACTCGACCGCCGAACCGTCGGCTTTGGCGGCCTTGACATGCACTGTCTTGGGGGTCTTGCCCCCGCCGGTCCCGTCGCCCGGATCGTTGAGTTCCTCGATGCCGGTGATGTCGTAGACCTCGGTGCCGTCCAGCTTCAGCGACGAAGCCGACTCCCCTGCGGGGAACTGCAGCGGAATGACTCCCATCCCGACCAGGTTCGAGCGATGGATGCGTTCGAAGGACTCGGCGATCACCGCACGCACACCGAGCAGGCTGGTGCCCTTGGCCGCCCAGTCGCGCGACGACCCGGATCCGTATTCCTTGCCGCCGAGCACGACGAGCGGAATGTTCTGGGCCGCATAGTTCTGCGCAGCGTCGTAGATGAAGGCCTGTGGGCCGCCTGGTTGGGTGAAATCGCGGGTGTAGCCACCTGAGACCCCGCCCTCCACGATGGCGTCGAGGAGTTGATTGCGCAGGCGGATATTGGCGAAGGTGCCGCGGATCATGACCTCGTGATTGCCGCGCCGTGAGCCGAAGGAGTTGAAGTCCTTTCGCGCGACGCCGTTTGCTTCCAGGTACTGCGCCGCCGGTGTGCCGGGTTTGATGCTGCTCGCGGGACTGATGTGGTCGGTGGTCACCGAATCGCCGAGCAGTGCCAGCACCCGTGCGCCCGAGATGTCCGAAACTGGTTGCGGTTCAGCGGGCATGCCGTCGAAGTACGGGGGCTTGCGCACATAGGTCGAGGCGGGATCCCACTCGAATGTGTTGCCGCTCGGGGTGGGGAGGTTTCGCCACCTGTCGTCGCCCTTGAAGACGTCGGCGTAGTTCTGGACGAACATCTCCCTGTCGATCGACGCGGCGATGGTGTCGGAGATGTCTTTCTGCGAGGGCCAGATATCGCGGAGGAAGACCTCCTTGCCATCTTTTCCGGTACCGAGTGGCTCAGTGTCGAAATCGAAGTCCATCGTCCCGGCCAGGGCGTACGCGATCACCAGCGGCGGGGACGCGAGATAGTTCATCTTGACGTCGGGGTTGATGCGCCCCTCGAAGTTCCGGTTACCCGACAACACCGCGGTGACCGACAGGTCGGCGTCGTTGACGGCCTTTGAGACCTCTTCGGGCAGCGGGCCGCTGTTCCCGATGCAGGTGGTGCACCCGTAGCCGACGAGGTAGAAGCCGAGCTTCTCGAGGTAGGGCCACAATCCCGCCCGGTCGTAGTAATCGCTGACGACCTGTGACCCCGGCGCCATCGTCGTCTTGACCCAGGGCTTGACGCTGAGCCCCTTGTCCACGGCATTGCGAGCCAGCAGTGCCGCGCCGAGCATCACCGACGGGTTGGA
>JAGQTS010000254.1 GCA_020438895.1 Mycobacterium sp.
CCGGGCAGCACCAGTCGTCGGGCACCTCCGACCACGGCGTGCCGGCCGGGAAACCCTCCCGGCCGGCACCCTTGGCCTCGTCGTAGACAAAGTCGCAGACCGGACAGCGGTAGGCGCTCATGGCGCCTCCCGCCCCGACTCCGGAGCGCTGCCATACCGGGCCAGGATCTTCTCCCGCCGCTTCGGGTCGACGTTGACCTTGGTGATGTCGCCGTTGTAGTGCTCGAGCACCCGGTGGTCCATCATCGCCCGCCACAGCGGCGGGAAGTAGGTCACGCCGATCAGCGTCGCGTAACCGCTGGGCAACTCCGGGGCCTGGCTCATCGAACGCAGGATCTGGTAGCGCCTTGTGGGGTTGGCGTGGTGGTCGCTGTGCCGCTGGAGGTGGTAGAGGAACAAGTTGGTCACCAGATGGTCGGAGTTCCAGCTGTGTTCGGGGCGGACCCGCTCGTAGCGGCCGCTGGGGTTCTTCTGCCGCAGCAGGCCGTAGTGCTCGAGGTAGTTGACCGACTCCAGCATCGAGAAACCGAACACCGCCGAGATCACCATGTAGGGCAGCACGCCGACTCCGAAGACCGCGATCAGGGCGCCCCACAGCACCACCGACATCGCCCAGGCGTTGAGCACGTCGTTGCCCGGCCAGGTCCGCGGATCCCACGGACTGCGACCCTGGCGACGGATGCGAGCGGCTTCCAACTTCACCGCGGACCGGACACTGCCGATCACGCTGCGCGGCAAGAACTCCCAGAACGTCTCACCGAAACGCGCCGACGCCGGGTCCTCCGGGGTGGCGACCCGGACGTGGTGGCCGCGATTGTGCTCGATGTAGAAGTGCCCGTACCAGGTCTGGGCCAGAGTGATCTTGGACAGCCAGCGCTCCAGTGCGTCGCGCTTGTGTCCGAGTTCGTGGGCGGTGTTGATTCCGGTTCCGCCGAGTACACCGACGCTGAGCGCCAGACCGATCTTGGCGAACCAGCCCAGCCCGCCCTCGTAGCCCAGCCACGACAGATCGGTCGCGGTGAAGGCATAGGCACCGAAGATCACCGATGCGAACTGGAACGGGATGAAGGCGTAGGTGCAGTACCGGTAGTACTTGTCGTTCTCCAGGTACTCCATCACATCGTCCGGAGGATTCTGCCCGTCCCGACCGAAGCGGATGTCCAGGGCCGGCAACAGGACGTAAATCAGGAACGGGCCCACCCAGAACAGCACCTGGGAGGCCGTCACCCATCCGGCGTGATTCAGTGCCCAGACCACCGGCAGCACGACGAACAGCGCGGTGGGAGCCACCAGGCCGAACAGCCAGAGGTAACGCTTCTTGTCCCGCCACGGGGCCGCGGCACCGGCGACCCTGACATTGGTATCAAGCTGAGAGGTCATGCACTGGACTATATGACCAATTTTGTCGTCTGTCTAGACAAACGCACAACTTTTGTAAAGTCTTATCTCGGCGTCCCCACCGCTTCGACGGCCTGCCGTCGACCGAGGACCGAATGCGTCCGGCCGTAGGCGGCGTAGATCGCCACCCCCAACGCCATCCACACCACGAAGCGGATCCAGGTCAGCGCGGTGAGGTTGAGCATCAGCCAGAGGCAGGCCGCGATCGACAGCATCGGCAGCACCGGGACGAGTGGGGCCGAGAACCCGCGGTGCAGATCGGGGCGGGTACGGCGCAGCACGATCACCCCGGCCGAGACCAAGATGAAGGCGAACAGCGTGCCCACGTTGACCATCTCCTCCAGCTTGGACATCGGGAACGCGGTGGCCGCCACGGCGATCAGCACCGCGACGACCACGGTGATCCGAACCGGCTTGTCCCGGGCGTTGGTCTTGGCCAGGCCGCGCGGCAGCAGACCGTCGCGCGACATCGCGAACATCACCCGGGAAAGCCCCAGAACCAGCACCATCACCACGGTCGTCAGCCCGGCCAGCGCACCGATCGAGATGATCGTGGCCGCCCAGTCCACGCCGTTGATGGCGAAGGCGGTGGCCAGGTTCGGCGGGCCGCCCGACCCGTTGCCCCGTTCCCGCAGTTCGCTGTAGCGGACCATGCCCGCCAGCACCACCGACACCGCCACATAGAGCACGGTGACGATGGCCAGCGAGGCCAGGATCCCGCGGGCCACGTCGCGCTGCGGGTTCTTGGTCTCCTCGGCGGTGGTGGCGACCACATCGAATCCGATGAACGCGAAGAAGACGATGGATGCGCCCGCCAGCACGCCGTACCAGCCGTAATGGCTGCCACCGCCACCGGTCAGCAGTGAGAACACCGACTGGTCGACGCCGGTGCCGGCCGCGCCCGTACCGGTTTCGGTGGGCGGGATGAACGGCGAATAGTTGGCGGCCTTCACGTAGAAGGCGCCCACGGCGACGACGAACAACACGACCGCGACCTTGACCGCGGTGATCGCCGCCGAGACGTTGGAGGACAGTTTGGTGCCCAGGGCGAGCACCGTGGAGACGCCGGCGACGATGAACAACGCCCCCCAGTCCAGATCCATCGGGCCGATCCGGACCGTGCCGCCGGCGAAGCCGAAGACCGTGCCCAAATAGCTTGACCAGCCCTTGGCCACCACCGCGGCGCCGACCGCGAATTCCAGAATCAGGTCCCAGCCGATAATCCATGCCACGAACTCACCGAAGGTGGCGTAGGAGAATGTGTAGGCGCTGCCGGCAACAGGCAGGACCGAGGCGAACTCCGCGTAGCACAGCGCAGCCAGCCCGCAGGTCACCGCGGCGATGACGAACGAGAGCGACAGTGCCGGTCCGGTGATGTTGCCGAACGTCGTCGCGGTGACGGTGAAGATTCCGGCGCCGACGACGACCGACACCCCGAACACCGTCAGGTCCCACCAGCTGAGCTCCTTGTGCAGCCGGGTGGCGGGCTCGTCGGTATCGCGGATGGACTGCTCCACCGACTTGATGCGTGCCCTACGGGTCATGCGGGCAGAGGCTACCGGCTTACAGGCCCACCGTGGCCCGGAAGACGGTACTGGGTTCGTCGGCCTGCAGCCGGATCAGTCCATCGTCGGCCGGAACCCAGGCCGCCATCCCGCGCGTCAGGCTGACCTGCCCGGACTTGGCCTTCGCCGTCACCGCTCCGCTCATGCACACCAGGATCTGCGGACCATCGTGGCCGGATGGCGCATCGACCTCGTGGCCGATGCTCTCGCCCGCCAATGTCAGCACCGACGCGGCGAACTCCGAGGCCGGGGTGCGGTAACGGGTCTCGATGCCGTCGGTCCCGGTAACCACCCGAACATCGCTGACCGGCGCAAAATCCAGGATGCGCAGTAGTTCGGGAACGTCGACGTGTTTGGGTGTCAGCCCGCCGCGCAGCACATTGTCGGAGTTCGCCATCACCTCGATGCCCATCCCGTGCAGGTAGGCGTGCAGGTTTCCGGCCGGCAGGAAGATCGCCTGTCCCGGAGCCAGGCTGATCCGGTTGAGCAGCATCGCGGCCAACACGCCGGCGTCCCCGGGGTAGCGCTCGCCGAGTTCGAGCAGGGTGCGGGCCTCGGCGGCGAACTCCACGCCTCCGGAACGGATGTAGGCGACCGCCGCCTCCAGCACCGACGGGATCAGCGCGTCGAGATCGGGCTGCGGCAGCGTGATCCAGGTGGTGAACACCGTACGCAGGCCGTCAGCGTCGGTCGTCTCGGACAGCAATGCGATGTAGGGCTCCAGTGCGGGCACTGCCAGCGCGGTCATCAGCGCCACCGACCGGGCCGCCGGCCGGAACCCGGCAAGGGCATGAAAGTCGGTCAGTGCCATCAGCAGTTCGGGCTTGTGGTTGGGGTCGCGGTAATTGCGCTCCGGTGAGTTGACCGGGACGCCACGCCGTTCCTCGTACCGGAAGCCCTCCGCGGCCTGACGCGCGCTCGGGTGCGCCTGCAGGGACAACGGCTCGTCGGCGGCCAGCAGCTTGACCAAGAATGGCAGTACGTCACCGAAGGCTTCCCGGACGGCGGGGCCGAGCTGGCTTTCGGGGTCGGCGGCGATGGCGTCCAGGAGGGAAACGCCCCCCGACGGAGTCGCCAGCACCGCCGGATCACCGGGGTGGGCACCGAACCACAGTTCGGCCTCCGGATGGGCCGACGGCGCCGGTCGTCCGGTGAACTCGGGAATGGCGGTACGCGACCCCCAGGCGTACGTCCGGATCGCCCCTCGTAGCAGTTGCACGGCCGCGCTACCCTCCCGCCAGCCGCAGGTACACGGCCGCCATCTCCAGGCGCAGCGCCAGAACCGCCAGCTGCCGGGGCACTCCACCCGGAGTCCAGGGGGCCACCGGCACCGTCCCCCCGGCGTCGCCGACATCCTCACAACCCAACAGGTCCACCGCATCGAAGCCCGATGTCCGGGCAGCGATCAGGTCCCGATCAGCGCCCAGCGCCAGGGCGAACACCCGCGGTCTTCCCGGAAGCGGTCCGTCGATGTCCTCGTCGTGGAACAGCGCTGCGACGGTGTCCGGCGCCCGGGCCGACAGCACCCCGGCGCGCAACGCGGCGATCACGTCGGCCAACCCCACTCCGGACACCGAACGGCCCGCGACGCGCAGGAGCACCGCCGCGGCATGCCGGGCCAGCGCCAGGGTTGCCGGTTCGTCACCGGCCACCACGATCTGCCGGTCCGCCATCCGGCCGGCCAGCGCCTTGGCGGGATTGGTGAACAACTCCCGGGTCACGCTGTTGCGCAGCGCCTCGGCGTCTAGTTCATCGGCCAGGACCGCCAGGTCGGCGCGCCTTGCCGAATCCGGGGCGGGATCAGGGGTGGCATCCGGGGTGGGATCCGCGCCCCCGGCGGAATCCACCGCCCCGGCGACCGCAAGGCCGGCCGCCAGGTAGCGGTACAACCCGAACTCATCGGGCACCCGCACCCGGGGAGCAAGCACGGCGGCGCGGCCGGCCGTCGAGTCCCGAAGCGGCCCGTCATAGGGGGCGACCACCACCACCTGCGCGCCGCGCCGCGCCGCGGTGGCCGCGCCGGCGACCAGGGCCGGATCGCCGGAGTCGTCGCCGGCAACGATCATGATGTCGAGCGGTCCGATCCACGCCGGGCAGATCCCGGTGACCACGACCGGTTGGCTGGCGGGCCCGGCGGTTGCGGCGGCCAGCATGGCGCCGGCCGACTCGGCGGTTCCGCGGCCTGCCAGCCAGATCAGCGTTCGCGGACGGAACCCGTCCGAGATCCGGTCCAGCGCCCCTTCCTCGACGGTCGCAGCGGTGGCCCGAACCTGCGCACCCGCGCTGGCCGCGGCCCGCAGCAGACCGTCGTGATCGGCCTCCAGTAGCGCGGCTGAGTCGTCCAGGTCGACGCAGGCAGGGGTAGGACTCATCGCGGGCTCATTGTTGACTCGATGTTGACTCGATCGGCGGCATCATCCGCCGGTCCGGTTGCGGGCACCGATCTGCTCGGCGACGTGATCGACGATCCGACTCACCTCGTCGGGACTTCGCGCCTCGACGTTGAGCCGGAGCAGCGGCTCGGTATTGGACGTCCTCAGGTTGAACCAGGCGGAGTCGCCCAGATCCACCGTCACTCCGTCCAGGTGATCAAGTGAAACAATCTGCGCAGCAAAGGATTTCACAACATCATCGACGCACGCAGGGGCATCGTCCACCCGGAAGTTGATCTCCCCGGAAGCGGCGTAGCGCTGGTAGTCACTGATGAGTTCCGATAGCGGCCGATCCTGCTCCCCCAACGCGGCGAGCACGTGCAGGGCGGCCAGCATGCCGGAATCCGCACCCCAGAAATCACGGAAGTAGTAGTGCGCCGAATGCTCCCCGCCGAAGATCGCGCCGCTGTCGGCCATCAGCGCCTTGATATAGGAGTGGCCGACACGGGAACGTATCGGCCGGCCGCCGTTTCGGGCGACCAACTCAGGCACCACCCGGGAGGTGATCAGATTGTGGATGATGCCGGCGCCCGGCTCGCGGGCCAGTTCGCGCGCCGCCACCAGTGCGGTGATCGCCGACGGCGATACCGGCTCGCCACGTTCGTCGACGACGAAGCAGCGGTCGGCGTCGCCGTCGAATGCCAACCCGATGTCGGCTCCGCGGTCACGGACGAACTCCTGCAGATCAACCAGGTTCGCCGGCTCCAGCGGGTTGGCCTCGTGATGGGGGAAGGTCCCGTCGAGTTCGAAGTACAGCGGCAGCACCGTCACACCGGATATCGGGCCCAGCACCGCCGGGGTGGTGTGCCCGGCCATCCCGTTACCCGCGTCGACGGCCACCCGCATCGGGCGCAGCGTGTCGACCGCGACCAGGGAACGCAGGTACGCCCCATACTCGGCCAGCACGTCACGATCGCTGACGGTGCCACGGGGCCCGTCGTATCCGGGAACCCCCGCGATGACCTCGTCACGGATCACCGCGAGTCCGGTGTCCTCACCGACCGGTTTCGCCGCCGCACGACACATCTTGATGCCGTTGTAGCTCGCCGGGTTGTGACTGGCGGTGAACATCGCACCCGGACGGTCCAGCAGGCCGGAGGCGAAGTACAACTCGTCGGTGGAGGCCAGGCCGATCCGCAGCACGTCGAGACCCTGTGCGGTGACGCCCGCGGCGAAGGCCGCGGCCAGAACCGGTGAGCTCTCCCGCATGTCGTAGCCGATGACCACCGGGCCGGCGCCGGTCTCGGTACGCATCAGCCGGGCGAAGGCGGCGCCGACATCGGTGACGAACGCCTCGTCGATCTCGGTGCCGACCAGGCCACGAACGTCGTAGGCCTTGATCACGCTGCGCACGAGAGCTTCCGGCCTGGGCATGGCTGCCAGCGTAGTCGGTGGCGGACCGTCCGTCGGATCCGTCTGCGGTGCGACCTATTCGGACGGGTCGGGCAGCACCCGCAGATGGCCGCGCCGGCGACCGTTGACGGCTGCCGGTCGCTGCGGGACCAGTGCGTGGGCGACGCCGGTCGGATCCGAAAAACCGGGAATCGGCGGGGTTGCCGACACCCGGCCCTCCCGCACCGCGTCGGCCAGGGCGACCAAATCGTCGTCGTCGGGATGAACCGGCAGCGGCGCTGCGTGCCGAACCAGCTCCCACCCCCGCGGAGCGGTGATCCGGCTGGCGTGACCGAGGCACAGATCCCAGGTGTGCGGTTCGCGGACCGTCGCCAACGGACCCACCACCGCGGTGGAGTCCGCATAGACATACGTCAGCGTCGCCACCGCGAAATGGGGGCACCCGGGCCTGCTGCAGCGACGGGGAACATTCACGTCCGTGAGGTTATCGCGGGCAAATACCGCTGACGCGCCGGACACGCGCAGCCCCCCGGACGCCGATTCCCAACCGTTACGATCGGCTTCCTATGCCCGATTCCCGCAGTTCCCGGCACGCCGGCCGCTCGCAGGGCGGTTCGCGGCGCGGGCGGGAGATGCGCGGACCGCTGCTGCCGCCGACCGTTCCGGCCTGGCGCAGCCGCGCCGAGAGGTTCGACATGGCGGTTCTGGAGGCTTACGAGCCCATCGAACGCCAGTGGGAACAGCGACTCTGCGAACTGGACGTCGCCGTGGATGAGATTCCGCGGATCGCGCCGAGAGATCCCGACAGCGTGCAGTGGCCGCCGGAGGTGGTCGCCGATGGACCGGTAGCACTGGCACGATTGATCCCGGCCGGCGTCGACGTGAGGGGCCAGGCCACTCGGGCGCGAATTGTTCTGTTCCGCAAGCCGATCGAGCGGCGGGCCAAGGACTCACTGGATCTCACCGACCTGTTGCACGAGATTCTGGTGGCGCAGGTGGCCACCTATCTTGGCGTCGAGCCCTCGGTGATCGACCCGACTATCGAAGAAGACTGAAGACGACTGTAGAAGAACAAAGACGACTAAACGATGCCGCGCTTCAGCCGCCGGCGTTCCCGTTCGGACAGGCCACCCCAGATGCCGAATCGCTCATCGTTGGCGAGCGCGTACTCCAGGCACTCGTCGCGAACCTCGCAGCCCAGGCAGATGCGCTTGGCCTCACGAGTCGAACCACCCTTCTCCGGGAAGAAGGCCTCAGGGTCGGTCTGCGCGCACAGCGCCCGTTCCTGCCACAGATCATCGGCGGGTTCGGCCAGATCAACCGGGTCGGCGGACAAACTCAATTCCGGCACCAAACTCAAGCGGGGCCGTGCCGACTCCGCCGACTCCGCCAGATGCTCCGGTCGGGGTGCAGTACTCGGTCCGGCGATTGCGCCGAGAAAGAATTCGTAGGACATCTCCGCCTCCTTACTTCGGTTTCGCTAGGTGGGTATCACGGTCTGGGTTACCTGTTCGAACATATGGTCGAAACACGGTCTGCGACACCGAAACCGGCAGGTCGACCGGGAATGACACTGATGTGATTAGACATTGCTGAGAGTTCCCGGTCAAGCCGTTGAACGGTATTCACTACCACTTCTTTATCGAAATACGGCGTGTCGCAATTGCGGCGTCGCTCACTAGTGACAGCGACGTGACCGCGAGCGTGTCCCAGCCGGGGTTCGGCGCGCCCTGCCGAGGGCTAGTCTCGGCCACTGTGAAGATCACCGTCCTGGCGGGCGGAGTCGGCGGCGCCCGGTTCCTCCTCGGAGTACAGCGACTCCTCGGATTGGGCCAATTCGCCGACGGTGAGGGCACCGGGCACGAGTTGACCGCCGTCGTCAACGTCGGCGATGACGCCTGGATGTTCGGCGTGCGGATCTGCCCGGACCTCGACACCTGCATGTACACGCTCGGCGGTGGCATCGACCCCGACCGGGGCTGGGGACATCGCGACGAGACCTGGAACGCCAAGGCGGAACTCGCCGCATATGGCGTCGCACCAGACTGGTTCGGGCTCGGCGACCGTGATCTGGCCACGCACCTGGTGCGCACTCAGATGTTGCGGGCGGGCTATCCGCTGTCGCTGGTGACCGAGGCGTTGTGCGACCGCTGGTCGCCCGGCGCCACCCTGCTGCCGGCCAGCGACGACCGGTGCGAGACCCACGTCGTGATCACCGATCCCGCCGACGGACAGCACCGTGCGATCCACTTCCAGGAGTGGTGGGTGCGCTACCGCGCACAGGTCCCGACCCACAGTTTCGCTTTCGTCGGCGCGGACAAGGCGACAGCCGCACCGGGTGTCGTCGAGGCGATCACCGGGGCCGACCTCGTGCTGCTCGCACCGTCGAACCCGGTGGTCAGCACCGGCGCCATCCTCGCCGTCGGAGGCATCCGAGCCGCATTGCGCACCACCACCGCCCCGGTCATCGGCTACTCCCCGATCATCGCCGGAAAGCCCTTGCGCGGCATGGCCGACGAGTGCCTGCGTGTGATCGGGGTATCCGCCAGTTCGGCTGCGGTCGGGCGGCATTACGGCGCCCGCCAGGCGACCGGACTATTGGACTACTGGCTGGTGCATGAGGGAGACGACGCCGAAGTTCCGGGAGTCACGGTCGCACGCGTCCCACTGGTGATGAAGAACCCCGAAGCGACCGCCGAGATGGTGCGCGCCGGCATCGAATTGGCCGGAATGACCGGCGCCGGAACATCTTTGCGTGGCGGCCGGCCGTGACCGAACACGGCACCGCGGCACCGGTGCAGATTCTGCCGGTGACCGGCCTGCCCGAGTTCCGGCCCGGAGACGACCTCGCCGCCGCCATCGCGGCCGCGGCGCCGTGGCTGCGCGACGACGATGTCGTCGTGGTCACCAGTAAGGTCGTCTCGAAGTGTGAAGGGCGCATCGTCGCCGCCCCCGCTGATCCCGACGCCCGTGACGCCCTGCGCCGCAAGCTAATCGACGATGAGGCCGTCCGCGTGCTGGCCCGCAGGGGCCGGACGCTGATTACCGAGAATCGGCACGGGTTGGTCCAGGCGGCCGCCGGTGTGGACGGCTCGAACGTCGCAACGACCGAACTCGCGCTGCTGCCGGTTGATCCCGACAGCAGCGCCCGCCTGCTGCGCGTGGCCCTGGTCCGGCTTCTGGGGGCCCGGATCGGCGTGCTGGTCACCGACACGATGGGCCGTGCCTGGCGCACTGGGCAGATCGATGCCGCGATCGGTGCCGCCGGGGTCCCGGTGCTGCACGGCTACGCCGGAGTCCGTGATGCGCACGGCAACGAACTGGTGGTCACCGAGATCGCCGTCGCCGACGAGATCGCCGCGGCCGCCGATCTCGTCAAGGGCAAGTTGACTGCGGTGCCGGTCGCGGTGGTGCGCGGGCTGTCGCTGACCGATGACGGATCCACCGCCAAGCAACTCCTGCGCGGCGGCGAGGACGACCTGTTCTGGCTGGGCACCTCGGAAGCCCTGGAACTGGGCCGCCGGCAGGCACTGCTGATACGCCGGTCGGTACGCGAGTTCACCGACCTGCCGGTCGATCCCGCGATGATGGACGATGCCGTCGCCGAGGCCCTCACGGCCCCGGCCCCGCACCACACCAAACCGGTCAGATTCGTCTGGCTGGCCGACCAGTCCAGGCGCAAGGACCTTCTGGACCAGATGGCCACCGCCTGGCGCCGAGATCTCGCCGACGACGGCCTGAGCCCCGAGGCCGTCGAACGACGGGTTTCCCGCGGCCGGATTCTCTACGACGCACCCGAGGTGCTGATTCCGTTCGTGGTCGCCAACGAATCGACCGGCGCGCACCAGTACCCCGATGAGGTGCGCAGGGCGGCCGAGCACACCATGTTCACGGTGGCCGCCGGCGCTGCCGTGCAGGCGCTTCTGGTGGCGCTGGCGACCCGCGGCCTCGGCAGTTGCTGGATCGGGTCGACGATCTTCGCCCCGGACGTGGTGCGGTCGGTACTGGAGTTGCCGGTGGATTGGGAGCCGTTGGGCGCCATCGCCATCGGGCATCCTGCCGATCCGCCGACAGCGCGCCGACCACCGCCGCCGGGTGACCTGCTGGTGCGCCGGTGAACGCGGCCGTGCGCGATTCGGCGATCGCGACCCTCAGCCGGTGGAGCGCCCCCGACAGTGGTCAGGACGCCCTGCGGCACGCCGTGCTGGCTTTCCTGCATGCCCGGCCGGACAGCTGCCAACGTCGCTGCGAGCCCGGCCACATCACTGCCTCCGCCTTGGTGGTCGACGAGACGGCAGGGCGCACGCTGCTCACGCTGCATCCCCGACTGGGTCGCTGGGTACAACTCGGCGGTCACTGCGAGGACGTCGACGCCGATATCGTGGCGGCAGCCCTGCGGGAGGCCACCGAGGAGTCCGGGATCGCAGGCCTGCGGGTCGACCCGGAGCTGGCCGCCATCCACGTCCACCCGGTCACCTGCTCGCTCGGCGTTCCGACCCGTCACCTCGACCTTCAGTTCATCGCCACCGCTCCGCCCGGAGCCCGGGCCGTCATCAGCGATGAGTCCGTGGATCTGCGATGGTTCGGCGTGGACGCCCTGCCCGACGGCGTCGACGCCGGATTGGAGAAGTTGGTCGCTGCCGCTAGATGTCGCTGGAGTAGCGGATTCCGCAATCCGGGATGAAGACGCCCGGCCAGACCCGGGCGCCGCGCAACAGCTCACAACGCGCGCCGATATCGGCGCCGTCGCCGATCACGGCGTCCCGGACGCGGGCACGCAGACCGATGCGGGCGCCGGACCCGACGATCGACCGCTCGACCGCCGCGCCGGCCTCGATCCGGGCCCCGTCGAAGACCACCGCACCATCGAGGCGGACGCCGGGGCCGATCTCGGCACCACGGCCCACGACGGTACCGCCGAGCAGGACCGCGCCCGGGGCCACCGAGGCGCCGTCAAGCACCAGGCTCTCGCTCCGGCGGGGGCCGAGAGCCGGCGACGGGGCAACACCGCGAACCAGGTCGGCCGAACCGTGCACGAAGTCATCGGGCGTTCCCATATCGCGCCAGTAACTGGAGTCCACGAAGGCGCACACCTTTGCGCCGGAGGCCAATAACCCGGGGAACACCTCACGCTCCACCGACACTTCCCGGTCGCGCGGGATGCGGTCGATGACTTCGCGATTGAACACATAGGTTCCGGCGTTGATCTGATCGGTCGGGGGATCCTCGGTCTTCTCCAGGAAGGCCAGCACATTCCCGTCGGCGTCGGTGGGCACCGAACCGAAGGCCCGGGCGTCATGGACCCGCACCAGGTGCAGTGTGACGTCCGCCTCGTGATCACCGTGGGTCTTCAGCAGGTGCTGCAGGTTCATGCCGGAAAGGACGTCGCCGTTGAACACCATCACGGTGTCGTGGCGCAGTTTGGGGGCGACGTTGGCGATCCCCCCGCCGGTTCCCAGCGGTTCGTCCTCGGTGACGTATTCGATTTGCAACCCGAGTTTGGATCCGTCGCCGAATTCCTCCTCGAAGGTCTTCGCCTTGTAGGAGGTGCCCAGCACCACATGCTCGATACCGGCTTCGGCGATCCGGGACAGTAGGTGGGTGAGGAACGGCACGCCCGCGGTCGGCAGCAGAGGCTTGGGGGTGCTGATGGTCAGCGGTCGCAGTCGGGTGCCCTTGCCGCCGACCAACACGACGGCGTCGACCCGAGTCGGATCGATGTGGTGACCGCTCATCCCGTTCCCTTCACCAGCTCGCGCCGCGACTTGCGTACCGCCGCATCCGCCCTCAGCCTCAGCGCACCCCTGACAGCCCACCTCAGCGGCGCCTGCCACCAGGCAGGATGCCGGTCAGCCAGGTAAGTGTAGGTGCTGACGTGGTGCGCACGGAGGTTCCGGGACGGATCGCGTCCGGTCGAGTGTCCCTTGTCGTGCAGGATCTCCGAGTCGGGCACGTAGACGTTGAGCCAGCCCGCCCGTCCCAGCCGGTCGCCGAGGTCGACGTCTTCCATGTACATGAAGTAGCGCTCGTCGAACCCGCCGATCTGGTCGAACGCCGCACGGCGAACCAGCAGGCACGACCCCGACAGCCAGCCGACCGGCCGCTCACTGGGTTCAACCCGCTCCTGACGGTAGGACTTGGACCACGGGTTGGCCTTCCACGCGAAACCGACCACCGCGTGCATGCCGCCGCGCACCAAGCTCGGCAGGTGCCGGGCCGAGGGATACACCGAGCCATCCGGATCCCGGATCAGCGGCCCCAGGCTGCCCGCCGAGGGCCAGCGGCCGGCACCCTCCACGAGGGCGTCGATACTCCTGGGTCCCCAGACCACATCCGGGTTGGCGATCAGAACGAACTCCTCATCGGGCGACAGCCTCGCCACCGCCCGATTGACGGCGGAACCGTATCCGAGGTTTCCGCCGGTACGAACCAGTTCGGTACCGGGATAGCGCTGCACCGCTTCCTCCGGCGCACCGTCGACCGAGCCGTTGTCGGCGATGACGACCCGCAGCGGCCGGTCGGTGGCCACCGTCAGGGAAGACAGGAACCGGTCGAGGTGTGAACCCGGTGAATAGGTGACCGTGACCACCGTCAGACCCGGCTCGCTGCTCACGGGGTTGAGGGTATCGGTCCGTCGTCGATCGGCACCGCGAGCGCCTCGGCCAGGGCGTCCCGCCATGGCCGCAGCGGAGTCAGGCCGGCCCGGACCGACGCCGCCATCGACAGTGCCGAACAGACCGGGCGGCGGGCCGGGCGCGGGACGGCGTCGCTGCTGACCGGCCTCACCCGGTCCGGGTCGGCACCGAGCTCGGCGAACACCGCCCGCGCCTGCTGATAGCGGCTCACCGCACCGTCGTTGGCGGCATGCAGGATGGGCCCTCGCACACCACCGGCGGCAATCTCCAGCAGTGCCGACACCAGGTCGGCGGCGTAGGTCGGCGAACCCGTCTGGTCATCGACCACCTCGAGGACGCGGTCGGTGGTGGTCGCCAACCGTCGCATGACCGCGACGAAGTCGCTGCCGCCACCCCCGGTGTAGACCCATGAGGTGCGCACCACGTACGCCTGCGGCAGCGCCTCGAGGACTGCCCGCTCGCCGTCCAGTTTCGTCGTACCGTAGACGCCCAGCGGGCCGGTCTCGTCGCCGACGTCGTAGCAGCGGCCGGCATCCCCGGGGAACACGTAGTCGGTGGAGATGTGGACCAGCCCGGCCCCTGCCGAAGCGCAGGCCGCGGCGAGCAGCCCCGGGCCGGACGCGTTGATCGCCCGGGCGGCCTCGGGCTCGGCTTCCGCCGCGTCGACATTGGTGAAGGCTGCGCAATTGATCACCAGGTCGCCCGCGCGAACCTGGCCGCGCACCGCGGCACCATCGGTGATGTCGAGATCGGCGCGGGTCAGCGCCGCGACGTCGTAGCCGCGGCGCCGTGCCGCGATGGCCAGCAGGCGGCCCACTTGGCCGCCGGCACCGGTGATCACCATCCGACTCATCACGGCCACGAGTCTGGCACGCCGGTTGCGGCTACCCGGTATGCGTCCCATCCCCCAGTAACCTGGCCTGGTGCTCAGTGAGGCGGAAGTGGCGAATGAGACCGCTGGGGTCAGGACGCACGGGCGGCCGGTGGGCCGTTCGGTTCTCTCGGTGCTGGCCGCGCTGGTCATGGTCGGAACCGGGGTCGCCTGGGGCTCGGTCCGGTCTTTCGAGAACGGCATCTTCCACTTCACCGCCGCGATGCTGGGCGGAGCCGGCGACGACGGCGCGACCGACATCCTGCTGGTCGGCATGGACAGCCGTACCGACGCCCACGGCAACCCGCTGTCCGCTCAGGAGTTGGCTCAGCTGCACGCCGGAGACGACGTCGCGACCAACACCGACACCATCATTCTGGTCCGGATACCCACAAATGGCCGCTCGGCCACCGCCATATCGATCCCGCGTGACTCCTACGTCCAGTCCCCCAGCCTGGGCAAGACCAAGATCAACGGTGTGTACGGCGAGGTCAAGCTGGACACCATGAAGCAACTGGTCGAGGTCCAGGGGCAAGACCCCGCCGTGGCGGAACCGAAGGCCGTCGAGGCGGGCCGCAACGCGCTGATCGAGACCGTCGCCGAGCTGACCGGTGTGAGCGTCGACCACTACGCCGAGATCGGCCTGCTCGGCTTCTCGCTGATCACCGACGCCCTGGGCGGGGTCGAGGTGTGCCTGAAAGATGCTGTCTACGAACCCCTTTCCGGGGCGGACTTCCCGGCCGGCTGGCAGCGGCTGGATGGGCCACAGGCACTCAGCTTTGTCCGCCAGCGCCACGACCTGCCCCGCGGCGATCTCGACCGGGTGGTGCGGCAGCAGGTGGTCATGGCATCCCTGGCCCATGAGGTGATCTCGAGCAAGACCCTGACCAGTCCGACCACCATGGAGCGCCTGCAGAACGCCATACAACGGTCGGTGGTGATCTCCTCGGGCTGGGACGTGATGGACTTCCTCAACCAGTTGCAGAAACTGGCTGCGGGCAACGTGGCGTTTGCCACCATTCCGGTGCTCTCCGAGAACGGGTGGAGCGATGACGGGATGCAGTCGGTGGTCAGCGTCGATCCCCACCAGGTGCAGGAGTGGGTTGCGGGCCTGCTGCACGATCAGGCCGAGGGCAGAACCGCTGCGGTCACCTATTCGCCCGACCAGACCACCGTCGATGTGCTCAACGACAGCGATATCAACGGGCTGGCCGGCGCCGTGTCGGACCGGTTGGGCATCAAGGGGTTCACCATCGGGTCCGTCGCCAACCACGACGGGGAGAGAGTGTCCCACAGCCAGGTACAGGCCGCCGCGGAGGATGATCTCGGCGCCCAGGCCGTGGCCGAGGAACTCGGTGGATTGCCGATCGTCGCCGACACCGCGTTGTCGGCCGGCACCGTCCGGGTCGTGCTGACCGAGGAATACGAAGGCCCGGGTTCGGGCCTGGACGGAACGCTGCCCACCGGGGAGTCGGCCACCGAGGAACTGGCCACCGGGGCCACCGTGGACAAGGCCTCCGCCGACGCCGACACCGTAGCCCCGCTGCCGTCACCGGTGATCACCGCGGGGTCCGACGACCCCCGCTGCGTCAACTGATGAATCTCACCAGCGCACTGCTGGATCCGCTGCTGGCGGACGGTTCCGCCGCCCAGCGGATGGGTCCACGCATCACCTACTACGACGACGCCTCCGGTGAACGCACCGAACTGTCGACGGTGACGCTGGCGAACTGGGCAGCCAAGACCGCCAACCTGCTGCGCGACGAGTTCGGCGCCGGGCCGGCCAGCCGCGCCGCGGTGCTGTTGCCCGCGCATTGGCAGACCGCCGCGGTGCTGCTCGGCATCTGGTGGATCGGCGCGGAGGTGGTGCCGGCGTCCGACCCGGGGGGTCCGGCAGACATCGCGCTATGCACCCGCGGGCGCCTCGACGAAGCCGACGCGAAGGCACCCGGCGGCGACGTGGCAGTGCTGACGCTGGATCCGTTCGGCAGAGCCGCCGAGGACCTGCCGGTCGGAGTCACCGACTACGCCACCGCAGTGCGGGTCCACGGCGACCACGTCGCACCCGAGCCGAACCCGGGCCCGGCCATCAGCGGGCGCACCGCCGAGGAGGTGCTGGCCGCAGCCCGGGCCAGCGCCGCCGATCGGCGCTTCGGGCCGGCTGACCGGGTGATGTCGTCGCGGCCGTGGACGACCGCGGCGGAGATCATCGACAACCTGCTGGCGGTGTGGGCTGCCGGGGCGTCGTTGGTCCAGCTGGCCAACCCCGATCCGACGGTGCTGGGGCGCCGGCGGAGCACGGAGCTGGTCACCACGGACCTCGACTAGCCCGGCCGGATACCCTTGCCGATATGGCCGAATTGAACGGGCACCGGCCTGCGTTGGATGTGACCGGCGTGCGCCGCGACCTCGTCGGCCCCGATCGGGCGTTGCGTCTGATCGACGTGGTGGACTCCACCGGATCCACCAACGCCGATCTGTTGACCCGGTGCGCCGACGGCGAGGATATCGCTGGTCTGGTGCTCGTCGCCGAGCATCAGAGCTCGGGGCGGGGCCGGTTGGGGCGCCCCTGGTCGGCGCCCGCCCGTTCGCAGATCACGTTCTCCCTCGGGGTGGATGCCTCCGGGGCCCCGCCGGGATCGTGGGGGTGGCTGCCGCTGCTGACCGGGGTCGCCGCCGCCGACGCCGTCGCGGCGACCACCGGCATCTCACCCGGCTTGAAGTGGCCCAACGACATCATGGTGGGCGAGGGAAAGCTCGGCGGCATCCTGGCCGAGGTGGCGGCCCCCCACCCGGTGATCGTGGTGGGCCTGGGACTCAATGTGACACTGACCGTCGAGGAGGCCCCCGATCCGCGGGCCACCTCGTTGCTGATGCTGGGTTCGACCATGCTGGATCGAAGTGCATTGCTGGGCAGCATCCTGGCCGAACTGACCGCCCGAATCGACCGGTGGCAGGCTACCGGCGGTCCGGATCGGGGTCTGGTCGCCGACTACCTCGCCCGCAGCGTCACCGTCGGCACCCGGGTCCATGCCCAGTTACCCGGTGATCGCGACATCACCGGCATGGCGACCGGAATCGGTCAACTCGGAGAGCTGCAGATCGACACCGGGGCCGGCATCGTGTCCGTGTCAGCGGGAGACGTCACCCACGTGCGCTAGCCGGAACCCTCGACAGGTCCCGGCGGCCCGGATCAGCCGGCCGGTGCGGGCGTGGGCGCGGGAGCGGACGGAATCCACACGGCCGGGTCCTCGGCAGGGAAGGTCGGGCACTTGGCCGCGATCTGATCGGCTTCGGGTTCGGCGGCGGTGAACAGCCCGACGTACTCGGGGAAGATCGCGACCAGGGTGTTGACCTCGTCCTGACGCTCCTGCGGCGGCTTCTGCAGCAGCAGGTTCATGTGGTAGACGATTCCGCCCTGCACCCATCGGGGTTCGGAGTCGAACTTGCCCACCAACTCGCCGTAGGTGACCGGGTCGACCACCTTGGTGGCGGCCATGATCTGGTCCAGGGAGCACGTCGTGTTCAGCATCGACGGGGGGACGGTGTCATCGGCCGCGGCCACCGCCGCGGTGCCGAGGGAACCGAGCACCATCGCGCCGGCGAGGGCGCCACCACCCAAAGAACGGATCATCGTCATGGACAGACAACCTAACCCACCCCGGAGCCTGGTCCAAAACGTCCGCTACCGCCCACCAGCGGGTCGTACAGCTACCGCAACAGCGCCCGGGACATCACGACGCGCTGGATCTGGTTGGTGCC
>JAGQTS010000255.1 GCA_020438895.1 Mycobacterium sp.
TCGTTCAACTGGGACACCACCGGGATGAGCGACGACGAGATGCGCGCCTTCCCCGAGGAGATCGGGAAGATGGGCTTCGTCTTCAACTTCATGACCTATGGCGGTCACCAGATCGACGGTGTGGCCGCCGAGGAGTTCGCCACCGCGCTCCGTCAGGACGGAATGCTCGCCCTGGCCCGCCTGCAGCGCAAGATGCGGCTGATCGAATCGCCCTACCGCACACCGCAGACGTTGGTGGGCGGCCCGCGCAGCGACGCGGCCCTGGCGGCCTCCTCCGGTCGCACCGCGACCACGAAGGCCATGGGTAAGGGGTCGACTCAGGTTCAGCACCTGGTGCAGACCGAGGTTCCCAAGAAGCTGCTGGAGGACTGGCTGGCACTGTGGAGCGAGCACTACAAGCTCGGCGAGCGACTGCGGGTTCAGTTGCGGCCCCGCCGCGCCGGCTCGGATGTGTTGGAACTGGCGATCTTCGGGGACTCCGACGGCGAGAAACTGGCCGATGTGTTGTTCGACCCGATCAAGGACCGGCACGGACGCAGCATCCTGACGGTCAGGGATCAGAACACCTACTCGGCGAAGCTGCGCCAGAAGCGTTTGATGACGCTGGTGCACCTGTGGTTGGTGCACCGCTTCAAAGCCGACGCGGTGTACTACGTCACCCCTACCGAGGACAACGTCTACCAGGCCGACAAGATGAAGACGCACGGAATATTCAAGGGCGTCAACAAGGATGTCGGGGAGATCATCGTCGCCGACGTCAACGCCGACCGGATCGCTGAACTCCTCGAACCCGACCACGCCGCCCTGCAGCGGCTGATCCGCAAGGAGGACTGAGGCCACGGACGGTTTCGGCGAAATTCGGCGGCATCGGTCCGGGGAGGCATCCGATCACCGGCAGTCAGATCAGTCGGAACAGATAAGCGAACGCGGTGCGGGTGTAAGCGATCCCCCGGCCGTTGCGCCGGATCTCGTCGGGATCTGCGGCAGCCGGTGACTTCGGTACCAAGTAGCTGTCCAGCGCATCGGTGTCGAAGCGGTATCGGTCGTTGTGCTTGTGCACCGCCGCGAGAAGAGTGAGCCGTGGATCGAGAGCGGCGATGCTGGCGTCACCGTGGCTGGCGTTGGCCAGGAACAGCCCTCCCGGTTGCAGGTATTTCCTGCAGTGATCCCACAGCGGTCCGGAGTAGAGCGAGATGAGCAGGTCGAACTCCGCATCGGCACAGTCGAGGGCGGTGGTGTAGTCACCGCGCAGAAACCGGACGCGGGGCTTGAGGCCCTGACGGACCCGGCTGCGCAGTTCAGCCGCGACACGCTCATGATCGGCGAAATAGCGTTCCGCGCGGCGGTCGGTGTCGACGTAGGTCACCGCCGGAATCGCCGTCGAGGGCGAAACGTCGAGATAGCAGCCGGGATACAGGGCGCTGTGTGACGGCCACCCGTCGGCGAGGATCCCGAACAGCTCTGATCTGTCTCCGATTGTCTGCCTGTAGGTTGCCCACGAGGGCCCGGGCTTTCGACGGTCACCGCTGGCTGGTCGATTCACCTGACTGGCGGACCTCAGAACTATCCTTCTGCCGAATGTCTGTGACTGCTAGCAATGCGCCAGAACGGCCTCCAGCGCACGCTTCTCTTTGGCCGACAGCCAGAGATGGTAGGCGGTTTTGACCTCGATCTGGCGCGCGACGAAATCGCACCGGAACGCCTCGTTAGGCGGCAGCCACGATGACGCATCACGGTAAGCCTTGTCGAAGTTCGCTGTCGGACTGACAGCGAGCAGGTTAAGCGGATCGTTGGCGAAATCCAGGCGACGCTGTCGATCCCAGGCCCGCGCGCCCTTGTACCAGGCGTCGGCGAGCGATACCACGTGATCGATCTCGATGCTGCCGGAGGTGCGGGGTCCCCGCACGAACTCGATGGTGCTCGCCGTGTAGGGATCGATCAACGTCCCGCTCTGCACAAAGCAGGTCCCCGGGCGCAGCACCAGGTTGCCAAGGTCGCGACGGAGGATGTCGTCGCGGGTGTTGCAGCCGTTGTGCCCGAACTCCACCTCGACGTCATCGCTCCAGGCCGGTCCGAACTCCTGCCGCCGGAAGTCCGACGTGCGGTCCCAGCCGCGAACCTCCAAGTGGTCGAGCTGCATGCGCGCGAGCGCCAAGCGCCCCGGGGGAACACCGCCGGGACCGACGGTTCCTTGAGCCGGCGAGGCGGACTCCGGCCCCGCGGTCGGTGACTGCCCGGCCGGCCCGGCCCCGTCCTGCCACAGCAGAAGACCGGCCACTGCGGCGACGACCAACACCGCCAGCAGCACCCCTGTCCGCCTGCGACGCCGGCGGCCCGATCTGCCTGCGGTCATTGCCCGGTTGTAGCACCTGACGCGTCTGCATGCAGCCGTCGGAGCTTCAGCGAAACCCGCACTCAGCCGCATCGGCGTTGCTAGTTTGCGGGGCATCACTGCAGCGAAAGGCGGCACACAGTGTCAGCACCGGCGAAACGGCCCCCGCTCCTCGGTGAGGTCTCAGCGGAGTTCCTCGGGACGATGATCCTCATCCTGTTCGGGGTCGGGGTGGTGGCCCAGGTGGTTACCGGGGGGTTCCCGACCACGACGGGCGCCACCGGTGACTACAACTCGATCGTCTGGGGCTGGGGTCTGGGCGTGGCGATGGCGGTCTACGTCGCCGGAAGACTGTCCGGAGCCCACCTCAATCCAGCCGTCACGGTGGCTCTGGCCGTATTCAAGGGTTTCCCCGCGGGAAAGGTGCTGCCCTATATCGGTGCTCAGGTCGGCGGCGCGTTCGTCGGCGCCCTGCTGGTGCGCTTCACCTACACCGATGCCATCAACCGCGTGGATCCCGACCACACCAAGGCCACTCAGGGGATATTCTCCACATCCCCGGACATCGGGGTGACGATGTTCACCGCCTTCTTCGACCAGATCATCGGAACCGCGATTCTGGTCATGGTGATCTTCGCGCTCACCAGCGCGGTCAACAACCCGCCGCTGTCCAACATCGGGCCGTTGATCATCGGCCTGCTGGTGGTCGGGATCGGCCTGGGCTGGGGCGCCAACGCCGGCTACGCGATCAACCCGGCACGGGACTTCGCCCCGCGCCTTGTCTCCTGGCTCACCGGCTACCACGATGCCTGGTACTCGGCGAACGGGAATGATCTGTACTTCTGGGTGCCGATCGTCGCGCCCATTATCGGCGGCGTCATCGGCGGTGCACTGTTCGTCTTCGGCATCGAGAAGTTCCTGCCCGCCGCCATCGCCGAGCCCGCTGAGGTCGGCGTCGTGGAGCCGACACCGTTGCGCTGAGGGCGGCCTGTCCCACCGTCGGCTGCAGGCTCCGGTTCCCGGTCGCCCCCCTGAATTGAGGCCAACGCCTTAAGGTTCCAGTCGTGAACCGCCTGGACCGCTTCTTTGAGATTTCCGAGCGCGGCTCGAGCATCGCAGCCGAGGCTCGCGGCGGTCTGGTGACGTTCATCGCGATGGCCTACATCA
>JAGQTS010000256.1 GCA_020438895.1 Mycobacterium sp.
GAGATGGGCGACAGCCACGTCGGTCTGCAGGCCCGTCTGATGAGCCAGGCGCTGCGTAAGATGACCGGCGCGTTGAGCAACTCCGGTACCACCGCGATCTTCATCAACCAGCTGCGCGAGAAGATCGGTGTCATGTTCGGAAGTCCGGAAACAACCACTGGCGGAAAGGCTTTGAAGTTCTATGCCTCGGTTCGGCTGGACGTCCGCCGCATCGAGACTCTCAAGGACGGGACCGATGCGGTGGGTAACCGCACCCGTGTGAAGGTGGTCAAGAACAAGGTTTCGCCGCCATTCAAGCAGGCCGAGTTCGACATTCTGTACGGCAAGGGCATCAGCCGCGAGGGCTCGCTCATCGACATGGGAGTCGATCAGGGTTTCATCCGCAAGTCAGGCTCGTGGTACACCTACGAGGGCGAGCAATTGGGGCAGGGCAAGGAGAACGCCCGCAACTACCTGATGGAGAACCCCGACGTCGCCAATGAGATCGAGAAGAAAATCAAGGAGAAACTCGGGGTTGGCGCCACGCTGACCGATGAGGCCATCGGCGATGTCCTGCCCGCTCCCGTCGACTTCTGAGACGCGCAAGGAGCAGGCGCAGGCGTTCTGTCTGCGCCTGCTCACGGCGCGCGCACGTACCCGGGCTGAGCTCGCTGACCGGCTGGCCAAACGCGGCTATCCGGACGAGATCGCGGCCGACGTGCTCGATCGCCTGACCGATGTGGGTCTGGTCGATGACGAGGAGTTCGCCGTTCAGTGGGTTCGCTCCAGGCGAGCCCACGCTGGCAGGGGGAAGCGAGCGTTGGCTGCCGAGCTTCGGACCAAGGGAGTCGACGACGACGTCATCGCTTCCGTGATCGACGGGATTGACGCCGCCGCCGAGAGGGACCGGGCCGAGCAGCTGGTGGCGAACAAGCTGCGTCGGGAGACACTCGACAGCACCGACGAGACCAAGGTGATGCGCCGACTGGTCGGGATGCTGGCCCGTCGCGGCTACAGCCAGAGCATGGCAGTGTCGGTGGCCGCCGATGCGCTGGCGGCTGAACGGGAACGCAGGAGGGTCTAGGAGGGACTGGGTTCCGTTGGCCCACGGTCGGTTTCGCCTTTTCTCGCGAGACGCGCGAACTCATCTTGATCGTGTGCGCTGAACACCGTTACGTCGGACGGCAGCGCTGAGAGCGTGCGGTGCCCTTGGCGCATGCGCCTCGGATCGACAGCCATGAAGTATTCGAAACCGGTGAAGAACGCGCCGCGTCGGCTAAGTGTCGACGCTTTGCCCAGGGCCGATGGGTGGAAGTAGGCATCGCCGGCGTGGAGCAGCCAACCAGCCTCGCCCGCGTCGACGGCAATGGCGGAGTGACCGCGGGAGTGCCCGACGATCGGTACCAAAGCAAACTCGTTACCCAGCCCGTCGAGAGGCTGGGCGGCGGGCAATCCACGCCACTTTTCGCCGTCGGCGGCGTAGGTGAGTATTCGCGGGTGGTGCCTGAATTGCGACCGGCGGTAGCGTATCCGCTCGCGAGGCGATGGGTTTTGTGCTGCGTCCCATTCGGTGCGCGACACATGGACCCGGGCATCCGGGAAGTCTGACAACCCGCCGACGTGGTCGAGATCGAAGTGGGTGATGACGATGTCACGCACGTCGCCGGGCTGGTAGCCCAGCGCCTCAACCTGGCGAATCGCTGTTTCCGACTCGTCGAGCTTGGCGCCGAGCAGCTTGGCCGACAGGCCGAGGCGGCGCTTCGGGTCGCGCACGTCGTCGAGGCCGAATCCGGCGTCGACCAGCACCAGACCGTTGGCCGTCTCACAGAGCAGGACGTGACACACGATGCGGCCGCCAGGGGTGGTCATGGAACCGCAGTTCAGGTGGTGAATGCGCATCGGCGACTAATCCCCAGGCTCTATGAGAGCACTGGGAGCGCCACCCTGCTCGATGGCCTTGCCTTCCAACGGTTCCGGGGCACGCTTTGATCGCCGGAGCCGGCGCTCAAGTCGGGTGGCCGCCGCAGACAGGGCGAAGTTCAGGCTGATCATCAGGACGGCGATCACGATGAGCGCCGGTACATAGTTGCCGTAGGTGGACCCGATGACGGTGCCCTGGCGGACCATCTCCAGGAAGGTGATCTGATAACCGATCGCGGTGTCTTTGAGGACCACCACGAGCTGTGACACCAATACCGGCAGCATCGACGTGATCGCCT
>JAGQTS010000257.1 GCA_020438895.1 Mycobacterium sp.
CGGCGACGTGGTGGCCGTCCGCGAACACCACCCGCAGGCCCTCGCCCTTGGCCCGCCGGCACAGCGCCATGTCGTCGACCAACGATGAGCGCAGCCGAACCCAGCCGCCGACCGATTCCAACACCGACCGGCGGATCAGCAGGAGTTGGCCGTTGGCCGCCAGCACCCGGGGATCACCAGTGCGATGAACCACGGGCATCGGCAGCCAGGCGACGTAGGACAGGTGCAAGAGCGGCATCAACAGCCGTTCGCCCAGGCTGGCGACGCACTGACGGGGCACGGCCGTGACCACCGCTGCGTCGAGGCCACCGGGAACCTGCTCGGGCGTTGCGAGCAATGACAGCATCCGCAGCACTCCATCGCGCCGCAGGGCGACATCGGCGTCGATGTACAGAAGCACGTCACTGCTGGCGACGGTGCTGAGTTGGTGCAGCGCGTGCGGCTTCCCCACCCAGCCCTCCGGCAGTTCGCCGCCGCGGATCACCCGGAGTCGGGGTACCTCGGCCTGGAGTTCCACCAGGACTTCGCCCGTTCCGTCGCTGGAGCCGTCGTCGTACACGATGATCTCTCGTATCGGTCCCCGGGCCGCATCGGCGGCCCGCACGCAGCACTCGATATTGGTGACTTCGTCGCGCGCCGGGATCAGCAGGCTGACGCCACCCGGCGCCGCGCGCTCGGCGGCGCTCAGCGGCCGGCCACGGGTCCATGCGACGGCATTGAGCAGGACAAATCCCAGCGGCAGGAACGCGGGCAGGGCCAGCGAAGCAGCCAGGACCTGTGCCCACAACGGGGCAGTGCGGTCGACCACGGCCTCGACCGGGATACCGGCCGGGGCGAGGGGGATCATGCGCGCACTTTCCTCGGCCGTCCCAGGAGCCGGCCCCACCGGCCGTGGCTGAGCCCGGAGAACAGCGGCAGCCACATCGAGTTGGGGCCATCAGCGCGGTGAACGCGCATTCTCACCAAGGGGCGAAGGAGGTCGCCGTCGACCCGGTGCGGCACCAGGCTCTCACCGACGCCGTAGGCCTCCTGGCCGTCGCACCACCCCTGCAAGAGATAGCGCTGGTAGAACGGGCCGTTGTCGACCAGGGCCCTGACCTCGATATGCACCGGCCGGCCGTCGGGATCGTGGAACGCCGCTCTGCGCGGCCAGCGCATTCCCCAGATGTTGCGACGCGGGTGCTCGAACCTCAGTTCGCTGTCCTCGCAGACCCGGCAGCAGCCTTCCTCGCCGATTTCGACCACGAATCCGCGCGGCGGGCCGTCGGGTTCCGACGGGACAAGACGGTAGACGATGAGGTCGCGGCCGGGAAACGCCAGCCGCCCCCACCACCAACTCCGCACTCCCAACTCGTCCAACGGGAGTGTGGCGCTGTTTCGGTCATGGTAGGCCCGCCCGCTGACTTCCAGCGTTCCATCGGGCGTGTGTAGCTCCAGCCCGCCGCGGCTCGCAGCGACCATCGGGCTCCACAGGTGTGGTCCGACCGAACGACCGGCTGCACCCTCGGTGACAGAGTCCCGTCGATCGCGGTCCCGTGGATCGCTGCGCAGCCGTCCGGACAACCACAGCCGTCCGGTGACCCGCCCGCCGGTCGGCAGAGCCAGATCAAGATCGGCCTCCAAGGTCCGGATGGTGCCGGTGCCGCCGGCGCCAGGGGTATCGGTCCAGCTGAATCTGCAATCCCCAAGACGCCAGGACCGACCGTCCGCGGCCCAGGTGCACTCGTCCGGAGGGAGTTCGGTCAGGAGGTAGAACCGCTCCCCCTCGGGCCCGTAGACGGCGATATTGACGCTGGGCCGGTCAATGGGAAGCTCAGGGTGACCGGTGCGGGCCGAGTGGGCGTAGCCCGGGAGGAAGGGTAAACCCCATGACCAGATCACGGTCGCCCCGACGCCGCCGTCACTGACGAGGTCGACATAAAACCAGGTGAACCCACCCGGGTCCATCAGCACACTCGGATCGGGCACCAGTTCGGCGGAGCACAGCTCGATCACAAGGCCTCCGGATTCGACTCACGCATCCATTGCGGTTCTACACGATCGGGGGTTCTGCTCGGTGGGCGGTCCGGTCCGGGATGCGGGTTGCGGGATCGAGGGGCTCCGCGACCAGGATCGGTCAATCGCCCTTGGCGGCACGCGGTGCCCGCGGGCTGCGTCGGTACGCCGACACCTCCGGATGTCCCGGCAACCAGAACCTCCACCGCCGGTCGGCGGCAACGCTGACCCCCACGCGCGGCCCGCTGAGAACATCTGCGGGCGCGTCGCGGAGTTGCAGGTGAACCGGCGAGTCGGGGTCGAATACGTCCGTTCCGTTCACGTCCATACCGATACCGAGGGCCGCGCACAGATTGCCCGGTCCTCGGGCCAACGCAGCCGTCGCCGTCGATGGTCCACGACGAGCGCGGGCGATGTCGCTGCCGGACTCCAGCGCGGCGGCCCGCACCAGTACGGCCCCGGCAGCGCCGTCGTCTCCGCAGGAGATGTTGGCGCACACGTGAATGCCGTGACTTCGGTAGGTGTACAGCTTCCCCGGCGGGCCGAACATCACCGCGTTACGCGGGGTCAGGCCGCGGTAGGAATGAGCGGCAGGATCCGGCCAGGGCCCCTCCGGCGGTCCGCCGTAGGCCTCAACCTCTACGATCGTGGCCCGCACCCCACCGGCCGCCAGCGTTGCTCCGAGTAGGCGCCGCGCGGCCGTCACCGGAGCGCAGCGCAGCGCGGAGCTAGGACGAGGCGAGCGCCATGAGTCGCTCATGTTCGTCGTCGTCAACGTCGGCGGCCTCATCGGCGAGCAGGACCGGGATGTCGTCCTCGATGCGGTATGCCTTGCGCAGCCGCGGGTTGTACAGCACGCCGCCGAGGTGCAGCAGAGGTCCGCGGTCTAGGGGACAGACCACGATGTCGAGAAGTGCGGGATCGAGCACTGCTCGTCAGGGAGTCGGGGCGGCCGGCATCGCCGGTGCCGCGGCCGCTGCGGGCGGAGCGCCGGGGTTGGAGTCGCCGGGCATCTGCCCCGCGCCCATCACCGCGCTGTTGGCGCCCTGACGCTGCTGGTACTGCTGCAGAATTTCCATCTGCGCCTTGACCTTCTGCTGGTAGGCGATGGAATCCTTCAACGCCTCGATCAGCGGGATCTGATTGGGCCGGTAATTCATCGCCTGGGAAATCTCAGCCAGGTTCGCCTTGGACGGCTTGAAGCCCATCGCCCGCAGCTTCAGGCTCATCCGGAGGAGGTTCGAGAGCTGCCCTCCGCCCGCTCCTACCGCATACTCCTGCGCGAGTTGGTCCAGGACGTCGCCCGAGGCCGCGGCGGGCGCGGCGGTGGCGCCGTCCGTCGACGCCGACGTAGTCCCAGAGGACTGCGCCGACGTACTGGCTGCTTGAGCTCCTCCAGCCGCCGACACGGTCGGAGTGGGCGATGGTGCGGGGGTGGGCGCCGGTGCGGCGTGCGCGGCCGGCGACAGTACGAATCCTAGGGTGAGCCCAGTGGCAGCCAGTGCGGCGATGCCGTCGCGCGTTGCTCGCCAATTGCGGAATGTCCCCGCCATTGCTCTCCTCCGCTCAGGGCTCCAGACCCGGCAAGCCTACAGCGCACATCAGTCCCTGCCCTTGGCCAGGGCTGAGCGTGCTGCTGCCGTGAGTCTCTTGTACTTGCCCGTATCGGTGTCGAGGTACCAGGTGTTACGGCCCACTTTGGGAAGCCCGGCGGATTTCAGCGCCGAAACGGTGGGACGGTAGGACGCGCTCAACGGCAGTTCGCCGACCACGTGGACGAGGTCGGGCGGCAGGCCGACCGGCATTCCGGATACCGCCTCCGACAGGTCGGCCACGGTCACGGACATCCCCGGTCTCAGGGTGACCGCGCTCACCGCCAGCGTTCCCCCGGGCACCTCCAATGGGTAGGTGACCGCCAGATCGACTGCTGAGATGGCCCCGATGGCGTCGGTGATCGGTGTGGGGAACACCACTCCGCGAGCCGTGCGAATGAGTCCGGATCTGTTGCCCAGCAGCCAGAAGTCGCCATCAGCGTCGCGCCGGAACACGTACTCCGTGGAAATCCAGATGTCCCCCGGTGCGAACACCCCACGCTTGATCGCCGCGGTCGGGTCGATCGGCCCCCACGGCCGGGCCAGGAGAAGCCCCAGTTCGTCGCTGCGAGCCACCCGCACGAAACCGCGGTCGCCTTCCAGGATCAGGTCCTCGTCGGGGTCGTAGGCGCCGAGTTCCACCTCACCGCCGCCGGGAAGTGGCCGACCCTCGCTGCCGACTTTGAGCCCGGCGACATTGGCCAGCACGGCCTGACCGTCGGAGGTCGCGAAGAACTCCACGATCCGGGCCGGCTCGAAAACGTCGAGGATGCGTTGCCAGAGTCCGGTGGGCATGCCTGAACCCATGAACAGCCTGATCGGATTGTTCCCCGACATCTGGAAACCGGGGGCGTCGATGACCTCGCGAAGCATCGACCAGGTGTAGGTGACGACCGTGACCCCGTACTGGCGCACTTCGTCGATGAATCGGTCCGGACACAGGCCCCGCGACAACGCTATCCGCGACCCGGCGACGACCGAACCGCCGAGGCTCACCAGCAGGCCGGCCTGGTTGTGCAACGGGGTGAGGCAGTAGACGGTGTCGTTGCGGTTCAGCGCCGCGGCCGATGCGGTACCGAAGGCCGAGAGCGCCCACCGATAGTTGGTGATCTGTTTGGGCACCAGGTCACCGCCACCGATGGCGTTGAACACCACGTAGGCCACGTCTCGGGCGAACTGGGGATTGGGGCGGTACCAACCGGGCAGCTCGACGACGTCGGGGTCGATCTGCTCCATGTCGATGACGGTGCTGTCCTCGGAGATGTTGAGCGTGCGGTTCTCGCCGCCACCGAGGACCAGCGTCTGCACCGGCAGCTGGCTGGCCGCAGCCAGATTGCCGGGGTCGGTGATGACATCGGTGACTCCGCCCAATCGGGCGGCTTGCTCAAGGTCGGCGTCCGGTGGCATCAGGACGGCGACCGCGCCGAGCCGGGACAGCGCGGCAATGGCGACCAGGGCACTGGGCCGGGTCTCCATCAGCACCCCGACCCGGGTGCCTTGGCGAACGCCGACTGCGATGAGCCCGCGCACCACGTTGTCGATGCGGCGATTGACGGCCTGGTAGGTGTGCACCCTGCCGTCGAACAGCAGGAACTCGCCGTCGGGTGCTTCGTCGGCCTGCTCGGCGATGATGCGGCCCAGCGAGATCCGGGTGTGGTCGTTGATCTGACCGAGCCGCACCAGCCGGGGCAGTGTGCGCACGGTCTCGATGGCGAGCGTCCGCACCGAGCGATTCGCGGCGATCACGGCATCGGCGGCTCCGCGGGCCAGGGTCAGCGCCAACTCAGAAGCCTCGGCGACCCCATGCATGAGTAGCGAACTCATCGCGACTCCGGCCTCGCCGCTGTCCGGGAGCGACTCCGACATCGGCACGATGTTGGCGGGCTGGGGTTCCCGGCCGGACACCCAGAGCACCCAGTCGGCAACCGTCGGCCAGGTGATGGTGGCGGCCTTGGAGCCCACCACGAGCCCGAAATGCCCAGCCCGGATGATCGCCTCGAACACCTCGGCTTTGGGAGCCGCGCGCTTGATCCCCCGCACTGCGGGGGGTTGGCCGATATCGTCGACTTCGCCGACGAAGGCCAGGATCGGACACGTGATGTCGCTGAGGGTGACGAGTTGGCCTTGGATGGCGAACCCGCCGGTCATCATCCGATTGTGCGAAACGAACTGCTTCAGCAGTTCCGAGACCGCCGGACCGGACCAGGCTATCCAGCCCTCACTGTCGAGGAAGCGGCGTTGCTGCTCTCGAGGCAGCAACGCCTCACGGTCATGTAGCTGCATCAGGAACTCGACCCGGGATTTCGCCGTCTTGATCGGATCGAGGAGCTGAAAGCCGGTGCGGGCCAACCAACTCGGAATGTCAATCCGGTTGAATACATGGTCGGCGAGGAAGTCCGCCACCCCGACCGCGAGATTCGTTGGCAAACCACCTGGCAGACCTGCCAGGGTGTCCACCGGGGA
>JAGQTS010000258.1 GCA_020438895.1 Mycobacterium sp.
ACCAGTTGTCCCACCAGGGGCACCGCTGGATAGCCACGTTCGGACAGGATAACCGCTGAAAGCATCTAAGCGGGAAACCCCCTCCAAGACCAGGCTTCTCACCCATCAAGTGGGATAAGGCCCCCCGCAGAACACGGGATCGATAGACCAGACCTGCACCCGCAGCAATGCGCTCAGGGAACTGGCACTAACCGGCCGAAAACTTACAACACACAAACCTCGCAACCACACCACAAACACCCACCCCACCACCAAAACACCCCCAAAAAACGGGGCCAACAAAGGGGCACACAAAACCTAAATAAAGTTACGGCGGCCATAGCGGCAGGGAAACGCCCGGACCCATCCCGAACCCGGAAGCTAAGCCAGCCAGCGCCGATGATACTACCCAACAGGGTGGAAAAGTAGGACACCGCCGAACACACATTGAAGTCCTGAGCCCCCCAATTTACATTGGGGGGCTCAGGCATTTTCCGGTACATGCATGTGCCGGACACGTTTGTCTATCCATGTGCGTCGGGAAATTATTCGATTAACTATTGCGGGCCCGCGGGAATGGGACAATTCCTTGGTCCGGTACAGCGGAAGGGACGCATGGCCGTATCCTCAGATCCGATGCCTGACGACACCAACAATCCCCCCACCGGGCGACCGATACGGCATCCCGCCGAACCCAAGCCGGCACGCCGTGACACCGCCGCGCCGCGTCGGTCGGGCCCGGGACGGGCTCGGCGGGAACAACCGCGGTCAACGCCGGGTTCGCCCACGCCGAGCGGCCCCAGCATTCCGGCCACCATTGAAGCCAAACAGCTTGCTCCCGAGATACGCGCAGAGCTGTTCACCCTTGACAAGACGACCGCCGACACCGTCGCTCGCCACCTCGTCGCGGCCGGTGAACTACTCGACGACGATCCACACACCGCGCTGGCCCACGCCCTTGCGGCCCGCAACCGGTCCGGACGGATCGCCGCGATCCGGGAAGCGGTGGGGATCGCCGCCTATCACTGCGGCGACTGGACGCAGGCACTCTCCGAGTTCCGGGCGGCCCGGCGAATGGGTTCCAAGTCGCAACTGCTGCCCCTGATCGCCGACTGCGAGCGCGGGGTCGGACGGCCGGAGCGCGCGATAGAGCTGTCCCGCGGCCCGGAGGCCGCGGCACTCACCGGCGACGACGCTGACGAGATGCGGATTGTCGCCGCCGGCGCCCGCGCCGATCTGGGGCATCTCGACCAGGCACTGGCCGTATTGTCCAATCCGCCGCCAGATCCGGCCAGGACCGGGTCGACCGCTGCCCGACTGATGTACGCCTACGCCGACACCCTGCTCGCGCTCGACCGCACCGCCGAGGCATTGCAGTGGTTCATCAGGTCAGCCGCCGCCGACCTCGACGGCGTCACCGACGCCGAAGACCGAGTGGGCGACCTGACCCCGACGTGAATACGCTTGCGCAGCAGCACGATTGCCTGCTGCTTGATCTTGATGGAACCCTGTTCCGGGGGCATTCTGCCACCGTCGGGGCGGTACCCACTCTGGCCACCGTCGATGCACGGGCGCTGTTCGTCACCAACAACGCTTCGCGATCGGCCGCGGAGGTAGCCGCCCACCTGTGTGGGCTGGGCTTTGCCGCCGACGCCGGCGACGTGGTCACCAGCGCGCAGAGTGCCGCACGCCTGCTCCGCGAGCATCTGAAGCCGGGGGAGCGGGTGTTGGTGTTGGGAACCGATGCTCTCGCCGCCGAGGTCGCCGAGGTCGGTCTCCGGCCGGTGCGCACGTTCGCGGACGGCCCAGCCGCCGTCGTCCAGGGATTGTCGTTGGCGATCGGTTGGTCCGATCTGGCCGAGGCAACCCAGGCCATCCGCGCCGGCGCCCTCTGGGTGGCCACCAACGTCGACGCCACCCTACCCACCGAACGGGGCCTACTGCCCGGCAACGGATCGCTGGTAGCCGCCCTGCGGACAGCCACCGACGCCACCCCACTGGTGGCCGGAAAACCGGCTCCGGCGCTGATGCAGGATGCACTTGCCCGAGGCGCCTTCCGTACCCCACTGGTCGTCGGTGATCGCCTCGACACCGATATCGCGGGCGCCAACGCGGCCGGGCTGCCCAGTCTGATGGTTCTCACCGGTGTCGGCACCGCTGCCGATGTTGTTTACGCCGCCCCCACCATGCGACCCACCTACCTCGGCGCCGACCTCACGGCCCTACTGCAGGACCCGGCCACGCTGACCTTCGACGGAAACCCGGCATGGCGCACCGTCGTCGCCGGCGACACCGTCACCGTGCACGCCACCGGCACGGACCCGGGTGCTGATGGGATTTCGGTGATCCGGACCCTCGCCCACACGGTGTGGGATATCGCCGGCGACCAGCGGCCGGCGATCCACGCGGGCGATGCGACCGCTCGGGCCGCGCTGGACCGCTGGGCGCTGCTCAGCGACCCGATCGGCTAGCGTGAAACTGCCATGAACACTGATCCAACGCAGATCCGCGCCGAAATCGACGCCCTGCTCGCCGACCTGCAACCCACCGGCCAGGATGCCGGTGTCTCCGAGCCGACCACCGCCGATGCCGCCTACGGGGGCGATATCGACGAGATCGACGCCGTGGGCCGCCGCCTCGAACAGGCGCATCAGATTCTGGTCACCGCGCTGGAATCGGTCGAGAAGGGCTGAGCAGCGCATGACGCGTCGCGCCCGGGTCGACGCCGAACTTGTCCGGCGCGGGCTCGCCCGTTCCCGCCAGCAGGCCGCCGAACTGATCGGGGCGGGTCGGGTGACGATAGACGGGATGCCGGCGGTGAAGCCGGCGACCGCGGTGTCGGTCAATGCGGCCCTGGCCGTTCAAGGTTCAGAACAGAAGACATGGGTGTCGCGCGGGGCCCACAAGTTACTCGGAGCCCTCGATGTGTTCGGTATCGACGTCGCCGGTCGACGATGGTTGGACGCCGGGGCCTCGACCGGTGGATTCACCGAGGTACTCCTGACGCGCGGCGCGGCGGAAGTCGTGGCTGTCGACGTCGGTTACGGCCAGCTGGCCTGGTCGCTGCGGTCGGACCCGCGGGTCCGTGTCGTTGAGCGCACGAACGTGCGCGACCTCGCCCCGGCGCTCATCGGCGGTTCGGTCGATGCCGTCGTCGCCGACCTGTCGTTCATCTCGCTGTCGACGGTCCTGCCCGCGCTAACCCACTGCAGCCGCGACGACGCCGATATGGTTCCCATGGTGAAACCGCAATTCGAGGTCGGCCGTGAGAACGTGGGTCCCGGTGGGGTCGTCACCCAGCCGAGTCTCCGCGCCGGCGCCGTAAGCAGCGTTGCGCTCCGGGCCGGGGAACTCGGCTGGCACTGCCATGGTGTCACCGCCAGTCCGCTGCCCGGCCCCTCGGGAAACGTCGAATACTTCCTGTGGCTGCGCCGCGCCGCCGAGGACGCCGTCAGTGGCGCCGCCCTGGAGTCCGCGATCGATCACGCCGTTGCGGTGGGCCCGCAGTGAGCGGCGGGACACCCGCACGCACCGTACTTCTGGTGGTGCATCCGGGCCGGAACGAAGCCAACGAGACGGCCCGCAGGGTAGGTAAGGTGCTGGGCACCAACGGGATCGGATTACGGGTTCTCTCCACCGAGGCGGTCGACCGCGGTGGGCTCCACCTTGCCCCAACCGACCTGGAGGCCACCGGCGCGGCGGTCGAGGTGGTCTCCGGTAACACCCGGGCGGCGCTGGGCTGTGAGCTGGTACTGGTGCTCGGCGGCGACGGCACCTTCCTGCGGGCGGCCGAATTGGCCCGCAATGCCGAAATCCCGGTGCTCGGCATCAACCTCGGCCGCATCGGATTTCTCGCGGAGGCCGAAGCGGAAGCCATCGACGAGATTCTCGACCACGTCGTCGCCCGTGACTATCGGATCGAGCACCGGATGACGCTCGACGTCGAGGTCAGCGCGGGTGGCGAAGTCCTGTCCCGGGGGTGGGCTCTCAACGAGGCAAGCCTGGAAAAGGGCGGGCACCAGGGGGTGCTGGGCGTCGTGGTCTCCATCGACGACCGTCCGGTGTCGGCGTTCGGCTGCGACGGGGTTCTGGTTTCCAGCCCGACTGGATCCACCGCATACGCCTTCTCCGCCGGCGGACCGGTGGTGTGGCCCGACCTCGAGGCCATCATCGTCGTCCCCAACAACGCCCATGCGCTGTTCGCCAGACCGATGGTCACCAGCCCCCACGCCGTGATCAGCATCGACGTGGACGCCGACAACCCCGACGCCGTCGTCGTGTGCGACGGCCATCGTGAAGCGGTGGTGCCGGCCGGGGGACGTCTGACGGTGACGCAGTGTCGGAGCCCGCTGCAATGGGTTCGGCTCGACAGTGCACCGTTCACCGACCGCTTGGTGCGCAAGTTCCAGTTGCCGGTGACAAGTTGGCGCGAGCGCTAGATGCTCGCCGAGATCAAAATCGAGGCCCTGGGCGCGATCAGTGCCGCCACCGCGGAGTTCGACCGCGGCCTCACCGTTTTGACCGGTGAGACCGGGGCCGGCAAGACGATGGTGGTCACCGGACTCCACCTCCTCGGCGGCGCCCGCGCCGATCCCTCACGGATACGTTCAGGTGCCGCCCGCGCAGTGGTCGAAGGCCGGTTCGTCACCGCCGAACTCGATCCTTCCTCGGCCGCCTCGATCGACGAGATCCTCGATGCCGCAGGGGCCGAGCGTGACGACGACGGCAGCATCATCGCGATGCGCACCCTGAGTCGGGAAGGCCCCTCCCGGGCCCACCTCGGCGGGCGGAGCGTTCCAGCGAAATCGCTGGGCACCGTGACGAGTGGGCTGCTCACCCTCCACGGACAGAACGACCAGCTACGCCTGATGAAGCCGGACGAACAATGTGGCGCCCTGGATCGCTTCGCCGGCGTTGCGGTTGCACTGGAGCATTACCGCAAGCTTCGGGACGAATGGCTCGTCGCCCGCCGTGACCTCGCCGACCGCGGCGCGCGAGCCCGCGAGTTGCAGCAGGAGGCCGACCGGCTGACCTTCGCGCTCACGGAAATCGATGGGGTCGACCCGGCACCGGGGGAAGACGTGGCATTGGTCGGTGATATCCACCGGCTGTCCGAACTCGACGCAGTCAGGGAGTCCGCCGCGTCCGCCCGAAGGGCGCTGACCGGTGACGACGACACTTCCGCAGCCCCGGGGTCCGCGGCGATCGACGCCCTCGGCCGGGCGGTCACGCTACTGGGGTCCACCGGCGACACCGCCCTCGAGGAACTCGCCCGCCAGCTCGACGACGTTCTGAGCGTGACCGGTGACGTGGCGACTGAGTTGAGCGCCTTCCTGGCCGACCTCCCGGCCGACGCCAGTGAACTGGAGGCCAAACTCGCGCGCCAGGCCCAGCTGCGGGGGCTGACCCGCAAGTACGCCGCCGATATCGACGGGGTCCTGGTCTGGGCCGAGGAGTCCAGACAACGGCTGACGGCGTTGGACGTCTCCGAGGACGCCCTCGCCGCGTTGAGCCGACGGGTCGAGGAACTGACAGCCGCGTTGGCCCGCAGCGCAGCCGAACTATCGGCTGTGCGCAGCGCCGCTGCCGCCGGGCTGGCGGAGGCGGTGACCACCGAGCTCGCGGGCCTGGCGATGGGAGATGCTGAATTCACCGTGACGGTCTCCCACATGGTTGCCCGGACCGACGACGGCGCCTCGCTGCGGCTGGCCTCCGGCGAGGTGGTGCACGCCGGCGGCAACGGAATCGATCTCGTCGAGTTCGGCTTTGCCGCCCACCGGGGTAGCGATGTGCTGCCGCTGAGCCGCAGCGCTTCCGGCGGTGAGCTTTCCCGGGTCATGCTGGCACTGGAAGTGGTGCTATCGGCGTCAGCCGCCGGGACCACCATGGTCTTCGATGAGGTGGACGCGGGTGTGGGCGGGCGCGCCGCCGTCCAGATCGGCCGTCGATTGGCCCGGCTGGCGCGAACCCACCAGGTCATCGTCGTCACGCATCTCCCGCAGGTCGCGGCGTACGCCGACACTCACCTCGTCGTCGAGACTGCGGGCGCCGCCAGCGTGGTGCGCCGCCTCGACGACGATCAGCGAGTCGCCGAATTAGCTCGCATGCTTGCGGGTTTGGGCGAGTCCGACACCGGCCGGGCGCACGCGCGGGAATTACTCGAGGCGGCGAACAGCGAACGCTCAGCCGAATAGGATCGTGTTACTGCTGTGACAAAAATTAACTTCTGATGCAGCTGTTACGGCGCGCCTCCCGGCTTCTGCCCATCACCGCCGACAAAATCGCCCCATGAAGATGTCAGCGCTGCTTTCGCGTAACTCTCACGCGCGACCCGGTGTGACCGGAACCGCACGGGTGGATCGTGACACCGACCGCTTGTTGCGCCGGGTGGGCCCGGGCGACATCGTCGTGTTCGACGTCCTCGACCTCGACCGGGTGACCGCTGACGCACTGGTGGATGCCGGGGTCGCCGGGGTGGTCAACGCCTCTCCGTCGATTTCCGGCCGCTACCCCAACCTGGGCCCTGAAGTACTGGTCGCCAACAACATCGCCCTCATCGACAGCGCTGGACCGGAGATCTTCAAGAAGCTGAAGGACGGCGCCAAGATCCGCCTGCACAATGGCGGGGTCTACTCGGGGGACCGCCGGTTGGTGCACGGGGTGGAGCGCACCGACGAGGAAATCGCGGACCTGATGCACGACGCCAAGACCAGCTTGGTGTCGCATCTGGAGGCCTTCGCCGGAAACACCATCGAGTTCATCCGCAGCGAGAGCCCGTTGTTGATCGACGGGATCGGCATCCCGGATATCGACGTCGACGTCTACCGTCGCCACGTGGTCGTCGTCACCGACGGCCCGGGCGCCGAGGACGACTTGAAAGCGCTGAAACCGTTTATCAAGGAATACCAACCGGTGCTCGTCGGGGTGGCCGGCGGTGCCGATGTCCTGCGCGACAGCGGGTATCGCCCCCAACTCATCGTCGGCAACCCCGATCAGATGAGCGCCGACGTCCTCAAGAGTGGCGCTCAGGTGGTGCTACCCGCCGACGCGGACGGCCACGCCAGCGGTTTGGAGCGGATTCAGGACCTCGGGATCGGGGCGATGACCTTCCCGGCCGCCGGGTCGGCCACCGATCTCGCATTGCTGCTCGTCGACCATCACGGCGCCGCGCTCATCGTCACCGTCGGCCAGGCCGCGGGAATCGAAGAGTTCTTCGACCGCACCCGCTCGCAGGCCAACCCCTCGACCTTCCTCACCCGGCTCAAGGTCGGGGAGAAGCTGGTCGATGCGAAAGCCGTTGCGACGCTGTACCGCAGCCACATCTCGGGCGGTGCGGTGGCGCTGCTGATCCTGGCGATACTGCTCGCGGTGAGCGCTGTGCTGTGGGTGTCGAGTGCGGACACCGTGGTTCTTGACTGGATCGCCACCTATTGGAACCGCATGACGCAGTGGATCCAGGGCCTGGTGACCTAGAGCGATGACATTCCGCCATATCGTCCTGTCCCTGGCCGCTGTCTTCGTCGCCTTGGCCGGGGGTGTGGTGCTTGGTGCCCGGATGTTGTCCGACCCCATGATGGCTGGACTGCGCGGCGACAACGAGTACCTCCAGCAGCAGATCAGCACGTTGAAGGAACAACAGGACATCCTCAATCAACGGCTTGCGGCGGCCAACGATTTCGATGCCCAGATGTCGGCCCGGATCGTCGGCGACTCCCTCTCCGACACCTCAGTCGTGCTCTTTCGCACCCCGGACGCCGATGACGCCGACGTGGCGGCGCTGATCGACCTGGTGCAGCGCGCCGGCGGTTCGGTAACCGGAACGATCGGATTGACCAGTGAGTTCGTTGGGGCCAACACCGCCGAGAAACTCCGCTCGGTCGTCAACTCACCGATCGTGCCTGCCGGCACCGCGCTGAACACCACCTTGATCGATCCCGGCGCCCAGGCCGGCGACCTACTCGGTATCTCGATGCTGGTCAATCCGGACCCGATGGCTCCCGCCGTCGACCCCACGGAGCGTGACACGGTGTTGACCACGCTGCGCGATACCGGATTTGTCACCTTCACCGACGATCCCGGTCCCGCCGACACCGCCATCGTCATCACCGGCGGCGCTCTGCCCGACGATGCCGGGAACCAGGGGGCCACGGTGGCCCGGTTCACGGCGGCACTGGCTCCCCACGGGTCGGCCACCGTGCTGGCCGGACGGGACGGGTCAGCCGCGTCCATCGGCGCGGTCGCGGTGACCCGGTCAGACACCAGCCTGGCCGACCTGGTGACCACCGTGGACGATGTGAACACCGCCGCCGGCCGGATCACCGCCGTGCTGGCGCTGGAATCCATGAGCGAGGGCGCTCCCGCCAACAACTACGGGCTCGGTCCCGGCGCCACGGCCCTCACCGTCGGATCCTGAAGGTCCAACGCACTCGGCGGTGACTGCCGGTCGCGGTGTGTCAGCGCCGCTCCGGACGGGTCGGTGTTAGGGTGAGTTTCCGTGGGTCGGCAGGCCCCAACCAGGGCTGATGAGCGCTCTTCCCGCGCTACGGTCCTGGACCACCAAGTCCTGCGCCGTCGTCACGGAGGTCGCTCTTGCCCGCACTGCGCAAGCATCACCAGACCACCACCAAACATCTGTTCGTCACCGGTGGAGTGGTGTCCTCGTTGGGAAAGGGCCTCACTGCCAGCAGCCTGGGTCAGCTTCTCATCGCCCGAGGCCTGCAGGTCACCATGCAGAAACTCGACCCCTATCTGAACGTCGACCCGGGCACCATGAACCCGTTCCAGCACG
>JAGQTS010000259.1 GCA_020438895.1 Mycobacterium sp.
ACGACGTCGTTGGTGGTGGTGTCGACCACCGATACCGTGTTGCCGCCGGTGTTCGCCACGTAGGCCCGCGAAGCGGGTCCGCTGCCTCCGGTTCCCCCGGCGCCACCGTCACCGCCGGGGGCGGCGGCGAAGAAAAAGCCGATCCCGCCCTGACCGCCCTGACCACCGGCGCCGCCCTCACCACCGATGGCGTCGGCCGCACCCGAGCCGCCGAGACCGCCTGCCCCGCCGGCGCCGCCCTTGCCGCCCTGGCCGATCAGCAGACTGCCGTTACCACCCGCGCCACCGGAACCGCCGAGACCGCCCCTGCCGCCGACCGTCCCTGGCAGCAGTCCCACCGCTCCGGTCGCGCCCTTTCCGCCGGAACCGCCGGCACCGCCGTCGCCCCACCACGACAGGAAACCGACGTTGCCCCCGGCACCGCCGGCGCCGGCGGCGATCGCCCCCGAACCGCTCGCCCCGGCACCGCCGTTGCCGCCGTTACCGACGAACAGTCCCCCGCTGCCACCGTCACCGCCGGCAAGGCCCGCGTCGAGTGCAAAGCCGCCGTCACCGCCATTGCCGAACCAGCCCGCGCTGCCGCCGTCACCGCCGTTGAAGCCGTTGCCGCCGTTGCCGATCAGGCCGCCGTTGCCACCGTCGCATGACGTGCCGGCCGGGCAGGTCTGGTCGGTCCAGCTGTAGCCGTTGCCCAACAGGATGCCGGCGTCGGGATTGTCGGCGGTGCCGTCGCCGATGAAGAACCGAAACAGATCAGCGATGGGGTCCGACCCCTCTGCCGCCGCCGCCGCGACCTCGACCGGCTCGTCACTGTCAACCGCAGCAGCGGCGCGCGGAGTTTCCCGACGCGACACCGCTGCCGCAGCCCACATCAACGGCAGTGCCACCGGCGAACCGCCCTCCGCACCGCGACCCACCCATGACAGCAGATCCGAGCCTGCATCGATCGCGCCGCTGGGCTGGGCCTGCGCCGCCGGGACAGCCGTTACCACCGGGAGATCCACCACTGATGCCACGACCTGCTCGACCACGGCCGCCGCACCGGCTGAACCCAACGGATCCTCCCCCGCAGCGCCCACCGCGCCGTTCACCAACACCTCCGACCCTCCTGCCGGCCGGACCGGTGCACCCACCGCAGCCTGGACCTCCACCGCCGAGGACGTTGTCGCTGCCGGGTGAGCCGGGCCGGGCGTGCCATTGAGGTCCGATTCGTCCGAGGCGGGCACCCCCAACCGGTGGCCAGTGACACCACGGGTTGCCGCCGCTGAATCCGGCGCCAGCCCGACGATCGTCGAAACCCGCCCGCGCTTCCCAGCCGGCACCGAGACCGGTTCGGTAGCTGGCTCAACCGCCCCGTCATCCACGGTCTTCGTGCCGTCGCCGTCGTCAGCGACAGCTGTTCTCGACTCCGGGCCCGCAGCGCCGCTACCGCCGAGGCGTTGGGCGCGCGAAACCGTCCGCGTGCTCTTTGCCGTGTCAACGGACTGCGTGGCGGCGTCAGCGCTGGCGCCTGGCGAGCCGGCCGCGTCAGCGAAGCAGGTGGGCATCGCCGCGACCGCCGACCCGACGCCCATCGCGACAGCCAAAGCGCCGACCCGGCCGACGTATCGGGCAAAGCCGGGTGACGATGACGAATCGGCTCCCGCTACGCGCCGTCGGGACTCGATCGCGCGACCCCTCCCCCACGCCGAGCGGCGGCGCTTCACATTTCCGGAATTCGGCTTCTGCACCAACATCGGATCAGCCATTGTCTGGAACCCTTCTCCAGTCCGACTCCCAAGGCCATCACGCCCCGCGAATCCATCCACGGTATCGCGGTCCTGCACCAATCGCCCGAGAATGGGAAGGCCGCCAAGACCAAGGACAACCCCGGCGGACTTGACTGCTCCCCTCCTGTTTCGGCGCCGACCCCGGGTACGTGCCAGAGAGATCTGGCTGTCGGCGTCGGGCAGGGAGTCTGCGTCTGGCTTGGTCGGGCCATACGACAGCTTGTCGTCGGCTTCGCGTGCGGCGGTGGTGTGCCTGGAAGTGGTCATCTCGTTCTCCCTTGTGGTTTGCCGTCTGCGGCGGGTTGCCTTCACAGGTAGGTGCAACCTGTCCATGCCCATCGCACACTTTTTAAGGAGACTTTTTTCATCGCCGGACGCGGTCCCATGCTCATGGCAGACGACATCGATCACAAACGTTCACATCGCTGCGCGCGCCTGAGACGCTGCGAACTCTCCTGCGCGCTCTAGCGATACAGCCGCTGGATGCGATCCCAGAGCAGAGCCTTCGGGATAGAACCCATCTTCAGTTCGCGCATGCAACGATCGAGTTGGTGAGAATTCTCCCGGTGAAAGTCGATGGCGCTGTTGAGGTCTCTGGCCACCGACCCTCCGTACGCCTTCTCGGCCCTGATGACCGCCGCGTCCATGAGGCCGCTGTCAGCGCTGCATCATGGCCAGGTCTATCAAGTCTCGACTGAAAACCGCTGTGTCGGAACACCTGTCGGAGTTCGCGAGGAGTTTGCTCACCGCCGCGTCGAGAAGAGATAGCGTCGTTATGCCGCAAATCGCGTCCCCTGGTCCAGGAGCGTCGAAGCTGAAGCGGCCTTCCAAAACGATCTCGAACTTGATGGGAACGCCGCTGACTTCAAGAACCGCACGAATCCCGTACTGATCGGCTACGGGCTCGCGCACCACCGGAATTTCGCGCACCGCGAGTGCATCGAATCCCGAAGTCTTCACCAGTTCTCGAATCTCTCTGTACCCACTTGTGCTGGAATCCAGGAAGTCGACGTTCATCGACTCTCTGAACTCGCCGAATCGCAGTGCTATCGCCGTACCTCCGCCGAAGTAGCAGCTCGCGTCGCGCAGAAGGTCCTTGTCCAATGCCTCGAGAAGCGACCCAATGCGCTGGTGGTGGCCTCGGCTAAACAAGAAGCACTCCGCGGCTGTATTTGTCCGCCAAGCCCCGAGTTGGGCCGCCGCGTCGGTTTGACCGACCTGTCCAGCGTGACCCTCGCCGAGCTTCTCTTCGGCATCGGCGCCCTGTCATCCGGCCGCCGCAAGGATGCGCTAGCTCAGACGCTGCGCGGCCTGCTGAGGCTGTTCGAAGACCGGGTCCTGGACTTCGATACCGACGCCGCCCGGCACTACGACGAGTTGGCCATCAACGCCCGTGCCGCAGGCAAGGGCTTCCCCACCGCGGATGGCTACATCGCCGCCATAGCGAACGCCCGCGGGTTCACCGTTGCCACCCGCTACGTTGCGCCGTTTCAGGCCGCAGGCCTCACTGTCATCAACCCGTGGAAGGCACCGCAATGAGATCAAAAAGCGAACGTGAAGCGAGCTTGAAATGCGACGTCAATCGTGGCGGTCCCGGCCGGGCGTGGCCAACAATTCCGATGGTAGATAGAAAATATCTACACTAGTAATCTATTTGTATGTCTACTCGGACCACCACGATCCGTGTACCCGTCACTACACGTGACCGCCTCAACGCCCAAGCCAACGAGCGCGGCATCTCCGTCGCCGCACTGCTCGATGAGTGGTCGAACAGCGCCGACCGGGAAGCTGCGTTCGCAGAGGAACGCGCCGCCACTCGCGCTGAGGCCGCCAACCCCGCCGTCGTCAACGAAGAACGCGACTGGGAAATGGCCGACACCGATGGCATCGCCTAGCCCCCGGCGTGGCGAACTCTGGTTGGCCGCCTTCGGCGCCGGTCGACCCGGTGAACCCGCCAAACACCGACCCGCCATCATCCTGTCCTGCGATGAGATGTTGACCGGAGAGCCCACCGAACTCGTCGTGGTCATCCCGGTATCCAGCTCGCGAACTGCGACCCGTCTTCGGCCCTCGATCACCACCAACGAAGGCGTCGATGTCGACAGTGTCGCGGTCTGTCGCGCAATCCGCGCCATCGCCCGTGGCCGCCTAGTACGCCACCTAGGTGTGGTCAACGACCAAACCATGAGCCAGATCGAGAACTCCATCGCTCTCATCCTCGGAATCGACCGCTGACGTTCTGCGGATCCACCCGATCAGGCCGCTGGGAATGTGATCCTGTCGCCGACATTTGATCGTGGGTGAGGCGTACGGCCATCGGTGTTCGGGGGCATTCCGGTTGAGCAGCACGGGGTAGCTGTCCGGCGTTGACGGTGAGCGGCTGGTCGTGGGGTTGGGTCTGAGTTGGTGTTTGGGGTGCCGGGGCGGCACGGTGATGGTGTCGTTGTAGGCGACGGCCCTCCCGGTTCTCTTTAGGCGGAGTGAACTACCCCAGGTTCTGTTCCGA
>JAGQTS010000260.1 GCA_020438895.1 Mycobacterium sp.
GCCTTGGCGATGTCGCCGGAGTACTGCAAACCCCCGTCGGCGATCACCGGCACCCCGGCCGGGCCGCACACGGCATGCGCCTCCAGGATCGCGGTGATCTGCGGTGCGCCGACCCCGGCCACCACGCGGGTGGTGCAGATGGAACCCGGCCCCACACCGACCTTGACCGCGTCGGCGCCCGCCTCAACCAGTGCGGCAGCGGCGCTACGGGTTGCGACATTGCCTCCGACCACCTCAACCCGGTCGCCCACCTCGGACTTGAGCTTGCCGACCATGTCGAGAACCTGCCGGTTGTGGGCGTGGGCCGTGTCGACCACCAACACGTCGACTCCCGCGTCGACCAGGGTCATGGCTCGTTCCCAGGCATCGTCGCCGACACCGACGGCCGCTCCGACCAGCAGCCGACCGTCGCTGTCCTTGGTGGCGTCGGGATGCTGTTCGGTCTTGACGAAGTCCTTGACGGTGATCAGACCGGTGAGGCGGCCGTGCCCGTCGACGATCGGAAGCTTCTCGATCTTGTTGCGGCGCAACAGACCCAACGCCGCGTCGGCCGTCACACCCTGCTGCGCGGTGATCAACGGTGTCTTGGTCATGACCTCGGCCACACGCTTGGACATGTCGACTTCAAACCGCATGTCGCGGTTGGTGATGATCCCGACCAGGGCCCCGGCCGCGTCGACGACGGGCAGACCGGAGATCCGGAACCTGGCGCATTTCGCATCGACTTCGGCCAGCGTGTTCTCCGGTGAGCAGGTCACCGGGTCGGTCACCATTCCGGCCTCGGAGCGTTTGACCATCTCGACCTGACCCGCCTGGTCGGTGACCGCGAGGTTGCGGTGCAGCACACCCATCCCACCCGACCTGGCCATCGCGATGGCCATCCGCGCTTCGGTGACGGTGTCCATGGCGGAGCTGACCAGCGGCACCTTGAGCCGGATTCTCCGAGTCAACTGACTGGACGTGTCGGCGGTGGCGGGCACCACGTCGGACGCGGCGGGCAGCAACAGCACGTCGTCGAAGGTCAGTCCCAGCATGGCGATCTTTCGCGGGTCATCGCCGCCGGTGCGCACTGCAGGGCTGCCTTCGGCTAGGGACATCGGCGCGGCCTCCATCAGCAGGGGGTTGGTTGGAAGCACTTATCCTATCGGCTCGCGGTAGGGTGAATTCGTGCGCGACCACCTGCCACCTGGGCTGCCACCAGATCCGTTCGCCGACGATCCCCACGATCCATCGGCAGTGCTGGACGAGCTTGAACCGGGCCAGCCGCTCGACCCGCAGGAGCGCGCGGCGGTGGAGGCCGACCTGGCCGACCTCGCCATCTACGAGGCGTTGCTGGCGCACCGAGGCTTTCGCGGATTGGTGGTGTGCTGCGACGACTGCCAGCAGGACCACTACCACGACTGGGACATGTTGCGCGCCAACCTGCTTCAGCTTCTGGTCGATGGAACGGTTCGCCCGCACGAGCCGGCGTTCGATCCACAGCCCGAGGCCTACGTCACCTGGGACTACTGCCGGGGCTACGCCGACGCCGCCCTCAACGAGGCGGCGACGGACTTCGACAAATACCGCTGACCTGCAAAGAGGCGGACCTCCGCCGGTAGCTGGCCGCGGGTCATCAACCCGCGGGTTCCGGAACCATCGTGGTAGTGATCGCCGGAGCCGCCGTGCTCGCCTCGGCGGCGGGGGTCCCCGCGGTGGTGGTGGGTGTGGCAGCGGTACTGGGTGTGGCAGCGGTGGCCTCTGTGGCGGCTTCGGTGGTCGCCGGGACGGCCGACGTGGACTCGGCGGTGGAGGACTTCGGATCCACGCTGGTCGGGGTCGTGGTAGCGGCGGCTGCAGACGGCGAAGCCGAGGCGGCCGACGTAGTCGCCGCGGCAGCACTCGGCGCCGACGTGGTCGCTGCGGCAGCACTCGGCGCCGTCGACGTCGCTGCGGCAGCACTCGGCGCCGTCGACGTCGCCGCGGACTGAGCGGGGGCCGTCGTCGATGCCGGTGCCGTCGGCGAACCGGAGGTCGCCGATGTACCCGCCGTCGAGGATGCGGCGGGAGCCGATGTCGTGGCCGGTGTCGTGGCCGGGTTCGAGGTCGGCGCCGCCGACGACGATGGCGATGCGGACGCGGAGGTCGGCGCCGCGGAGGTGGCCGACGCCGACGTGGCGGCGGTGCTCCCCGGCGAAGACGCGGCAGATGACGGCGGGGTTGCGCTGGTGCCGGGGGTTTCCGAACCGCTGGGAGCATCTCCGGCGGTCGTCGGGGTCGTCGGCGGCGCCGTCGGAACCGATGTCGGGGCCTCGGCCGTCGTCGCGCTGTCTGTCAGCGGAGCCGGCGCGGGCACCAACTCGGTTGCCGACGGCGGAACGGTGTAGACGATGCCGGGAGGGGCGGTGGCCTCCGGATTACGCTCCACCACCTTGGCCGAAAGGTCATTGAACTGGGTGAGCAATTCCTGCTTCTGCTGCTCGTCGCCCACCGCGGCGACCTGACTGCTCACCGCCACCAGCTTGGCCTGCGCCTGCTGCCAGTCACCCTGGGAGATCAGCTCCTGAACCTTGGTCAGTTCGGTGCGCGCGGCCAGAGCGACCTGATCATCACGAACTTCCCGGGGCGCGCCGAACAACATCGTCCGCAGGCCGTACAGCGAGTCGCCCGGCCCGGCCCCGCTCACGACCGCGCCGAATCCGCCGATGCACAGCACCGCAGCGGCCGCCGCCCCCACCACGCTGAGACCGCGACGATGCCGCGTGGGGTGTGCGGGCCGGCTCCGCGGCTCACGAACCGGCTTCTCGGCCAATCCCGCGCTCAGCGCCGCGATTGCCTGCGGCTCGGAGATCAGGCCGGTATCCGGCGGCCAGCGGGTTTCGTTACGCCAGCCGCCGAGAAGTGCCGCCAGTGCGGCGTCAGCATTGTCCTGTGGCACCACGGGACGGCCAGAAGACAAGGCCTCGATGAAGTCGTCGCTACGGCGGATGTCGTCCAACGACGGCTCCGGAGTGGGGCGTGCGAAGTCAGGCATAGTCGTGTCCCGTTCCGGCGATCTCGGACTTCAGCCGTGCCAGGGCCCGGTGCTGTGCCACTCTGACCGCCCCGGGGGTACTGCCGACCGCTTCGGCGGTTTCTTCGGCGGACAACCCGACCACGATTCGCAGGGTGAGAATCTCGCGCTGCTTCTCCGGTAGTACGGCCAGCAGACTCTTCATCCGGGCGGCCGAATCGGCCTGGATGGCCATCTGCTCCGGACCGGCGTCCGTGGACAGCCGTTCCGGCACCGATTCGGTCGGCTCGGACCGGTTTCGGCCCGCCGCCCGATGGGCGTCGGCAACCTTGTGTGACGCGATGCCGTACACGAAGGCCAGGAAGGGGCGACCCTGATCCTGATAGCGCGGCAGCGCCTGGATGGCGGCCAAGCAAACCTCCTGAGCAACATCGTCGGCGGAGAGACCAACGCGTTCCGCGATCCCCAGGCGGGCCCGGACGTACCGAACCACGATGGGGCGGATGATCTCCACTACTTCCCGGAGTGCGTCGCGGCTGCCGGCCACTGCCTCGGCAACGGCGGCGTCGAGACGCTCTCCTGGATTGGTCATCGACGACGGCTTCTCCAACGTTACGCAGGCAGGACTCGGCGGATCTGGCTCAGCTAGAGACAATACGGCGACGAACCGGCTAGCGCGGTCACCTGTCGCTCCATCGGCCGCCGTGCCGCGTCACGAAGGCGGCACTGCGATCCCGGACCTCGGCGATCACCGCAGGTTCATGCTGTGCGCTGCCGATGCCGGCGAGCAGGCTCGCCACCGCCCACCGGAGCGGCACCAGCCCGCAGTCGCCCGTGTCTTTAAGCGCAGCATCGGCGGCGCGCCGCGAGGCGGCCAGGTCCCCGGCGCAGCACAGGGCGGCGGCGAGCACGATGTCGCTCTTGACCCGGTGCCGACGCAGCATCGGTGAGGCCTCCCGGGCGAGGCGGACGGCTCGGCCGGCCTCCTCACAGGCCGCCTCCCCGTCGCCGGCCGCCATCGCCAGCTCGGCTCCGACCCACGCCAGCCTGATCGCCAGCCGAGGCGGGGGGGCCACAGCGCGGTGATGAAGATCCCGGGCACGCTCGAGCAGTGCCGAGGAGGCGTCGAGCCGTCCGGCGCCCAACGCGTCGGCCGCCAAGCCGGCCAGCGCGTCGACACCCGCCTCCGGGTCCCGACCGGCCCGGGCCCAGGCCAGCCCATCCAACCCGGCGGCGCGACTGTGCCAGCCCAGTTGCCGCAGGAACGAGGCGTGGGTACTCAGCGCCAGCGATGCCCAGCGCGGCGAGGGGGCGCCACGCAGTACCTCGTCCAGACCTGCGCGAGCCGTGGCATAGCGACCCTGGCCGCCGGCGGCCACCGCCCGGCACCACTGGTCGGGAACGCGGCGTGCGGCCGGTAACGGCCAGCGGCCGGGGTCATCGCCGAACGCGGCGGCTGCCAGGACGATCGAACTCATCGTGGCGCGACGCTACCAATGCGGGAATTCACCGGGTTAAATCTTTGTGGTAGCGGTGTTACGGGCATATCAACTCGACACCGGCCCCACCTGCCGAGGCATCGGTAGCGGCACCCTCGCCTGCGGGTATTCAGCGCTCGACGGTCACGCAGGTGAACAGGACGTAAATTCGCGCGCCGCAGTGCGGTGATTGACGACACTTGAGCGTGTTGACGGTCTTTCAACCGCCCTCCTAGCGTAGTGCCTCGAGTGGTCACCGGCGACAGCGCTCAATGCACAACGATTCCTCGTAAGTGCCAGATATGCACGGAGAGAAAGGCTTTGACTCATGCTTCAGCCGCACCAATTGCCTGGCCCGAACGCAGATCTGTGGGATTGGCAAATGCACGGCCTATGCCGGGGGGTCGACTCGTCGGTGTTCTTCCATCCCGATGGCGAGCGCGGGCGGGCGCGCGCCCAGCGCGAGATGAATGCCAAGCAGTTGTGCCGGAAGTGCCCGGTGATCACGCAGTGCCGCACCCACGCCCTCCGGGTAGGTGAGCCCTACGGCATCTGGGGCGGGCTCAGCGAATCCGAACGTGAAATCCTGCTCAAGGGTGGCCTTCGCCGGCGCACGGCCTAGGTCGGATCGGGGGTACCAGCGGGCCGGGACTGGTTGTCGGACGGTGCGTCCGTCCCGGATTCGGAGGCATCGGCCGCTGTGTCATCGGGGTCGTCAGGGTCATCGGGGTCGCCGGGTTCGTCGGGTTCGTCAGCGATCCCGGTAGCGGGTTCGCCGTGTCCGTCCGCATCCGCGGCCGGCTCGTCGGCCTCGAGATCCTGCTGATCGACGACGGCCTCAGTTTCGGTGTCACCCTCGCCGCTGTCCTCGATCTCTGCGTCATCCCCGAGGTCACCCTCTGCGTCGCCCGGACTCAGCAGCACCGCGCCGACGACAAAGATGACCAGGAACACCATGGCGATCGAGGCGTTGAAGCCGCCGAAGCTCCCGGACAGCAGGAAGGCCACCAGACATGCAGCGAGCCACCTGCCGTGGTGGGGCCGCGTCCAACGCATCTCCGAGCCTTTCTGAATCGGACGACTCGCGGCGCCGCCCATCGCACAGCTTTGCTAGCGTAGTGCAGCACAGCCCTTTGCGAGCGACGACACGCGGGCCGCACGGTTGCTGAATGCGCCCCAGGAGCTGGGGTAGCCTGCTCGCGTGGAGCTCTTGCGGGACATCGTCGTCTTGGTGCACATCGTCGGGTTCGCCCTGACGTTCGGTGCATGGGCTGTCCAGGCAGCGGCACAGGACTTCCGATTCACTCGGCTGATGGACTACGGCCTGCTGGTGTCGTTTCTCACCGGCTTGGCCCTCGCCGCCCCTTGGCCGGCCGGGGTGGAACTCAATTACCCCAAGATCGGCGCCAAGCTGGTGATCGTGGTGATCCTGGGCGCCATGCTCGGCATCGGGAGTGCCCGCCAGCGCAAGTCCGGAGGGTCTGTCAGCCGCATGCTCTTTGCCGCGGTCGGGCTGCTGTCGCTGACCGCCGCGGCGATAGCCGTCATCGCATGAACAGTCCGGCCCGCAGGGCGGGCTCGCCCAGCGGCACCGCGTGAATTAGCTATTTCGTCGCAGCGCATCTAGCTTGGAGAAGTAAGGAGACACGCTAACTATGACTCAGGACTTGGCTCTCAAGCTCACCGACATGCGTCTTCGGCAGGTGTCCATGCTGCTCGAGTGGATGATCCGGAACGAATCAGAAGCTGACGCATTGCGTCCGGCGCTTGCCGCTGTCAACAGCGCACACGACGCGCTGCTGGCGTCCTCCGCTAATTCGGCCCCGGCGTCCTCCGCCTATTCGGCCCCGGCGTCCTCCGCCTATTCAGCCTAAGCCTGCGCGCCCTCACGGCCCGGTCACCCCGCAGGGGCGACCGTCATCGATCCGGAGTAGTACGTTTCCCGGCCGGTCGGGTACCCGCCACCATCGGTGGCGATATGCACGTGGTCGAAGTGGTTGGCCGTTTCGTTTCCGTAGTCAGCGGTCCAACTCGGCGCCCCGATCCCGGGGTAGAAGCCCTGCCGCCAGATGACATGCAACACCCCCCACCGCTTGGCGTTCGCCAGGGCATACCCGGCGATCTGATTGCCCAGCTCGATTCCCTCGGGAGAGTGGTAGTTCGGGATCATCACGTCGATGGCAAGGCCGTTGGGGTGCCACGGCAGAGGATCTTGCCGGTACCCGCCGATGGTCTTGATCTCCAAGAACATCATGCTGATCGCCCGGGCCACCCAGATCGTATGAACCTGCAAACCATCCTCGGGGGCGACCCCCTGTGGAAGCGCCAGCTGAAAGTCCGGGGCGGCCACCGGCGCACTGGCCGCTAGGAGTTGGGCTTCGGCGGCGTTCGCGACAGAAGGCCCCGCCGCGGTCACCGACCCCGGGCTGACCGACCCCGCAAGTGGGGCCGCGACCGGGCCCGCCGCCTGCGGCTGCTTCTCCTGTGCGTGGAACATGGCCACCGAGACGGCGATCGACGCCGCGACGGCCAACCAACGGCCGCTCGGAATCAGCTTCACCATGGAGTGCACCCTACCGGCCGCATTGCGCCACCCGACCTGAAATCCGCTCGTGATGCGTGCATGGTCGGCGCTACGTCGCCGGCTGTACGGCCGGCCAGAACAGGCCGAACAACCGTTCCTTCCAGCCGTCCGCCACCTGCCCCGTGCGCGCCTGTTCGGCGATATAGGCACCGACGATCGCATCGATCAGCTTCGCAGTGTCGACTTCGGCGCGCATCGATCCGTTGGCCTTCGCGCCGTCGATGACGGCCGCCAATCTAGCCCGCTGCTGCAGGAGAATTTCCCTGAACACCATGGTGAACTCCGGGTCATCCCCGGTCAGAGTGGCCGCCAGCCCGCCGAGCCCGATCCCGTTGTCCACCGTGTCGACGGCATGATCGATCAGCCACCGCAGCTGGTCGGGGGCATGAGTATGGGGGTCCGGCGGCGGCGGCGAAGCGACCGCCGACAGGGCGCTAGTCAACATGTCCCGCCGATTCGGATGCCGTCGGTAGATCGTCGTCTTGGCGATTCCGGAGTGGCCGGCCACCGCCTCGACAGTGACCGCGCGTGGCCCGCCTGTCCGCAACAAGTACAACGTCGATTCCGCGATACCGTCCTCGATCCGGCGCCGCGATGCCATCCAGGTACTCCCGTCCGTTGACCCGTCCGCCGAACCCGGGGAACAAAAAGGTACGCAAAAGCGCTACGCTATACGTAGCGAACTACGCTACGCGTAGCGTAGTTCTCAACCACTAGGAGGTGGGTTTGATGAAGACTACCTGGCGCTTTTCCGCGTCGACCGCATCCGCTCTGGGATACGGCCTACTGATCCTCGCCCTGACCACGCTGGGCATGTTCGTTGCCAGCCTGGCGCTGGGGAGCGGGCCGACAGTCGGCCTCGGTATCGGCTTTCTCGCCTGCATGACCGGTTCCGTGATGGGATTTCGGACGGCAGCACGCGAACTGAAGAGGGCAGAGATCCACGAGCCGACGAGCCCGGTCAGCATTTTCTCCACGCCCATGAGCAACGACGATGTCGACCGGTATGTCGCCGACCACCACGCCGCCAGCACGGCGGCTGTGCCACATCGCCGTACGACCTCAACCGACCGCGACGACACCCAGTCCGGGCCTGTCCGGTTGTCGGCATAACCACGGGCGGCCTCGGCGGGTCAACCCATCAGCAGGGGTCACCCACCGAGCGCCAGGCGGGCTTGTACGGGTGGAACAGATGCTCTGCCGGCAGGCGGGGACTGATTGGCCGGTTCGCTGACGCTGGTTGGGGCTTCACCAGACAGGGGGAAGCAGGCGATAGCGAACCTCGCGGGTGTAGTCGGCGTACCCGTCGAGCTGTTGTGTCAGTAGCTTCTCTTCGTCGAGAATCCGCAGCACTAACAGCGCCGTACCAGGAACGACGGCCAGCAGCGCCCAGTAGGAACCGAGCGCCAGCGGCATTCCCACCATCATCAACAAACTCGCGGAGTACATCGGGTGACGCACGATGCCGTAAAGGCCGGTCGTAGTCAGCTTCTGCCCATCTTCGATAGTCACCGTCGCTGCGGCGTAACGGTTTTCGAATATCACCATCATCGCGCCGCCGAGCCCGAGGGCTACCAGGACATCGCCCAGCAGCACTACCACAGTCGGCACACCCGACCAGCCGAACCGATGATCGAAGCCAGATACGACCAGCACCGCCGCGAAGTTCGCTTGCAGCGCGGTCACCACGAACTTCTGGATCGTTCGCGCTTCTGCCCGTAGTCCGGCTTTCCTGCGGCGCTGGAATGCGGCGGGGTCAATCCGACGCAGGTGGATGGTGGGCGGGATCGTCACGCAGACGAGTACACCGAGGAACACCCACGCCTGCCAGTAGTTCACGGTCCTGGCTGGAATGAACACCAGCAACGCCAGGCATCCGAGTCCCACCACCGAGGACACCGCAGACTTCAGGCCGGACTGCACTATTTGACACTAGCCGGATATTGACGCTAGCTGCATTCAAGGGGTCGCGGAGGGGTGTGCTGCCTGGCGCTTTGACCGGGCGGTCATGCGGATGTTGCCGAGCACGAACACAACGGCAGCACGAACACAACGGCAGAAGGAATCCAGAGGTGGGCTGCAACAGGTCACCGAAACGAATCCACCCCCGGCCCTACTGGGCGGACCGGGGGTGGTGTTCGTTCTACTCAGTGATGATGATGATGGCCGTGACCGTCCTCGGCCTCCTCGGCCGGCTTGTCGACGATCGCGGTCTCGGTGGTCAGCACCATGCGGGCAACTGAGGCGGCGTTGAGGACGGCCGAGCGCGTCACCTTCACCGGATCCACCACGCCGTCGGCGTGCAGGTCGCCGTAGCGCAGCGTGGCGGCGTTGAACCCGTGGCCGGCCGGCAACTGGCTGACCTTGTCGATCACCACCGCGCCATCCTCACCGGCGTTGGCCGCAATCCAATGCAGCGGGGCGGTCAGCGCATCGGCGAAGACGTCGACGCCGACCAACTCGTCGCCGCTGACCGTCTCACGCAGTGGCTGCAGCGCGGCCCGCGCCTGGACCAGGGCACTGCCACCACCGGCGACGATACCCTCCTCGACGGCCGCCTTGGCGGCCGAGACGGCATCTTCCACCCGGTGCTTACGCTCCTTGAGCGCGGTTTCGGTGGCCGCCCCGACCTGGATGACCGCCACACCGCCGGCCAGCTTGGCCAGCCGTTCCTGCAGCTTCTCGCGGTCCCAGTCCGACTCGGAGGCCTCGATCTCACTCCTGAGCTGCTTGACCCGGGCGCCGATGGCGTCGTGGGTGCCGCCGCCGTCGACGATGACGGTGTCATCCTTGCCGACCACGACCCGCCGGGCGGTGCCGAGCACATCGAGACCGGCCTCGCGCAGGACCAGGCCGACGTCGGGGTTGACGACCTGGGCGCCGGTGACGATCGCCAGATCCTCCAGGAACGCCTTGCGACGGTCACCGAAGAACGGGGCCTTGACGGCAACGGCCTTGAGAGTTTTTCGGATGGCGTTGACCACCAGGGTCGACAGTGCCTCGCCCTCGACATCCTCGGCCACGATCAGCAGCGGCTTGCCGGACTCGGCCACCTTCTCCAGCAGCGGCAGCAGGTCGGGCAGCGAGCTGATCTTGTCGCGGTGCAGCAGGACCAGGGCATCTTCCAGGACAGCCTCCTGGGAGTCGAAGTCGGTGACGAAATAGGCCGACAGGAACCCTTTGTCGAAGCCGATACCCTCGGTGACCTGCAGTTCGGTGTGCATCGTCGAGGACTCCTCGATGCTGACCACACCGTCGACGCCGACTCGGGTCATCGCCTCGCCGACCAGTTCTCCGACCTCTTCGTCACGAGATGAGACCGTGGCGACCTGGGCGATGGCGTTCTTGCCCGACACCGGGGTGGCCGCGGCCAACAGCGCCGCCGAGACAGCGTCGGCGGCCTTCGAGATACCCGACCCGAGAGCGATGGGGTTGGCGCCGGCCGCGACATTGCGCAGACCGTGCCGAATCAACGCCTGCGCCAGCACGGTGGCGGTG
>JAGQTS010000261.1 GCA_020438895.1 Mycobacterium sp.
CTCGCGGCCTAGCGCACCCGCAGCGCGGTGTACACGGCCGCGCCGAGGGCCAGGACTGCCACCCCGGACAGCGCCGATGCCGAGGGTAGGAACACCGCGAGCAGCAGGCATCCGGCCAGGCCGGCCGCGGGGACCGTCCGTCGCCCCAGCGTCCAGGCCGCGGCATTGGCCACCGCGTAGTACACCAGCACCGAGAACGATGAGAACCCGATAACCGTCCGCACGTCCGCCAGGCCGGCGAGTGTCGCGACGACGATCCCGACGGCGATCTCGGCGTGGTGCGGCGCGCCGAAGCGTGGGTGCACCGCCGACAGGATCGCGGGCAGATGCCGATCGCGGGACATCGCCAGCACCGTCCTGGACACACCGAGGATCAGCGCGAGAAGTGACCCCAGCGCTGCGACGGCCGCACCGAGACGCAGGATCGGTTCGAAACCGGATGCGCCACCCGCGCGTACCGCATCGACCAGGGGTGCCGCGGAGTCGGCGAGCCGCTGCGGCCCGAGGGCGGACAGCAGCGCGACGGCTACTGTCGCGTACACCACGAAAGTGATGCCGAGCGCGGTCAGCATGGCACGCGGGATAGTCCGGGCCGGGTCGCGTACCTCCTCGGCGAGTGTCGCGACCCGGGCGTAGCCGGCGAAGGCGAAGAACAGCAGCCCGGCCGCCTGCACCACACCAGCCGGGGCCGCGCCGGTGGCGATGGGCGACCCGTGCTCTGCGCGCCCGGAGGCCGCGACCACGGCCACGACGACGGCCAGCACAACCAGGGTCAGCCCCACGATCACCCTGGTGACCCACATCGACTTCTGGATTCCGCGGTAGTTCACCGCCGTCAGCACTACTACCGCGGCCACCGCGACGGCGTGCGCCCCGGCCGGCCACAGGTACAGGCCCACGGTGAGTGCCATCGCCGCGCACGAGGCGGTCTTGCCGACCACGAACGACCATCCGGCGAGGTAGCCCCAGAACGGCCCGAGCCGTTCCCGGCCGTACACGTAGGCCCCGCCGGATTCCGGGTGGTGTACAGCCAGGCGAGCTGAGGACAGGGCGTTGCAGCAGGCCACCGCAGCCGCAAGGGCAAGCCCGGCCAGCAGACCCGATCCGGCGGCGGCGGCCGCGGGGGCGAATACCACGAACACCCCTGCGCCGACCATCGACGCCAAGCCGACCCCGACGGCGTCAGCAGTTCCCAGCCGGCGCGGGAGCGGTGCGCTCAGCGGCGCGCGCGGATCGCGTTGAAGCCGAGCCAGCCGCCGTAGCCGACGAGTCCGGCCACCGCCAGCTTGCGCGTCTTCGGGACTGCCAGACCCACCCCCAGCGCGGTTTCGATGCCGCCGTTGACGTAGGTGTACCGGCGGGTGTGAGTGGGGAAGGCCGTCGCGGTGAGCGACTCAAAGGCCTCCGGCCGTGCGAAGTGGGCCAGGCCGACTGCGGCCAGGACCGCACCCAGTCCGGAGATTCGTGCCGACATCGCGGTTCCTTTCGTCAGCTGAAGCTGTAGTCGCTCAGCGGGAAGTCTGTGGCCTGACGGATGGCGGCTCTGGCGGTCATCGGCCGCAACAACGTGGCTTCGCCATGTGGGTTGAAATAGTAGGACCGTGCGTGCGCGCACCGGCCCAGGGCGAACACCGTGTCGCCAACCTGCGCGGTCATCTGATCGAGGAAGCGGGCGTTGGCCTCCTCGGTGACCTCGAAGGTGTGAGCCTGACGGCGGCGGGCTTCGCTGAGCAGCCGGTCCATGATGCGCATCTGGTATTCCATCGTGTTGAAGAAATTCAGCCCGATGAAGGCGTAGGGGCTGGCCAGGCTGAGGTAATTCGGGAACTGCGGGACCGATACGCCCTGGTAGGCCTGGAACCTGTTCTCCCGCCACCACTTTCCGAGGTTCCGGCCGTTGCGCCCGATGATGTCGATGGCTGGGATGTTGGCCTCCCACAGGTCGAATCCGGTGGCCAGCACCAGGGTGTCGATCTCGGTGCGGGTGCCGTCGGCGGCCACGATCGCGTGCGGCTCGATGCGGTCGATTCCGCCGGCCTGCAGATGCACATTCGGACGGGTGAAGGTGCGGTAGTAGCTGTTGGAGAACGTCGGTCGCTTGCAGCCGAAGTCGTAGTCGGGAGTCAGCTTTGCCCGCAATTCGGGGTCGCGGACCGACAGGTACCGGTGCAGCTTGGCCACGTCGGAGGC
>JAGQTS010000262.1 GCA_020438895.1 Mycobacterium sp.
GCACCATCTCCATCACCACCGCGAAGGCTCCCGCCTCCTGAACGGCGATCGCATCGTGGATCGTATTCTCCGCGGCGTCCCCGCGGCCCTGAACCCGGAATCCACCGAGGCCGTTGACGCTCTGTGGTGTGAAGCCGATGTGCGCCATCACCGGGATTCCGGCGGCGGTGAGGGTCGCGATCTGGTCGGCGACCCGCTCACCGCCCTCGAGCTTGACCGCGTGCGCCCCGGCTTCCTTCATGAATCGGGTGGCTGTCGACAGGGCTTGGGCAGGGCCCGTCTCGTAGGTGCCGAACGGAAGGTCGGCCACGACCAGGGCGTGCTGTGCGCCGCGAACCACCCCGCGCACCAGGGGGATGAGCTCGTCGACGGTGATCGGCACGGTGGTGTCGTAGCCGTAGACCACGTTGGCGGCCGAGTCGCCGACCAGCAGTACCGGAATTTCGGCGTCGTCGAAAATCCGCGCGGAGGAGAAGTCGTAGGCGGTGAGCATCGCCCACTTGTGTCCCTCGGACTTCATCCGCTGCAGGTGGTGGGTGCGGATCTTGGTTCGGACCGGCCTGGCCCCGGACGTAGCCCCGGAAGCGGGCCTGGAAGTTTCACAGCCGCCGTAGAGGGCTGCCTCGGGCGTGGTCGGGTGCGTGGGTGCTGACATCGTTGTCCCCAGTGTTCGCCGGATCGAATCCTCGAGGCCTGCGCTGAGGTCCCCGGGTTCGCGTGACGTGTTCAGTCTGCCACCGCGGCACCGATGGGGGAATCTGTCGGCAAGTGCGGTTCCTCACAGCGCCCGCAGGCCTACCATCGCCGTTATGCAGCATCTTCAGCGGCTGAGCGGCCTCGACGCCAGCTTCCTCTATCTGGAAACCTCGACTCAGCCGTTGCACGTGTGCTCGGTTCTGGAATTGGACACCAGCACCATCCCCGGCGGTTACAGCTTCAGCAGGATGCGCGACGAACTCGCCGTCCGGATCCGGGCGATTCCCACCTTCCGGGAGAAGCTGGCCAACAGCTTCCTCAACCTCGACCACCCGGTGTGGGTGGAGGACGACGAGTTCGACCTGGAACGCCACGTTCATCGCATCGGGTTGCCCGCTCCGGGCGGGCGCGTGGAGCTGGCCGAGATCTGCGGGCACCTGGCCTCGCTTCCGCTGGACCGGCGGCATCCGCTGTGGGAGATGTGGGCCATCGAGGGTCTCGACGGGCAGGATCCCCGCAAGGGCGGTCGGCTGGCAGTACTGACGAAGGTTCACCACGCCGCTGTCGACGGCGTCACCGGGGCGAACATCATGTCCCAGCTCTGCACGGTCGAACCGGACGCGCCGCCACCGGTTCCGGTGGCGGCCAGTCAGGGCACCAACCCGCTGCGGATCGCCATCGGCGGCCTGGGGCGGTTTGCCACCCGGCCGTTGCATCTGGCGACCAACGTGCTGCCGGCCACCGTCAACACGGTGGTGGACACCGTCAAGCGGGTGACCGGTGGCGGCTTGGCGATGGCGGCGCCGTTCGCTGCGCCGCAGACCCCGTTCAACGCCAGCATCAATGCCCAGCGCAACGTGGCGTTCGCCCAGCTCGATCTCGATGACATCAAGACCGTCAAGGACCATTTCGGGGTCAAGGTCAACGATGTGGTGATGGCGCTGGTGGCGGGGGTGTTGCGGAAGTATCTGCTCGACCGCGCCGAATTGCCGGAGACCAGCCTGGTCGCGATGGTTCCGGTGTCGGTGCACGACCGTTCGGACCG
>JAGQTS010000263.1 GCA_020438895.1 Mycobacterium sp.
AAGAAGCCGTACCCGCTGAACGGGGACAGCGGTTCGGCACGCCGGCCGTGGAACGGCAGCGTGTAGAGCAACACGTCGTAGCCGGACCTGTAGAACCACGGTAGGGAGAAGAAGAGTCCGTTCACCAGATAGGGAGAACCCATGAATCCGTGAATCACACACAGTGTCGGGCGGGGCTGATCGCCGTGCCGCCAGTGCTGGAAACGCGCGATGTTGTTGCGCCGATAACCGCGCCATCGTGACCGAACCGCGGGGTTGATCGGCTCGAAGGTGCTCGCGAACGCGTTGTTGTCCACCCGCCCGCGAGCGATGTACTCGGCGAGTGGGTTGGCGGGCCGGGATCTGACCTGCGGGACCGTGTCCGGCGCCGGAAAGGAGAGTGATGCATTTCGACGCGCGGCCAGGTCGGCGTAGAAGGCGATGTTGTCGCGTTCGGTGCGGGCGTCGGCGCGGCGAATGAGGGTGCCGGCCACGGTGGGCAGCACCGCTGCACCGACGACGGTCGCGATCGCGGTGCGCAACCCGATGTCGGCGAAAGCCGAGGAGTCGACGACGGCGCGCTGCCAGGTGGTCAGGTCGGCGCGGTTGGGCAGTCCCTCGGTTCCGGCGTCGGCACCGGGGATGTCGGGCAGCGGTATCGGCACATCCGGATCGGAGGTCATGGCGTTCGGATCGGAGGTCATGGCCTGACGCCTTCCAGCAATGCCGCGGTCCGCACTGGACACCTGTACAGCCGGTGATGTTAGTCCGGCGGATTCCCGTCCCGCGTGACCACGACCCGCCGGGTGGCGACCGGTTTACCCCGCGCCGTATTCACCGTCGCTGGCTCGATCGGCGGGGTGGTGATGCGGCCCTGCACCGGTGCGCCGTTACGCACCGCAGGCACGGACACGCGTTTGGTGGCGGATGCGCTGTCCTTGTCGGAGCCGCTGCCGTTCATCGCGGTGGGCGGCACCATGGGCACCCCGGCCATTCCGCCGCCCATCACAGGGGTGGGCCCGGACGCGGGCGGTGGCGATGCCGGCACCGAACGTGCTGCCGATAGGAACGTGCCGACCGACGGTGGTAGGGCGGGTGCCAGTGGTACAGCGGGCGTCCCGCCGCCGCCCGCGCTCGCACTGCCGTGCGCGCCGCCGAGTTCTGCGGACCCGGGCAGGTCAACGATATCAGCGCTGCCTGCGGCGAAGTCCTCTTCCAGCGGACCGAATGCCTCCAGTGGATCCAGGGATTCGTCTGCGGCGTTCTCGAACGCTGCGTACCCGCCGCCCGCCTGCACGGCGCCCATGCCGGCTTGGATCGGCTGCTGCGCGCCTTGGGTCAACTGCTGAGGTAGCTGGCCGACCTGCTGCATGGCCCCGCTCAGGGCGCCGGCCAGGGAACCCGCGATCCCCGCGGCCAACTGGGGGATCTGCTGGGCTATCTGGGCGGCGGCGTCCCCGTCCTGGGCATCGAACGCCGCGGCGGCCTCGCTGGTCAGGATGTCACGCTCTTCGTGGTCGGCCATGCCGTCAACGTTGTCCTGCTCGTCGCTGAGATTGGCGGCCAGTCCGAGGACCCGCACCAGTTGCTCGATCGGGCTGAGCTCCCCGGCCAGCGGATCGGAGGTGACCACCGGGGGTGGCGTGTTCGCGGCTCCAGCCAACCGGTAGGCGTCGACGTCGGCATCGAGATGTCCGTTGCCCGTGGTGGGGGTCATGGTGGGCTTCCCGCCGTGAACCACGCGAAATGGTAGTCCGCGGCGAGTCGATCGCCGCTCACCAGCGCGGCGACGGTGGCCAGCAGCTGCCAGTTGTCGATGTCACTGCCGGCAACGGCAACGGGATACCGCGCTGCGACGCGGTTAGCGGCGCGTGCCACGTGTTCATCCAGAAGGGCGGCCTCGGATTCCAGCCAACCGGTTCCGGCCGTGGCGGCCCGGGCCAACGTGTGGGCGAGTCGGGGCAAGCCATCTCGCCACTCAGTGGCCCGAGCGAGCTTCCAGCCGAGATCGTCAACCGGTGCCACCTCGCGGGCTCCGGTCGACATCGTCAGCGCCGCAGCCTGCGATGGAAGCGGTTGTCCCGGCGTGTAGGTCACCACGGTGGTGCAGTCGCTGAGCAGCGCGGCGAGTGCTCCGTCGCGAGTCCTCGGGGTCAGCAGTTGACTGCCCACCGGAATCTGGACGTCCGGTGGGATCCACCCACCGGCGACGTCGGTAACCAGGACCGGGGTGCCGTCCGGGCGTTCTCCCGCCGCCCACCGCAGCCGGGGTTTCTGCCCGGCCACCGCCTCCACGATCCGGCTCAGGCGCTGGGTGTCCGCCCGCGCGGTGGTGCCGGCGGTAGCGGGTTCGGCGGACCTTCCCGGAACCACCGCTGCGGTGCGGCGGATCAGGCCCGCCCCGACCGAGGCCGATGTACCGGCGGAGGGATGCGGTCCCGCGGGGGAACCGGTGCGCCGCGAGGTGATCGGTGCCGGATGGTTGCCCAGCGGGAGGGAACCGGATGCCTGCCGGGCGACCGGAAGGCCGGGGCTGACAGGGGCCGCGCCTGATCGGGGGGCGGCTGCGTTCGGCGGTGCGCCGGCTGCCGGGGTTCCGGTGGCGGCCACGGGGACCTGAGCGGCCGATGGGGTTGCCCGGCCGACCGGGGCATCGGCGCCGTCGGCCCGAGACCCACCCACCGTGCCGCCGGCGGCGACGCCGGCCGCGGTGAGGAGCCCGGCGCCAGTCGTCAGTGCCGCCACCGAACCGGCCAGCTCACCGGCGGTCCGTATCGGACCGGATTCGGAATGCCCAGGCTGCTCCGGGCCGGAGGCTGCGGCACCGGTCGGGCAGCTGGCAGGGTCGGCGCCGCCGGATGAACTTCCGGCGGCGTCGACGGGGGCATCCAGGCGGGCCGTGACGTGCCGGGTCAGCGATTCCAGGGCCGGAGGGCGCGGCGGTGCAGGGTCGACTCCGTGCTGGGCGGCAAAGGCCCGAGCGGAGACCTCGGCGCCTTGGGCGGTGAGGACACGCTGAACATCGGCGAGTAATTCCCCGGAGCTCTCGGCGGTCTTCGTGCGGGCCCGATTCTGTGTGTCCGCAATCACCTCGACGATGCTGCTGACCTTGGCTGCGAGTGGGGCGGAGGATTCCTCAATCCGGCGAATCGCGGCGTTGCCGTCTGCGGCCAGTTGGGAGAGCTCGTCGCGAAGGGCTGCCACCCGGTCGTGGGCGGACTCGTAGGACTTCCGTTTGGCGGCGTTGCGCTCGGCGGTCGCCCGTGCGCGCTGCTCGCCTCGTGCGAACAGCGATCGTGCGGCTTCGGCCGTGGATCCGTCTTGGCGGGCCAACTGCGCCTGGCTCACCGAGCGGAGATGGTCGGCATAGCCATGGAGGTGCTTCTCGGACCGGAGTCGTCCAGCGGCTGCCACGGTCAAGACGTCGAGGGCGCCGCGACTCGGCCAGTACCCACCGATCAGCATCGCTGACCATTCCCCGGGGGGCAGATCGGCGCCGAACATGGGCGCGATGCTAGCGCGCTTATTTGCCAGCTGACCATTCAGCAGGTGTGGAGAAGTCCACGTGATCGGAACACTCCCTGCAAAATGGGGGTTTTCTCGAAGTGATGCAGCGGATCTGCGACACGTTTGTGGAATAGCCACAGCGGCGGGAAGGGGTTCACGCTACTGTGGCCGAACCTTGACGTCGGCATCCTTGACCCCGGACGAGCGCGGTGGAGAGGATGGTCCGATGCGTCGAGTCCTGTTCCGGGTGGCTGCTGCGGCACTCGCCATGGTGCTTGCGGTGGGCTTCGCGCCGGTCAGCGGTGCCGACACTCCGTGGTTCCAGGCCAGGGTCGGCAACGCCACCCAGGTGCTGTCGGTTGTCGGCACCGGTGGGTCGACGGCGAAGATGGACGTCTGGCAGCGCGGGGCCACCGGATGGCAACCTGTCGGCGCCGGCATCCCCATCCTGGTCGGCTCAGCAGGGATGGCCACTGAGGCGCGCGATAACGTTCCCGCGACCCCGATGGGTGTCTACAGTCTCGACTTCGCCTTCGGCACCCAACCCAACCCCGGCGGGGGGCTGAAGTACTACCAGACCACGCCTGACTACTGGTGGTCTTCGGACGGCCCCACCTACAACACCA
>JAGQTS010000264.1 GCA_020438895.1 Mycobacterium sp.
GACGAGCAGCGCGGCGTCTACGGAATGGATCGTTAAGTGCGCTTCGGGTTCCTCGTCAACGAGGTCGTCAACGGCCTGCGTCGCAACGTCACCATGACGATAGCGATGATCCTCACCACCGCCATTTCCATCGGTCTGTTCGGCGGGGGATTGCTGGTCATGCAGTTGGCCAACCAATCTCGCGATATCTACCTCGACCGAGTCGAGAGCCAGGTGTTCCTCACCAACGAGGTCTCGGCCAACGACCCGAGCTGCGATGCCGAGGCGTGTAAGGCGTTGCGGGCGCAGATCGAAGCCCGCGACGACGTCAAGAGTGTGCGGTTCCTGAACCGTGACGACGCCTACAACGACGCGGTCACCAAGTTCCCGGAGTACAAGGACGTCGCCTCCAAGGATTCGTTCCCGGCCTCGTTCATCGTTAAGCTGGAGGATCCGGAACAGCACGCCGAATTCGACAAGGCCATGCAGGGCCAGCCGGGTGTGCTCAACGTGCTCAACCAGAAGGAGCTCATCGACCGGCTGTTCGCCGTGCTCGACGGGCTCTCCAGCGCGGCGTTCGCCATTGCGATCGTCCAGGCGGTGGGCGCGATTCTGTTGATCGCGAACATGGTTCAGGTGGCGGCCTACACCCGTCGCACTGAAATCGGGATCATGCGGATGGTGGGGGCTACCCGCTGGTATACCCAGTTGCCGTTCTTGACCGAGGCGGTGATCGCCGCGACGATCGGCGTCCTGCTGGCCATCGTCGGTCTCATCGGGGTGAGGGCGCTGTTCCTGGAGAGGGCTCTGAGTCAGTTCTATCAGGCTAATCTGATCGCCCGGATCGATTACGCCGACGTCCTCTACGTGTCTCCCATCATGTTCGCGGTAGGGGTCGCGATGGCAGCCGTCACGGCCTACGTGACGTTGCGGCTGTACGTGCGGGACTAGCGGTGTCGAAGAAACCGGGCAAGAAGCCGGGCGATGAGAAGGGCTCCGGTCAGCGGGTCATCGCCACCAATCGCAAAGCCCGGCACAACTATTCGGTTCTCGAGGTCTTCGAATGCGGGGTCGTGCTGACCGGTACCGAAGTCAAGAGTCTGCGAGAGGGCGCCGCGTCGCTTGCCGATGCGTTCGCCACCATCGATGACGGCGAGATCTGGTTGCGCAACCTGCATATCGCCGAATATCACCACGGCACCTGGACCAACCACGCCCCACGCAGAAACCGCAAGCTTCTGTTGCATCGCCGCCAGATCGACCTCCTGGTCGGCAAGATCAGGGATGGCAACCTGACGTTGGTGCCGCTGTCGATGTACTTCATCGACGGAAAGGTGAAAGTGGAACTCGCCTTGGCCCGAGGAAAACAGGCACACGACAAACGCCAGGACATCGCCCGCCGTGACGCGCAGCGCGAAGTGGTGCGGGAGTTGGGGCGACGAGCCAAGGGGATGTAGCGGCGGATCGGGGCCGCGGCGTTCCTTTCCGGTGATGCACCGTCCCGGACTAGCATCGCCGCTATGTCTGCAGACCAGCGTCCGCGCACCATCCTCGACAAGGACGATGTCCTGTCCGGTCTCTTCGCCTCCTGGGACGCTCTTGATTCCCTGCTGTCCGGTCTGACCGAGGAGCAATGGCAGCTGGCGACGTCGTTGCCGGGGTGGACGCTGCACGACGTTGTGGCTCATATCGTCGGCACCGAGGCGATGTTGTCTGGGGAACCCACCCCGGACTTGGGTTCCCGGCCGGACCACGTCCACAACGACATCGGTGCGCTCAACGAGGCGTGGGTCGAGCATCTGCGTCCGGAGTCGCCGGCCGCCATGATGGCGAAGTTTCGCGAGGTCACCAACCGGCGCAAGGCCGCGTTGTCGGCGCTGACCCCTGAGGAATGGGAGGCCATCACGTTGACTCCGGTCGGCCCGGACAGTCTGGGACGGTTCATGCGGGTACGGATCTTCGATTGTTGGGTGCATGAACACGACATCCGTGACGCGGTGGGCCGCACCGCCTCACCCGGTGAGCTCAGCGGGCCCGACACGCGGTTGGCTCTGGATGAATTGGCCTCCGGTATGGGATTCGTGGTCGGAAAGAAGGGCCGGGCGCCAGACGGATCCCGGGTGCTTCTGCGACTGACGGGGCCGGTGGCCCGGGAGATTCGAGTGGCCGTCGATGGCCGCGCCACAGTCGTGGAGGACTTCGGCGGAGCCGATCCGACGATCGTCGTCACGATGGACGGCTTGCAATTCAGCCGACTGGCCGGTGGCCGACCACTGATCAGCGACCTGCCGCAGGCGGTGGACTACGGCGGTGACGTCGAGGCCGGACGGCGGATTGTCGAGAACCTGTCCTTCGTGATCTAGGCGGGGCGAATCGAGGACTAATCGCGTGGAGTCTGTCGTTACAGATGGGTAGTATGGGAAGTCCGGCCGACCCTATCGGCCGGGGTGCGAGGGGCTGAACGGTTTC
>JAGQTS010000265.1 GCA_020438895.1 Mycobacterium sp.
CGGGTCGCGACCAGCGTCATGCTGCGCGGAATCTCCGGTTTCGGACACCAACACATCCTCCGCAGCGACCAATCGCTCAGCTTGTCCGAGGATCCCTCGGTGGCGATCGCTGCGGTCGACGATGCCGCAACCATCGGCGCGCTGGCCGGCGATGTCGTCACGATGACGTCCTCCGGTCTGATCACCCTTGAGCGGGCACGGTTACTCGACGGTGACGTCACCGCACCGCCGCTGCCGGAAGGGTCGCTAGCCGGCGATGCCGTCAAGCTGACCGTGTACATCGGTCGAAATCGCCGGGTGAACAGCGTGCCGGCCTACCGTGCGATCTGCGAGCTGCTGCACCGTCACCAGTTCGCCGGGGTCTCGGTATTCGTCGGCGTGGACGGCACGTCACACGGTGTTCGCAGACGCGCCCACTTCATCGGGCTCAACGTCGATGTTCCGATGATGATCATCGCCATCGGCAGCGCCGCGCAGGTCGAGGCGTGCTCAGCCGAACTGGCCCGGCTGTTGCATCAGCCGTTGGCTACCACCGAACGGGTACGACTGTGCAAACGCGACGGGCAACGGCTGGCCACACCGCCCGACCTCCCCGAAGTGGACGACCACGGGCGGCAGCTCTGGCAGAAGCTGATGGTCTTCACCTCCGAGGCTGACCGCCCCGACGGGACTCCGATCCACCGCGCGTTGGTCCGCGCGCTGTGGGAGTCGAACGCCGCTGCCGGAGCAACGGTGCTGCGAGGTGTGTGGGGCTATCACGGCGACCACAAACCGCATGGTGACAGGCTCTTTCAGCTGGGCCGGCGGGTTCCGGTGATGACGGTCATCGTCGGCAGCCCGGCCAGCATGGCTGGCACCTTTCGCGTGGTCGACGAGCTCACTGCGGAACACGGCCTGGTCACGTGCGAGATGGTGCCCGCCCTGCTGGCGGTCCATGACGGTCGGCAGCGGGGGAACACCGAACTCGCCGACTTCCGGTTCTGAACCGTGATCGCGATCCCGGGCCGCTAGTGGCCCGGGCGACTGTCAGCCAGCACGGTCAGCAGCACGACTGCGTCGTCCTCGGCGTGCAGTCCGTGCCGTTCGGAGGGCAGGACCAGGAAGTCACCGGCGATCCCGCGCCACTCCTCGCCGGCGGTGCTGACCCGTACCCGGCCGCGTAGCACCTGAAGGGTGGCCTGGCCGGGACTCTCGTGTTCAGCCAGTTCCTGGCCGGCGACCAAGGCGATAACGGTCTGGCGCAGCATATGCTCGCGACCACCGTGCACCGTGTGGGCTGCCCGGCCGCTGCTCGCGGTCCGCGCCCCGGCTAGTTGCTCGTCGGCCAACTCGGTGAGCGACAGCGATTCCATGACAACGCCTCCTTCAGATCAGGCCAGCAGCAAAATTCCACCGACCACCAGTGCGAACACTTTGACCAACTCGAACGCAACGTAGACGACATGAGCATGCGACCGTCCGGCCTGCGCGACGTGCGGATCGGCCAGCACCGCGTCGGAACGCCGGGTCAAGGCCGGCCGCACGGCCACGACCTGCGCACCGAGCGCCGCAACGGCGATCCCGGCGGCCACCAACACGCCGGTCTGCGCGCGGCCGAGCACCAGCGCGCCGAGTGCGATGGCCGCCAGTACCACCTCACAGACGTTGAGAGCACGAAAGACCAGCCGTCCTATCCCCAGCCCGAGTTGGATCGTCACCCCGGGCGCACGGAATTTCAGCGGCGCCTCCAGGAACGAGATCGCCAGCACCATGCCCAGCCACACGAAGATGGCGGCGACCGCCGCCGCGAGATAGCCGTTCACGCCCCGATCTTCCCACCGGCGCGCCGAATTGGGTCAACCGGCCTCCGGCGCAAAGCTCGCGTAGAACACGAGGCCGTTGGGATCGCGGTAGGCGTTGATCTGCTGTCCGGTCACCACGTCCTCCACCGCCAGTCCCACCAGAGTCCCGATGGGCTGGCCGGTGACGGGATTCCGTTGTACGGACCCCTCCACCTCGACGAATGTCACGACCTGAGTGCCGTCGAGGTCATTGGTGACCGACACACTGTGATCAGTGCTGGGCACCGTGAACGGACCGGGCGCAGCACCGGGCGCCGTCGGGTCGTTCCCCGGCCCTCCGGGGTTGTAGACCGGGGAATAACCGCCCGACGACGGCATCCGTACACTGGTCAACCTGGCGATCGCCGCGGGATCGCCGGCCAGGATGACGTCGTAGTAGTTGTCGTGGTCCTCGACGTATGCCGCGTTCTCAGACGTGCCGGCCGGGGCCAGGTCGGCGAGGCCGACAACGGTGATGGTGCCGACACTCCCGACGTCGACCGGGACATTGGCTTCGGTGATGACGACCGGAGACCCGTCGTCCGCTGTTGCTTCCAACACGAAATAGCGAGAGAACTCGCTCGGGAGCAGGCTGGCGATCCCGTCTGGGGAGAAGCCGGCGCTGGTGTACAGCCGCAACCGATACTGAGCCTGGTTGCCGTAAAGATCTGACCCGCTGTTGTTCTCCGACGTGAGGCCGATCCCGATCGGGCCACCCTCGCCCAGATTGCTGAAGTAGTTGAGCTTTGCGGCCACCAGGCGGGGGCCGTTACCGATGACGTAGGGGTTGGAACTGCTCTGACTGAGTCCGACCGCGGAGATGATTCCCGAGTTGGTCAGCATCTGTAGGGGGGTGCTGTCCTCCACCACCGTCACCGACACCGGATAGAGGGCGCCGGGCTCCCCGGGTTGCAGCCGATTGCCGAACGGTCCCGCGATCACGACGGTCTGGCGTTCGTTGAATTCCAGGTTCGGCAGAAACGCCGCGGTCAGCGGCACCACCTGGGATCCGTCGCTGAGTGTGACCAGGAAGTCGGTCGGGTCCATGGTCGTGGGCAGCAGTGGGTTGCTGAACACCAGCGGCATCGTGTCGGCCAGCAGGAGATCGACACCATAGGCGGCCTCGACGCTGTCGGTGGACACCGCCGAGGTGTACGACCTCTGCGGGGCGCCCAACGCCGGGTCGACGTTCTCCCACGCCACGTTGAAGGCCGCGGCGATTTCTCGGTCGACGACCGTGGTGCCGTTCAGGCCGGGAACCCCCATGTAACCGTCGAAGCCGTAATTCGCCGTCATCAGCGCTGGCACGGCGGCGAAGATATCGGCGTTGTAGTTGATCGGCGTCAGCAGACTGGCCGCGGTTCCCGAGGTGTCGGCCCGACTGTCGTTGACGAAGGCGACCAGCGGTTGGGCCAATGGAGTGAACCGGATGGTACCGCCGGCAGTGCCGCCGCTCCCGCCGGTTCCGCCAGATCCGCCGGCTCCGTCATCGGCGCCGGTGCCGCCCACGCCGCCTGACGATCCTGCGCCGGCGTCAACGCCGCCGCCGGCCCCACCAGTTCCCCCTGTGCCGCCGTCGCCGCCGGGTGCCCGGTTACCGAACAGCACCACCACCCGTCCGGATCCACCCGCGCCGCCGGATCCGCCCGACCCGCCGGCTCCACCGGCGGCCGCCACACCGCCCGTGCCTCCCGAACCACCGTCACCGCCACGCCCCCCGGCTCCCCCGAGTCCGAGGATCCAACTGCCGTCGCCGCCGACACCACCGGCACCCCCCGCTCCGCCGGTGCCGCCGGGTTTGACGTAGACGGCTCCCGGCGCACCGGCGCCGCCGGCGCCGCCCGCTCCACCGGCACCACCATTGCCGAGAACAGAGAGCCACCCGGCTGATCCACCGTCTCCCCCACCGCCGCCGGCCTGGCCACCCGCCGTCCCGGCACCACCGGCACCGCCACTACCGCCGCTGCCGATGAACAGGCCGCCACGGCCACCGTCTCCGCCGGCACCGCCGGTACTCCCGTCGCCGCCGTCACCGCCGTTCCCGATCCAGCCCGCCGAACCGCCGTTTCCTCCGTTGAAGCCGTTCCCGCCGTTACCCAACAGGCCGCCGTTTCCGCCGTCGCAGGGACCTGCCGGACAGGTCTCGGCGGTCCACGAATAGCCGTTTCCGACCAGCAGGCCGGCGTGGGGATGCGAAGGTGTTCCATTGCCGACGAAGATGCCGACGACGATGCCGACGAAGTCCGCGATCGGATTCGCAGCCGCATATGACTGCGGCACAGTCGGATTCGTTGGACCGGTTGCTGTCTGCGGTCCTGCCGGGGAGGCCGCGCGAGCCGTCGCGCTGCTACTCGGGGCGGCGGGCACGCCAATCACGTGCTGCCGTGAAGCGGCCGTTGTCGAGGCACGCGACGATGACATGACCCGCCGGGCAGAACGAACCTCCGCGATCGGAGTACGGCCACCGGTTGAGCGTGAGGCAGGTGCGTCGACTCCACCAGTCCGCTTGACGGAATGGGTTGTCTGCCGCCTCGAAGGCCCGGCCGACGGGCCAGATACGGCTGGATTCGCCTCTGCGACGTGAGACGCAACGCCCTCGTCATCCGCAGCGGCCGAGGGAACCCACCCGGCCAACGACCCGACTCCCAGGAAGAGTGCCAACGCACCCACCCGGCCGACCGGACCGAGATACCCAGGAATCGCCATGGCTGCTCCTCAACTGGCAAGGACCATCGACGAGCAGCCTAAGGCACTCACACCGCCATGTGGACCCTTCCCGCTACTGCGCGAAGCTGGGCTGCGGGCCTACTGCGGACGTCTCTGCAGATGGGCAAACTTCTTGCCGGTTTGTTCCAAGTCGAGGGCGGCGTCGAGTGCATCGTTGAGCCGACGGTGGCGGGCTATCGCCTCCGGTCCGGTGGTCGCGGGCCAAAAGCCAAGTTCATCCGCTAGTTCACGTAGTCGCAGGGTGTCCACACTCGTCATTACTGTTCCCTCCTGGCACCGATGTGTCCCGATTCTCCCGTGTACGACAACCGGCAATGCTGAGGGTTATTCCCGACCGCCTTTGCCGGGGGCGCACACCGGGGACTCACACCGGCGCTCCGTAGTCGCATAGGAAATGGCGACCCGACGTCTGATCTCCAAACTTATGGAAGGTCTCGGATCAGATGGAAGGTTTGCGCCGGCGGGCCCGAGGCGGCAAAAAACAGGCCAGGCCTTTCGGCCTGGCCTGTTGTGGTGGAGCTGCCGGGAATCGAACCCGGGTCCTACGGCATTCCCTCGAGGCTTCTCCGTGCGCAGTTCGCTGTGTCTCTACTTGGATCTCCCGGTCACGCGAACCAGCCGAGATGACGATCCCAGTCGCTGTAGATGTCCCACCCAGTCCCGCGACCGAACCAGGCGGTGGATCCCTCTAGCTGATGCCAGGGTCCGGGCCGAGGGCCTTCCCGGTCTGACAGACACGCCGTCGCTTAGGCAGCGAGGGCGTA
>JAGQTS010000266.1 GCA_020438895.1 Mycobacterium sp.
GCGAACTGGGTGGGCTGGTTGGCCACGATCCCCACCGCGCGGCCGTCCACCCGGCCGAAGCCGACGATGATGTTCTGCGCGTAACCCGCCTGCACCTCGAGGAACTCGTCGTCGTCGAGGATCCGGGTGATCACCTCATGCATGTCGTACGGCTGGTTCGGCGAGTCCGGGATCAGGGTGTCCAGTTCGAGATCCTCCTCGGTGAGGTTGTCCTCGATGGCGCCGGGATGCGGCGGGGCGGGAAACCGCGGCGGCTCGGCGTAGTTGTTCGGCGGCAGGTAACTCAGCAGGTCACGAACGTAGTCGAAGGCGTCCTGTTCGCCGGAGGCGACGTAGTGCAGGGTCCCGGACTTGACCATGTGGGTGTGCGCGCCACCGAGTTCCTCCATGGTGACGTCCTCGCCGGTGACGGTCTTGATGACATCGGGCCCGGTGATGAACATCTGGCTGGTCTGGTCGACCATGATGACGAAGTCGGTCAGCGCGGGGGAGTAGACGTGCCCGCCGGCGGCGGCTCCCATGATCAGCGAGATCTGCGGGATGACGCCGGACGCCTTGATGTTGTTGTGGAAGATCCGGCTGTACAGACCCAGGGAGACCACGCCCTCCTGGATGCGGGCACCGGCGCCGTCGTTGATGCCGATCAGCGGCCGGCCGGTCTTGACGGCCAGTTCCTGGACCTTGACGATCTTCTCGCCGTAGACCTCGCCGAGACTGCCGCCGAATACGGTGGCGTCCTGGCTGAAGATGCATACCTCGCGGCCGTCGATGGTGCCGTAGCCGGTCACCACGCCGTCACCGACCGGGCGGTTCTCCTGCAGGTTGAAATTCGTCGAGCGGTGCCGGGCCAGGGCGTCGAGTTCGACGAACGAGTCCTCGTCGAGCAGCGCCAGAATCCGCTCACGGGCGGTCAGCTTTCCCTTGGCGTGGGTCTTCTCGACCGCGGCCTCGCCCACCGGGTGCAGCGTCTCCTCGGCGCGGCGGCGCAGGTCGGCGAGCTTACCGGCCGTCGTGTGGATATCCGCGTGGGTGCCGGTCTCGGTCGTCGTCATGGATGACGATGGTAGCCGTGGCGCCGCCGGGCCGACCGGCCCGCCCAATTGTCGGGCCGGCCGTCGTCCTGAGTCCTATAGTTCCAATCGCGATCCCGCGCTAGGGCGGAGACGGAGGAGGTCAGGCCATGACTCTGTGGCTGCTCGCCGTGGCGTTCCTGCTGATGAGCGGGTGCCTTGTCGGCGCGCTGCGACAGGTGGGCCGCACCTGGATCGCCGCGGTCGTCTGCGTCTGGCTCACCGTTCTCATTTACGTCCTGCTTTCCGATGTGGCGATCGGGGTGAGTCTGTGAGTACCGTCCGAGGCCCGATCGTCGCGGCCAGGATCCTCAACATTCTGGGAATCCTGGGGATTGCCGCCGTTCTGGGCGCCTCGCTCTACTACCAGTTCGTCGAGCACGACGCTCCCTGCAAACTGTGTCAGCTGCAACGGGTGTGCATGATCGGCGTAGCCCTGGGCGCCGCACTGAACCTGACCCTGGGCATGCGGGTTCGGCACTATGCGGTGTCGATCATGTTCGCGGTCTCGGGCGCGCTGGCCGCGGGCCGGCACATCCTGATCAACGCCTGTCCGGTTCCCGGGGAACCCTCCGGCTTCGGCCCCGCCATCGCCGGTCTGCACACCTATACCTGGGCCTTCACCGTGTTCGGGGTCGCGATCTTCGCCTCGGCCGCCATGCTGACCTGGTCTGCGGCCCTGGACGACCACGACCCGGGCTGCCTCGCTGACAGGCATGGGACGAAGCCGGCGGCACTTGCCGCGGTCGGGCTGATCCTGCTCATCTGCGTGGTGATGATGGTGTCGTCGTTCCAGATCGCGGCGAGCGCGGGCAGATGAGCGACTGATGGGTTACCCCGACAACGTGTTGGCCGAGGGCGAACAGGTGGTGCTGCACCGGCATCCGCACTGGAAGCGGCTCATCGGCCCGGTCCTGGTCCTGCTGCTGCTGACCGCGCTGGCCGCGTTCGCCGCGGCGGTGGTCAGCGAGACCGGTTGGGACCCGACCGCGAGGCAGGTGGTCATGGCGGTGATCGGCGGGCTGTGGTTGCTGGTGGTGGGATGGCTGACCGTCCGGCCGTTTCTGGCCTGGCGGTCAACCCATTTCGTCATCACCGACCGGCGGGTGATGTACCGCCACGGGGTGCTCACCCGGGCCGGAATCGACATCCCGTTGGCCCGTATCAACAGTGTGGAGTTCCGGCACGGGCTCGCCGACCGGATGATGCGCACCGGAACCCTGATCATCGAGTCGGCGTCCCAGGACCCCCTGGAGTTCAACGACATTCCGCAGGTGGAGCAGGTGCATTCGCTGCTCTACCACGAGGTGTTCGACACCACCGAGCAGGAACGCTGATCGACCGTCAGGCGGCGGGCTTCCGGCGGCGGCGGATGGCCACCTCGTCTTCGAGAACCTCGGCGATACCACCGGCGGTCAGTGTCGACTCGAGGGCCTTGTCGAGGGATTCCGCGCCGCCGAGTTGATCGGGGAAGACCCAGCGCCGCATGGCCCAGAACCGGAATGCCATCTGCAGCAGGTTGCCGATGATGTAGGCCGAAATGAAGTCGGCGACGTTCTCCACCGTCAGCGACACCTCGGGTACCCGTAGTCCCAGGACATAGCTGGAGAACCACAGCGGCGCCATGCTCAGCACCACCCCGACTCCGCTGAAGGCGAAGAACAGCAAAGCCTCGTGGTGGCGCTCGCGGCCGCCGCGATCGCGGAAACTCCACTCCCGATTGAGGATGTAGGAGGCGATCACCGCGACGATTCCCGCGATGACCTTCGCTGTGACCGGCTTGGGTTCCAGGATCGTCAGCTTGAGCGTGTAGAAAATCGCCGAGTCGATGAAAAAAGTGGTGGCGCCGACGATCGCGAACTTGATCAGCTCATGATGCCGCTCAGCAAACGGCCGGAACGGCCGTGGCAGCCGGTCGATCGTGGCATCAGCAAAAGACACAAGGGGAGAGTCTACGGAAAAACCGGGCTGGGTGCGTAGCTGCGCTGGTCACCCGTGGTCCGCTGACCCACCGATCGCCCGGGTCATGACACCATAAGCGCCGTGCCGGGAACACCTGTGGTGGCAATGGTGGGAGGCGGGCAGTTGGCCCGCATGACCCACCAGTCCGCAATCGCGCTGGGGATGAGCCTGCGAGTGCTGGCGGTCAGCCCCGAGGACCCCGCGGCCCAGGTGAGCCCGGATGTGGTGGTCGGCCCGCACACCGACCTGCAGGCCCTGCGTGCGGTGGCCGAGGGGGCGGCTGCGCTGACCTTCGACCACGAACACG
>JAGQTS010000267.1 GCA_020438895.1 Mycobacterium sp.
GATTGCGGGTCATCCTCAGCGCACCACCGTAGAGCTGATCCATCAGCGGGATGGCGTCGCGCTCGAACCGGGCCGTCAGCTCGGCGTCGCTCTCCTCGCTGGGCGCGGGCGGGTCGGAGTCAGCAGTCATGTTGCAAGCATCGTAGGGAACGCCGACTCACCGGTCGTGACGGCACCCACGGCCGGCGCCTCGGAATTCCCCCACGGATGGTTGGGTATCAGCATGGAGATGTCCGCCTCTGCCGTCACCGTCCTCATTGCGATCACGACTGCGGCTCTGGCTCTTGCGTTGGTGGTGTGGCAGGTGCGGCGGCGGGCGGCGTTCCGTTCGGGCCTGACGCAACGGGGTCTGCAGCTCGACCGCCGGGGCGACGACTCCATCGTGACACCGGAGTCCGGCGACTGGTCGGTGACCATGACCCGCTCGTTCGCCTCGCAGATGTCGCCACCGAGTACCCACATCGTCGTCAGTACGTGGACGAGCCCGACCCCGCGTGTCACCGGGGCGGTGCTGGTCATGGGCCCCTCCCCACCCCCGGAACTGCGGGAGCTGACCATCACATTGCTGGGTTCGGCCACCCCGGCCATGACGGGATGGCTGGGTATCGACCGGGTCAGTGGCGGACGCTCGCTGCAGCCGGTGCCGGCGGCGGATCACCGGCTCCTGGCCTTCGCCACAGCCGGCTACCGGCCCTCGGATGACCTCGCCGGGATCGCCGAGGCGATCAGCGGCTGGTGTTCGCGGTACGGCTCGGAGCGGGATCAGCCCGCGGTGACCGTCGACGAGGACGGGGTGCGGGTTCGGGTCCGGACCGACGTTCTGCGGTCCCTGGATCAGGTCGACGCCTTCATCGAACTCGGCCTGCGGTGCCGTGACGGCATCCGGCCATGATGCTGGTGGCGGCGTGGTCTGCGATCGCTCTGGGCACCGCCGGACTGGGGTACCGCTGGAGGCACCGGACACTGCGGCTGTGCGCCATGGTCATCGTCGCCGCCGTGGCGGCTGTCACCGCTCTGCTGTTGACCGGCGACGTGGCCGCGAGACTCGTCGCCGACGCGGCGAAGATTCTTGTCGGCACGGTGATCCTCTCGATTCTCGCGGTGCTGCTGATCGTCCGGGCGCTGCCTCGGCTGAGCAGCCGGCGCGACCGCGGCAACGTCATCCTGATCTGTTGTGCGCTGGCCGGCGGCTACCTGTTCGTCGCGATGTTCCTGACGATGGCGGCCGACCAGCATCTGCGCGTCGGCCAGCTCCCCCAATTGCGTACCCGCGAGGAGTTCCTCGCCCGCCGCGACGGCCTGGAGCAGCTGGGGGGCGTTCTGATGGAAGCCACCATCAGCGATCGCAATCCCGAACTCCGGAGCGGCGTGGTCGCCTCGATTTCCTGTCCGACGATCGGGGGTGTTCGGATACCGGGTACCGCCCATCGGCTTCCCGACCGCTACCTCCTGGAGTTTCCCGGCGGACCACCGGTGATCGCGGCAGGGATCACGTCGAGCCTGCAGGCCTGGCGCTGGCCCCAGGATGACGACGATGGGTCCTCCGATTGCGTGCTGCGTCGTTCCACTCCGGTGGTCGTCTGGGGTGATGTCCGCAAGGGCATGGGTGGCGAGATGTCGACATCGCAGACCGGGCTGGCCGATACGCAGCTGATCGCGGTCGGGGATATCGCCTCATTTCTCCGGGATTACGTTCCCATCGCCCAGCGGACCGGACGCGCGGTCCACGCCCTGGCGGTCCTGAACGCGGCGCTGGGCGCCGTGATGATCGCGGTCGGGGTGGCGACCTGGCGAAGGCTCACCCACCATGGAACCGACACACCGCCGAGAATCACCTGGCGATCCGGGTGACCCGTGCGGCCGGCGGGGCCGTCCGGGCTCTAGGGTGACGCCATGGGCACGTTCTCCGGCAAGACCATGTTCATCTCGGGCGCCAGCCGCGGTATCGGTCTGGCGATCGCCAAGCGGGTGGCCGCCGACGGCGCCAACATCGCGCTGGTGGCCAAGACCACCGAGCCGCATCCCAAACTGCCGGGCACGATCTACACCGCCGCCAAGGAGATCGAGGATGCCGGCGGGCACGCCTTACCCATCGTCGGCGATGTCCGCGACGGGGATTCGGTGGCCACGGCCGTCGCCCGAGCCGTCGAGCAGTTCGGCGGAATAGACATGTGCGTCAACAACGCCAGCGCGATCAACCTCGGCTCGATCGAGCACGTACCGCTCAAGCGCTTCGACCTGATGAACGGAATCGAGGTGCGTGGCACCTACGCGGTGTCGCAGGCCTGCATACCGCACATGAAGGATCGGGAAAACCCGCACATTCTGACCCTGTCTCCGCCGATCCGGCTGGAACCCAAATGGCTGCGACCCACCCCCTACATGATGGCCAAGTACGGAATGACGTTGTGCGCATTGGGCATCGCCGAAGAGTTGAAGGACGCCGGCATCGCCTCCAACACGTTGTGGCCGCGGACGATGATCGCCACCGCTGCGGTGCAGAACCTGCTCGGCGGCGACGAGTCGATGGCCCGTTCACGCAAACCCGAGGTGTACGCCGACTCCGCCTACGCCGTGCTGAGCCGGCCGGCACGCGAATACACCGGGCAATCGCTGCTGTGCGAGGACGTCTTGCTGGAGTCCGGGGTCACCGACCTTTCGGTCTATGACTGCCTGCCGGGCTCGGATCTGGGCGTCGACTTGTGGGTGGATAGCCCCAACCCGCCCGGGTACATCCAGCCATAGGCATGGGCCCTCGTGATGGGCCGTCATCATGGGCCCTCGTGATGGGCCTTCGCGGGGCAGGTTCCTGTCGCACCGCCGCGATAGAATTCGAACATGCTTTCGACGGATATCGATGGGGCGGTCGCCCAGATCGACGCGGCCATCGACATCCTCGAATCGGTCGATCTGTCCGCCCTGAGCGCGGCGGACCTCATCCGGCTGGCGGGGCGCTGCGAGAAACTGCTGCGTCGGCAGGCCGTCGTTCGCGGTGACATCTCACTGGAGGTCGGCCGGCGCGATGTCAGCGACGTCGGTGGAGCGCCACACAAGGTCCTCGCCGACTGGTTGCGAATCACCCCGGCCGAGGCACGACGGCGGGCTGCCATGGTGGAACCGCTGGC
>JAGQTS010000268.1 GCA_020438895.1 Mycobacterium sp.
CCGGGCTGCCGTCCTCGGGAACGACGTAGGTCCCGCCCCCGCCGTCGGCCCCGCGCAGTTTCACCGCGCCGAGTTCCTCGAGGTCCCGTGACAGGGTAGCCTGGGTCACTTCGATGCCCTCATCTGCCAGCAGGGCCGCCAGCTCGCTCTGGCTGTGGACTGGGCAGGTGGAGACGATGGCCACGATCCGGGCTTGCCGGCCCGCCCTGGTCGTGTCCGAGGTGCGGCTCATCGGGATTCTCGCTCTTCGCGCAAGCGGCTCATCGGGATTCTCGCTCCAGCAGCCACACCAGCAGGGCCTTCTGGGCGTGTAATCGGTTCTCTGCCTCATCCCAGACGGCGCTGTGCACCCCGTCGAGCACAAGGTCGGTGATCTCCTCGCCGCGGTGTGCGGGAAGGCAGTGCAGCACGGCAACATCAGGGGCGGCCAAGTCCAGCAGATCCGAGTTCAGCTGATATGGCCGAAAGGGTCCTATCCGGTCCAGGCCATCGTTCTCCTGACCCATCGATGTCCAGGTGTCGGTGACCAGAACGTCGGCGTGGCGGGCTGCGGCCTGCGGGTCGGTGGTGGTGTGGATGGTTGCACCGGTCTCGGCTGCGCGGCGACTCGCAGCCGCGAGGACCTCCGGGTCGGGTGCGAAGCCGGGCGGTGCGGCGATGGTGACGTTGATGCCAGCTGTCACGCCGCCCAACGCCAGGGAGTGCGCCATGTTGTTGGCGCCGTCGCCCAGGTAGCTCAGCTTCAGCCCCCGCAGGCTGCCCTTGCGTTCGGCGACCGTCTGCAGATCGGCCAGGACCTGGCAGGGGTGAAATTCGTCGGACAGCGCGTTGATCACCGGAACCGTTGCCGCTGAAGCCATGTCGATCAGGCGCTGCTGTCCGAAGGTGCGCCACACGATCGCCTCGACGTAGCGGGACAGAACGCGCGCGGTGTCGGAGAGGGTCTCCTCGCGGCCGAGTTGGGTTGATCGGCCGTCGACGACGACTGCGTGCCCGCCCAGGTGGGCGATGCCCATCTCGAAGGAAAACCTTGTCCGAGTGGAGTTCTTGTCAAAGATCACCGCTACCCCCAGCGGTCCCTCCAGCGGACGACGGCTGAACGGCTGCTGTTTGAGTTCAGCGGCGAGGGTCAGTACCTCGGCCTGCTCCGCGGGACTGAGGTCGTCGTCGCGCAGGAAGTGGCGAACGGTCACGGCGTGGTCTCCTGTACATGCTGGGCGGTGTCGAGGATCTGGGGTAGGTCGCCGAGGAAACGGTGCACCTGATCGTCGGTGATGATCAGCGGCGGAGCCAACCTGATCACATCCGCGGCGGCAGCGTTGACCAGGTAGCCGGCATCGCGGGCGGCGGTCTCGGCAGCCTTGCCGGAGGGCGCGGTCAGCACCACTCCGAGC